>JAZLHT010000241.1:0-14184 GCA_045616965.1 Candidatus Enterocola sp.
GAGTTATATCAGAAGAATCCATATATGAATGCAATACCAAATGTTATCATTAAAACGGATACTGATACGGAGGTGTCGTTTGGTGCAACGGCAATTATGGAGAATATGGCATACCTTATGGAACGATTGTGTTCACCCAATGGATGTGTCAAGTCTCCAGAGTTCCCCTATATGGCTGCAGAAAAAGTTGCAGATTATTATGTCCATGGATTTAGTAATGATAGTCTTATGGTAATAGCTTTGTGTGATATGAGTCTTATGTGTTCTAATCCAGGTACGTGTTTTGTTAAAATAATGAAAGGAATCAAAAATAAGGAAATAGCCCTTTCAAAACCAGAAGACATTTATGATTACTTTTATTCACAACAAGTAGCTATTTTGGCAGACAAGAGAAAACAAAGTAATTTTCTAGACGGTTTCAAAAATTTCTTGTTTACTATTGCATCATTGTTGAAATCATATCTTTGCGATATGATTATATCGCAATCTTATTATGAGTGGATTGAACGATTAGTGCAGTTTGCGATAGATTGGAGAGAGCATGACAGGTATTTTTTGCTCAAGATGGCTAGACATAATAATTTGACAACAAATGATTGTTTTTGTAAAGCAATGCAAGACATCGGCACTCCATTAATGTCTAATAATAATTTTGGAAAATACTTCAAGGTTAATCCTAAAGATATATCTTTGGAAATGAATGTGGAGTATTTTAAAGTATTCCAGGAAATAGAAAAAACATTTATGAATGCAAGCCATTCTTGTTGTTTGTTTGACTGGTGTTATAGTTCTTCGAATACAATAACAAACAAATATTGCAAGAATTCACCATGGAGAAGATGCTGTGAATCAAAACTCTGTCCATACGCCTTGGTATGGAAGCATTGGATGTTATCTGGTATAGAGCCTGTAATATAATATAACACATATACACCATATTAAGTAAATGTATATAAACTAATCACGTCATAGCAATGACTATACAAGATGCTTTTAGCCCTTTTGATGTTCTAGATACAAAGGGTATAGATGATTCCGAGATAGTATCTGTTCTATTAAGTTTGGATGAAAATGAGAATTCTAAGCCAGAATATGGATTTGAATTATTAGCTTTTAGACTTGTTCCATATTCTGAAGATAATCATTGGGGTTTTTATTTCGGTCCACAAAGTACTTTTGTTGATGCAAATGGATCTCCTGTTTATTCTCCTGCATTAGATGAAATTACTGTTGATGCCATAGATTATTGGACAAAAAGATACAAAGAGACCATTAATCCGTTGTTAAAAATGCGTTATGCTGGATTGGTATGGGATTTCGAACAGAAAGTAGCCCATCGTAGTCATTGTGCAAATCTTTACAGAACTTATGTCGATTCAATGATTAAAGTATGTAACGAGGATTATTGCAGTCATCCTGTAGTTACAACTAATACTCTTGAAAGACTGTTCGATGTTGTCAACAAACAATCCGCAGATCTCATTGTTGTTAAAACTGCATTCTGCGATTTTGAAAAAAGGCATGGAACAGACGAATCTGTACGCTGTTGGGCTTCGCAGTTTCAACTAATGATTGAAAACAAAAAGTGTTTTACCCAAGTTGAAAAAGAACATTTGGTTGCACAACATGAATCTCGTTTATCAAGATTATATACACCCAATACTGAAGGTCATATAAATCCGTGGATAGTTCAAAGCCAAGGAGAACTTCTTGCAAAATACTATAACTCTATACAAGATAAGGAAAATATACGGAGGATATTAAACATTGTGGAGAATGCTTTCCGTAATGAAGAAAAAAGTATGAGCGCGATACAAATAATGGGTAATCTTCAACATGTGTATCAGACATATAGACTTTATGGATTAGAAGATGAGGCTACTCGATTAACCACAAAATTACAAAAACTTGGAGAGAAAGCAAAAGATGAAATGCAAACTCATAGTTTTGAATTTCAAATTCCAGTTGAGGCTTATCAACAAATAGATAGAATGTTTGGTGAGCAGGTAGAATCGATGTGGACAAGATGGAGAAATTTCACAGTTTATTTTATCCCTAATCTGTCTAATGAAGAAAAGAGTTTAGAAGAATTAACGAAGTATTATCCTTTAAAATACATGATGGGGACGAATATTATGGATCTAAAAGGGCGTCCTATGTCTTATATCGGATCATATAATTCAGATCCAGAAGGTCAATTGATTCTTCATGTAGCACAAAAACTTAACATAGATGCAATATTTCTTGGAATGGCTATCAATAAACTTTTGACAACAAATACTCTCACTACTGAAAATGTGATGTCTAGTTTGATTAAGCAGTCTCCATTATTTGATGAAAATCGATACGAAGTAATAGCAACAGCACTAAACTATTTTATTGATGGAAAATATCTTCTTTTCTGTCATTTAATAATTCCACAAATAGAATGTGCAATATGTAATCTAGTAGAATTAAGTGGTGCCTCAATTTTAAAACCTCAACGAAATAAGAAAGGATTTCAACTTCGAACTTTAGACGAGTTGCTAAGAGAACAAATCATAAGAGATGTTTTTACCGAAGATGGAGCGTATTATCTCCGAATAGTCCTAACTGATCAACGTGCCCTAAATATTAGAAATCTACTATGCCATGGTGTCTTGCCACCTCAATATTTTGGACTTGGAACAGCTGGCAGATTATTACATGTTTTAATCATGTTGGGCATGGTACAGCAACAAGAAAGTGTTCATTAACCAAATAGTGTAAAAGTTAGGCTAATACTAAAACATCAATTCGTTTCCTCAGGAACATTCCAATCAACTTCAATATTGTGTTTTTTTAGGTAGTCAACTAATGTCATAGTCTGAATTTCCAAAAACTCACATATTGCAGGTAATTTTTTAAATAGTTTACCATCATTAGGAATATTACTTTCGTCTGTCAACACTACAATCTTCTCAAATAAGTGTGACTCACTCGATTTGTTGAGAGCATATAAAATAATTTTTCCATCACCACTATCTAAAAATGATTGCCTTTGGGTAGCATATGCTTCATTTGACAACTGATTTCTTGCTATTTGATAACAAAAATTGTTGTCAAGTTGGTTGCTGAATTTTCGAGGTGTAGGGACAGTCAAATCATTTGTTTTCACAATTAATTTTTCATCTGACTCCCAAAATGGCATAGATTGTACCACTAGCCCCTTTGATACCTGTTTACACTCATTCAGAATGATATCAAGCATGACTATCTCTCTATTGCGAAACTTCTTCTCAAAGAATTTGTTCAATTTGCCTTCCTCATCAAATGGGAGATAATATCGAGAGAGGTTTATTAGCGAACATGTATCAACTATTACCATATAAACTTCTCCAAATTTGAGGGTTTCACATTAAGGTATTTACAAACCTGCGGCTCTGATATTAGACCTTTATACAATGCCATTTGTATTGTTTCAATATACAATGGGGACATTATTGGCTTGGGTGGTGCTGGATGCGTGTTACTATCTTTATAATCTTCTTTTTCTTTCTGTTTTCGTAAATTATATTGTTCCATTAAATCGGACTTAATTGCTATATAATTTGCAGGACTTACCTTATTGTCGATTAAAAAACGAGTGTATATGGCAAGCTTGCTAATAAAAGTACGCTTGCTTATTTCTTCAACCAAATCATGGCAATAATCATTTTGTGGTCCTACAAATGGAATGCTATCAATTAGATTAGCATCACTGCCTGCTAATAGATAGAACGCAAAGTCATTACACCAGCGTTCTATATTTGAGAGTTTGCTTATGTCAAAATCTACAAAATCCAATGGTTCAACTTCTTCTGCTCCGAGTAGGCAATGTCCTATCTCATGAGCTAGAGTAAATAACTCTCTTTTGTAAGATTTTTGACGTTTAAATACAATCATATTTGGATTTAAATAAAACCCATCAATGTTTGCTCTATCTTTCTTATTCCAAGTTTCAATGAACTCAAACACATAAATCTTGTTGTTAGCACACGCATCAATCATTGCTTTAAGTAATCCTCTGCTTGTGCTGGGTGTTTTCTCTGGCATAAATAGATTTCTGACACTTTTTGCTACTTCTGTAGCGTTGTCCGAAATGTCAAATCTTTTTATGTCAACTTTCATATTCATTTTTGTTAGAGTAACAAAACCATCTAGAAGAAATTTTTGCTGTTCAAACTTATGAACCAAACGCATTGATTCTAAATTCAAATCAGTAGCAAAGTTTTCTTTTCTAAAGAAGACACTGGTCTCACTTGAAAATGATCTTTCTGAAAAATCCTGATAATAAGTTAATCCTCTGTCAAAAATCTGATCAACTCTCTTTAATACAGGTAGAGTGATCGCATCACATATCACATCATCGAGTTTTAGCAATTTTTGACGCCCATTATTTAAAAGAGACAACAAATCATCTGCTGTCATTCTATAAGACGCCAGCAATTCAATAATTCTATTTTTGTTAATCTCTATTTTCGTCATCGTATCAACTTTATTGTGATCGTTAGATGAGTGTTATTAGATTCGCACTTTACTTCTGCAAAGTTAATCATTTTTATTAATATGACGAATCTGTTGAGAAAAAATTGTGATTTTTATAATATGTAGTATATATAGTGTATCATTAAATATATGATATGTATAAGTAATTTTTGTATATGAATGATTTGGGTTAATTATACGTATTAAAAAAATAATTTGTTGGGTGCTTAAGTTCTTATAATACATAAATAAATTGAATTAGTTTTATTAATTTTTTTGATTTTCTGCAAATTTTGTGATATATTTGCAGACAGTAATACAAATATGGAAGGTCTTGCTCGTACATATGAAAGTGATGTTATGCAGTTTATGGTATTTGTTATTGAAACTGCGGCAAAAAAGATGAATATTCCTGCAGAGGAGTTGACGCAACGCTTGGAGAAGCAAGGTCTTATTGAGGGTAGGTTAATGAAGTATTATGATACTCTGCATACACAAAGTGCTGAATATGTTGCTGATGACATAATAGAAACCCTACATAATTATGAGAACGAATAAATTATTATATTATGGGTCCACTGTAGAGGTTTTGAAACCATCTGCAACATACGGAAGGGCTGACTTGGATTTTGGTCCAGGGTTCTATTTGTCAAATAATCGTGAGCAAGCGGAGAAATGGGCTAACACAAAAGCTTCCAGACACAACAATAGCATTGCTGTTTTAAATATATATACTTTTGATGAACAACTGTTTGAATCGTCAGAAACAAAATATATAAAATGTATATTTGAAACATATAATATTGAGTGGCTTGATTTTGTGGCTGCTAGTAGGAAAGGTAAGCAGCCTTGGCTAAATATTGATTGGATTGAGGGTGGCATTGCAAATGATAATGTAATTACAACGGTTGACGCTTATGTTGATGGGTTTATTACCGCGGAACAAGCCATTAAACAATTGATGCATGAGGACTTACGCCATCAAGTATGTATTCAGAATCAAAAGATTATAGATAGTTTTTTACATTTCAAAGAGTCTATTGTATTGTAAATTCATGAAAGATTATATACTATATAGAAAAATTGCCAGAGTTATAATGCAATTAGCAAGTGAGTTGCAAATCTCATCAAAACAGGCCTTGCTTCTATTTTACTCATCTACGGTAGGGAAGCAACTTCATGATGCAAAATACGGCTATCAGTTAATGTCTGACACTTATATTGTAAATGACATTAAGGCAGAACTTGCAAATATCGCTACAAAATAAGTTGCTTAATCTACAAAATTCCACAAAAACAGTTGCTTAATCAACAAAAATCCACTATTTAGTGATATTAAGTTAAATTAAACTACAAAAATCATATTGTTTTATATAATTTATTACATTTTTTGTAATTTTATTTTGTTATTTGAAATTATTGTTGTATCTTTGTGGGGTGATGAAGATTTTTACTGAACAGAAAATAAAGGAATACATAACTGAGCATCCGGAAAGCAGGGTGGCATTGCAGGATTGGGTACAGAGGGTTAAAAGAGCTGAGTGGAGAGATTTTGCTGACATCAGGCGGTCTTTTAACGGCAGTGTGGATTGTGTTGGTAACCAGCGTTATGTATTTAACATCAGAGGAAATAATTATAGATTGATTGCTGTGATTAGGTTTACTATTAAATATGTGTATATAAGGTTTATCAGGACTCATACTGAATATGAAAGGATTAAGGACATTACAACAATATAATTATGACAGAAATTACTAACATAAAGGAATATAACTGGGCTGTGGCAAGGGTAGAGCAAATTATTGAAAAGATTGATGCTATGGAACGATTTACTCCTGAATCTCCAACCCCAATGGTTGCAGAAGAGGCTGTGCCGTATAACATTAAGAGTGGTTCGGCTAAATTTATAAACGAAACATCATTAAACACTAAAGAGGAATTAGAGATAGAACTTAAATTACTATCTGACCTGGTTGCAGACTATTCTGACAAGCATTTTGATGTGGGATTACCTAAACTGTCAGAGGTTATACAGCTTAGAATGTATGAGAGAGGACTAAGCCAAAAGGCTGTGGCTGAGCTTATTGGTGTATCACCGGCACGTGTTTGTGAGTATTTGAGCGGGAAAACAGAGCCTACGCTGCAAATTGCTCGTGAAATATGCCATAAACTTGATATAGACCCGTCTATAGTTATTGGTGCGTAAGTATGTGTAACGTAGCCATTTATACTGTTATTACGGGGGATTATGATTCTGTGAAGCAGCCACAGGTGGTGATGCCTGGGGCTGGGTATTTTTTGTTTACTAACAATGCTGAGATTGTGGATTTGTGTGATACACAAAATCTGTGTGGGTATAGATGGAGAGGGACGGATGATTGTAGGTTTAGTGGGAACATAGGGGTATGGAAGGTGTTTCTGTTACAGGAAACAAACAACATTCTGATTTCAAGAAAGGTTAAGATGCTGCCTCATGTTTACTTGCCAAATGGCTTTGATACAAGTGTTTATGTGGATGCAAATATGGTGATTACAGGTGATTTTACTGAACTGGTTAAGAGTCTTGATGTTAGTACCACAATGGCGGCGTTTATGCATAGCTATTGTAATAGTGTAAGGGAAGAGATTGATGATTTGATTAAAAGGGGAAAAATTAAACCCGATGAGGCAGAGAAACAGTGGCAGAGATATGTGGAGTGGGGGTTTAAAGATGATATGGGGATTACTGAGAACGGTTGTTTGATTCGTAAACACAACGATGTAAAACTCAAGGAGTTAATGGAGCTTTGGTGGCAGGAGTTTAAAGGCGGTTGCCCACGTGACCAGGTAAGCCTTATGCCTTGCATTCATCGGGTAAAGTTTGGTGGGCTTAAAATGTTAGATGGCAATATCCATAATAATAAGTGGATTAAGATTTGCAAACACAAAAAATAATTGTTATCTTCGTGGAATATTATAGTTAGTCGATATTCGTCATATCGAACGAAGTGAGATATCTTTATTAAGATCTCTCGCTAACCCTCGAGATGACGGAAGGATCAACTTTCAATTGATTTATTATGCAACTAATTCTATTATCCGGAGGAAGCGGAAAAAGATTGTGGCCGCTAAGTAATTACGCAAGGTCTAAGCAGTTTTTACCATTACTACAAGCACCCGATGGGGCTAAAGAGAGCATGCTGCAGCGTGTTATAAGGCAAATAAAGGAATCTGGGATAGATGCCTGCATTACAATTGCCGCCAATAATCAGCAAAAAGATGCCATAGAGAATCAGATACACGATAAAATATCTTTTGTGGCAGAACCTGAGCGTAGGGGAACATTTGCCGCCATAGCGCTTTCTGTTATGCATTTAGCGTTAGAGGATAAGATAAACCCCGATGAAACCGTAGTGGTTATGCCTTGCGATGCCTATACGGGCAATGAATACTATTCTGCAATAAAACAGATGGCTGAAACGGTGGACAGCAATGCCGCAGATTTAGTGCTTATGGGCATAAAACCAACGTATCCATCGCCTAAATATGGCTACATAATACCTAAGTTTAGGTGTTTAGGAGTTCAGGAGTTTAGGAGTGAAGTTTCGTCATTTATAGAGAAGGCGGAGATAGATGATGCTGAAAAGTTGCTGAAAGAGGGGGCATATTGGAATGGTGGGGTGTTTGCATTTAAGTTAGGATATATGGTTGATGCCGTAAAACATTACCTGAATGCAAATTCTTATACAGAATTCAGAAATCAGTATAGTTTATTGCCTAAAGGCAGTTTTGATTATGAGTTTGTGCGGAGTGCCAAAAACGTGGCAATGGTTCCGTTTGAAGGAGATTGGAAAGATTTGGGTACATGGAACACACTTACAGAAGAGTTTCCGGACAATGTTATAGGTAATGCTGTATTAGGAAATAAGAATACTAATACGCACGTAATAAATGAGTTAGGTACACCTATCTTCTGTAATGGTTTAAGTGATGTAGTGGTAGCCGCAAGCCCCGATGGCATACTTGTGTGCGGTAAAAAAGTATCTGAGACCATTAAGGATTATGCAGATAAGCTTATTAACCGCCCGATGTATGAGGAGAGACGTTGGGGTAGTTATCAAGTGCTTAACACACAAGAATTTAGTGATGGATTTAAGGCACTTACAAAAACCATTACACTGAATCCGGGCAAGAATATAAGTTATCAGGTACACCATCACAGAAGTGAAATTTGGAGTTTTATAGATGGTGAAGGACTGTTTGTATTGGACGGCAAAGTAACTAAAGTAAAGCGAGGCGATGTGGTAAACATCCCAGCAGAGCATCTGCATGCAGTAAAAGCCATCACAAAACTTACCTTTATAGAGGTTCAGGAGGGAGGTCCGCTGATAGAGGAGGATATTGAAAGATTTGAATTTAAGTGGACAGTGGACAGTGAGGAGTAGCGAGGGCAGAAGCCAAACTTGTTTGGATTATGCCGAGTCACGACGAACATGGTTAAGGCGAAGCCTTAACAAAGTTGACAGTGAGGAATAGCGAGGGCAGAGCTAAGTTTTCCACCCGTCATGCTGAACGGAACGAAAAATCTCCCTTCCGTCATGCTGAACGGAGTGAAGCATCTCATAATAATTAGGAGATCCTTCGCTAACGCTCAGGATGACGAAAGGGAAGAAAAGGGATGACGAGAAGAAATGTGATAACGGGAAGAAAGGAGATGACGGGAAGAAATGTGATAACGGGAAGAAAGGAGATGACGGGAAGAAAGGAGATAAAAAATGAAAAGAAAAGAAATAACGGAGTTATGGTTATGGATTTCACATTGCAAAAATATGGTGAGATGGTGAAAACCCTGATTTCATCGGGGTATAAAACTTTAACTTTTGAGGAGTATATGAACGGCAACAGACCGGAGAAGTTTGTTATACTGAGGCATGATGTGGATTTAAAGGCGAATAACTCACTACAGACTGCAATAATAGAGCATTCGCAATGTGCTAAAGCAGTATATTACTTTAGAGTAATACCTGAGAGTAACCAGCCTGAAATAATAAAAAATATAGCAGGTTTAGGGCATGAAATAGGGTATCATTATGAGGATATGAGCATCTGCGGAGGCGATACAGACAAGGCATACGCACATTTTAAAAAGCAGTTGGAATACTTCCGCACATTTTACCCCGTAAAGACAATTTGCATGCATGGAGCACCCACCAGTAAGTATGATGGAAAGGATTTGTGGAAAAAATATGACTACAAAAAATCAGGAATAATAGGAGAGCCTTACTTTGATATAGATTTCAGTGAAATGTTCTATCTTACAGACACAGGACGTATGTGGGACGGCTATAAAGTCAGTGTAAGAGATAAAATACCAGAGTATCAGGATATTTGGACAAAAGAGGGGCTTGTATATCACACTACAGACCAAGTGATATCCGCCATAAAGGACGGCACACTGCCAAAACGCCTTATGATTACAACCCACCCACAGCGCTGGACAGACTCCAAACCACAATGGTTTAAGGAACTTGCCATGCAAACCGCTAAAAATGCAGTAAAATTCATACTGCTGAAAATCAGATGATTTACCCATGAGTTTCTTCCAGAGTGACATAGCATACGCATTTTATAATGGACTTAAATGTGTCAAGGCATTTAAGGTAACTACTGATAAGGGCTATGTGCAAGGCTATATACAGCAGGAGAAGGGACTACTAAAGGGTTTCTTCTCACGCAGGGCTATAGTTTTAGGAGGTCCTGTTCTTAACCCCGATGCCACCGCAGAAGATGTTACAAAATTGTTACAAAAACTGAAACAAGCCACTAAATCAGCCATTTATACAGAGATTAGAGCAGATAAGGATTACTCTGAATATGGGAAGGCATTCACTGACATCGGGTTTAAATATACACCACACCTGAACGTACTTATTAAGTGTGATACAGAGGAGAAAACCTTTGATAGAATGGACGAAAATCGCAGACGGCAGATAAGGCGTGCCACAGAGAGTGGGGTAAAGTGCCGCTATGCTACAAATTTAGATGAGGTAAGAACATTTTACGGCTTACTAAAAAACCACTACAAGCAAAAAGTTAAAAAGCCGCTGTTTCCATGGGAGTTTTTTGAACGGATGTTTACATCGGGTTGCGGAAAATATCTGCTTGCAATTAAAGATGAAAAAATTATAGGAGGCATGCTACAGGTATCTACAGACAGCACTGTATATGATTATTATGCTTGTGGACTTGACGCTGAATATCAGGCAGAAAGCCCTTCGGCAATAATATATTGGCAAACAATCAGAAATGCCATAGCAGACGGGCAGACCATTTTTGACACTATGGGAGCCGGAACACCAGGCATTCCATACGGCGTAAGGGATTTTAAGCTCCGTTTTGGCGGTGAATTGGTGGAATTTGGCAGATACATATCAATAAACAAACCTTTTCTCTACAAATTAGGGTGTCTTGCATTAAGATTTTATAGGGCTTAATTGCTTTTATTTCAAAAAATTGTATTACCTTTGTAAAACAATACGATGAAACGGTTTACGTTTGAAATAAAGCAACTTATTTTTGACCTGTTTGCACTGGTCATATCTTTCTTTTTAGTGGTTTGGATAGCGCCGCTTAATGCCGATGACCCTATCAATAAGTATGAAGCAGTTTATGGACAGTACTCCCTTGTATGGATTCTAATTGCTTGGATATCCGGCAGATACAGAAAAGAACTTAGAACACAAACATACGTGGAGGCAATGAAGGTGGTGTTCTTGACATCTATAATTACATACGCTATAGGTGCCACCGTAATGTATTTATGGTTTCCAAATTATTCATTGCTGCTGATTCTTGCAATAACAATAACGGTATTTTTATTTCTTGCCATAATTCAATCATTATATTTTGCAATAAGGTATGCCTCTGACCCTGAGTCAGATGTGCATCCTATAGAGAAACGTGCCCCTAAAAAAGTGTTGCAAAAACCCGATGTAATCACCGATGAGGGCTACGAAGCCCGTAAGCAGGCTATGCTGGCGTGGATGGGGGAGAAGGCTTTTAATTGGCTTGATTCTCAGATAGATATACACAGTACAAACACTCAGATTCTCTCCACAACTGAGTTGTTTAATTTTGAACAGTTGGAACCTTACAAATACAGCACCATAGTTAATGTACGCAGTCTCAATAATATACGTGGCATTAACCGTATGTTCTCCATTATAAATGAAAAATTACCCGATGACGGACTCATTGTGGGTGTCTTTAAAGATAAAAGTGTTAAAAAGCATGCCATATTGCAAAAGTATCCTAAAGTTATAAATTGGATTATATATTCTTTCTACTATATTGTTAAGCGGGTTATACCTAAACTATTCTTAACCAAGCGTTTATACTACGATATAACAAATGGTACAAGTAGGGTGCTGTCTAAGACGGAGGTTTTAGGCAGACTATATTATTGTGGTTTTGAGATAGTTAATGAGAAAAAAATAGAGAAATACACCTATTTTGTTGCAAGGCGTGTCAAGGAACCGCCAATGTACAAGAAACGCCGCTATGGTCTGCTTATATCGCTTAATAGAGTAGGTAAGAACGGCAATGTTTTCAAGTTTTACAAGACCCGTACCATGTACCCATACTCTGAATTTATACAGGACTACATGTACAAGACATACGGCATTCAGAAGGGTGGTAAGTTTAATCATGATATCAGGGTAAGTACAGTAGGCTCATTTATGCGTAAATGCTGGTTAGATGAACTCCCGATGTTCATAAATGTCCTTAAGGGAGATATGAAATTCGTGGGCGTAAGACCTATAAGTAATCAGTATTTTAATTTATACTGCGATGAGTTGCAAGAACTTAGAGTTAAGTTTAAGCCAGGTCTTTTCCCTCCGTTTTACGCAGATATGCCAGAGACACTTGAAGAAATACAAGAGTCTGAAATGAAATACCTGAAGGCTTGCGAGAAGAACGGCACGTTTGTTACGGACGTAAAATATATGTGGATGATAATGTATAATATAATCTTTAAGAGAGCAAGAAGTAAATAGTGGACAGTTTCTAGGAACGAGGGCAGAACTAAGTTTACTTGGGTTATGCCGAGTGACGACGAAACATGGTTAAAACGGAGTTTTAACAAAGTGGACAATGATTATTAACCATAGCAATATCATAATGAGCGAATTTAAACTACATACTCTAATTCAACGTTGCAGAAAACTTTTAACTGTCAATTGTCAACTGTCAACTGTCAACTGTGCGTTAATGTTGATGCTGAGCATCAACATTAACGCACAGGATATTCCGGAGAACACAAGCTACACCCGCATATACGATTTCCTTGATGAGTTGGCTATGGACGGCATAATAGACCTTAATTCCGCACTCAAGCCATACAGCAGAAATATGATTGCCGCCAAACTTAAGGAGGCTCAAAGCAAGGATTCACTGCTGTTTAAGCGTCAGAAAAAGGATTTGGATTTCTTTATAAGTGAGTTTGCCAATGAGCTTGACACCATGCCTAAGGCTTACGTTCACTATACAAACAAAAAGACTTTTGACCTCTCTCTGTTACAGCCTCAGTTTATTTTTCACAATAAGCATTTTAAGGCGTCAATCAGACCTATCTTAGGTATGCACGTCTATATGAATGGCAACGGAGCCATTTTAAAGCGTTGGTATGGTGCTGATTTACAGATGGATATTGTTAATCACATATCTATTTGGGGTAGCATACGCGATAACTCTTGGACGGGCAAATATCTTAATAAGAACAAGGTTAAAACAGAGGCTGAGCGTAGTTATATGGCTCGTATGTCGCAACCTGATTTTCTGTATAATCTGCCCGGAGTGGAGTATAAGGAGTCTAAATATGGCGGTGATTACAGCGATGTAAGGGCTGGTATACGTGCATACGCTTGGTTTGGTAGCATCGGGTTTGTAAAGGATAACCTAGAGTGGGGTGACACTTACACTTGCAGTAACATTATATCGGGTCGTCAGCCTTCTTTCCCGATGATTGAGTTAAAGCTTACACCTTGTGATTGGTTCCGTTTTGACTATATTCACGGATTTATGATTAGCAATGTGGTGGATAGCACAAAATGGTATTGGGAGGAGAATTACTCTGACATTGGGGTAGGTAAGAAGCACTACAGACCTATGAATAAGTATATTGCAGCCAATATGTTCACCTTTATTCCAATCAAGGGTCTGCATTTGGCATTTGGAAACTCTGTGGTATATTCAGGTGAGTTTCAGCCTATATTTCTGATTCCGTTTGCATTCTTTAAATCATTGGACCACCTTACCACAAAGGGTATGCAAATGGAAAACCAAAACTCTCAGGTGTTTATAAATCTTAGCACATACAACATTCCTCACACTCATCTGTTCTGCTCTTTCTACATAGATGAGTTTAGTATTGACCGCTGGAAACCCGATAACAAACAACGCAACTTGGTTAGCTACAAGGCTGGTTTTAGTGTAAGCAACTGGCCTCTGAAGAATGTATCTGTAGGTTTTGAATATACAAGGTCAAATATCCTATGCTATAAGCACTCAATACAATCAATCACTTGGGCTTCTAACAATTACAATATGGGGCATTATCTTGGCGATAACTCTCAGCAGTTCTTTGCCTTTATTAACTACAAGCCTGTACGTCAGCTTAACCTTAACCTCTCTTATACCAAAGACCAGAAGGGTAATGA
>JAZLHT010000242.1:0-9953 GCA_045616965.1 Candidatus Enterocola sp.
GTATGATATTGACATCGTGCAATCAGAATCCTCAAATTCCATCAAACACGACAGAGGTGGACACAGTTAGTACAAACCTATTGGAGTACAATAAGTTATGTATGGAAGATGAGAGGCGTGAGATAGAAGCCTACACAGACAGTGTGGGAGGATTCATAAAAAGTGAGGAGGGATTCTTCTATAGGATCAAGGAACAAGGGTCAAGGAACAAGGAATCACTGTCCACTGTCCACTGTCCACTGTCCACTGTCCGCTGTCCACTGTCCACATCCCGTCATCCTGAGCGTAGCGAAGGATCTCATAATATCAGTGCCATCAACACTGGTGACAAAGTTTCTGTGGCGTATAGCATTGAATTGCTTGACGGAACTGTTTGTTATCAGAGCACAGACGGAAAAGCACTTACTTTTACAGTAGGTAAACGACAGGTTATCAAAGGATTGGACATTGCTATAGTAGAACACCGCATCGGTGACGAGATAGAATTTGTTTTTCCATATAATATGGCGTACGGAATAGTGGGAGACAGACAATGTATAACTCCTATGACTCCTGTACTTTATAGAATTAAGGTAGTATCAGTAAAATGAAAAATTTAAACAAAACGGCAATTACAGCCATAATACTTTTAGCGGCCATGTTTGTTGGTTGCAAGTCAAACACATACGCAAAAAAACGTAAGGACGAAAAAAACAAATTTTCATCGTATATAAGCAAAAACCATATAATATTATCTACAGATTCCGATTATTGTTTCTCTCAACCTGTACCATGGCCCGAGAATCTCTATTTTAAAACTAACAGAGGAGCATATATTAGATTGGTAGATGATGATAAGACCCAAAGAAAACCTGCAAAAGGGAATGGTATTATAATCCGCTTTAAGAGTTATGATTTAAACGGACGTCTTGTTGGAGACAATACAAACCCATCAGAAAGTTGGGAGGGTTATGAATTTGTTTACACCCCACACAGCAGCATTCCTTGTATCGGATGGAACGATTGTGTGGCATGTATGCATCATAACAGCCGTGCAGTATTTCTAATAGACTCCACTTTAGGACAAGATGAGCAGATGCAGCAGGTAATAACATTAAGAATTGAAGTTACAGATTTTACAGTAAGAAACGATTAATATTTTAAGATATGTCATTAATTAAATCAATTTCAGGAATTAGAGGAACCATAGGGGGTTCTGTTGGTGATGGTCTGAGCCCTGTGGATATAGTAAAGTTTACAGCAGCCTACTCCACCTTGATACGCAAGATTTCAACCAATGGTTCCAATACTATAGTTGTGGGCAGAGATGCACGTATGTCAGGCTCAATGGTGCAGAAACTTGTAGTAGGCACATTGCAATCTATGGGATTTGATGTTACAGACATAGGTTTGGCAACCACCCCTACTACGGAACTTGCAGTTACAATGGAGGGTGCGGCTGGCGGTATTATACTTACAGCAAGCCATAATCCAAAACAATGGAACGCACTTAAACTGCTTAGTCAGAATGGAGAATTTCTTAATAAAGAAGAGGGCGAAGAGGTGTTAAAAATAGCAGAAAAAGAGAACTTCGCATTTACGGAAATAACAAAACTTGGCAAGGTTACAGAGAAGGATTATACTGACAAACACATTGAGAATGTATTAAATCTAAAACTTGTAGATGTAGATGCCATTAAAAGTGCAAATTTTAAGGTGGCACTTGATACAGTAAATTCTGTAGGCGGAATAATTCTTCCAAAACTACTTGAGCGTCTTGGAGTTAAGACAGTCAAAACCCTTTACGGAGAGCCTACAGGCGATTTTCAGCACAACCCTGAACCGCTTGAGAAGAATCTTGAAGATATTATGAACCTTATGAAAGGTGGCGGCTACGATGTTGCGTTTGTTGTAGACCCCGATGTTGATCGTCTTGCATTTATTTGTGAGGACGGCAAGATGTACGGAGAGGAATATACTCTTGTAACTGTGGCAGATTACGTTTTAAGCCGCACTCCGGGCAACACAGTATCAAACCTTAGTTCCACAAGAGCGTTACGTGATGTTACCAACCAATATGGCGGCAACTATAATGCGGCTGCAGTTGGAGAGGTTAATGTTGTAACCAAGATGAAAGAGACCAATGCTGTAATAGGTGGCGAGGGTAACGGAGGTGTTATCTACCCTGAAAGCCACTACGGGCGTGATGCACTTGTTGGCATTGCCCTGTTCCTTAGCCACTTGGCTCACAAAAAAATGAAAGTATCTGAGTTAAGGGCAACCTATCCTCAATACTTTATAGCAAAAAACCGTATAGACTTGGAGCCATCTACAGATGTAGACGCTATACTTGCAAAAATCAAGGAAGTCTATAAAAATGAGCAGATTAACGATATTGACGGCGTTAAGATAGATTTTGCAGACAGTTGGGTGCATCTGCGTAAGTCAAACACAGAACCAATTATCCGCATCTACTCAGAGGCGGCAACGATGGAGAAAGCAAATCATATTGCACAAGAGATACAAAATTTAATTGAAAGTAAAAAATGAGTTTAGGAGTTCAGAAGTTCAGGAGTTTAGAAGTTTAGAAGTTCAGGAGTTTAGAAGTCTTTTTACTCCTATACTCCTATACTCCTTAACTCCTATACTCCTTAACTTTTCACTATTCTTTATTTCTCCTTTAAATAATTATGAGATTAACAATACCAAAGAACTACCATTCTCCGCTTGATGTGGAGCAGACGGAAATTGCAATAAAGTTTCTGAAAGACTTTTTTGAGCGCAATTTTGCATCGGAGTTAAGATTACGCAGAGTAACCGCCCCACTCTTTGTGCTAAAAGGCACCGGCATAAACGATGACCTTAACGGAGTGGAACGCCCTGTAACATTCAAGATTAAGGATATGAATGAGGCAGAGGCAGAAGTGGTACACTCACTTGCCAAGTGGAAACGCGTTATGCTTGCAGAATACGGCACCAATCCACACTATGGCATATACACCGATATGAACGCCATACGTGCCGATGAGGAGTTGGATAACATCCACTCACTATATGTAGACCAATGGGATTGGGAGTTGGTGATAAACAGAGAAGATCGTACCATTGATTTTCTGAAAAACATTGTAAGTAAAATCTACAACACTATTATAAAAGCAGAATATGCCGTAAGTGAGCGTTTTCCACAAATAAAGCTGCAACTGCCGTCTGAAATTCATTTCATAACATCGCAGGAGTTACTTGATTTATATCCAAATAAGACAGCCAAGGAGAGAGAAAATCTGATAACTGAGAAATACGGAGCAGTATTCATTATGTGCATCGGAGGTGAACTTTCCAATGGTGAAAAACATGACGGACGTGCCCCGGACTACGATGATTGGGCTCTTAACGGCGATATGCTTGTTTGGAATCCTGTACTTGACCAAGCACTTGAACTATCAAGTATGGGCATCAGGGTTGATAAGGAATCTATGCTAAAGCAACTTTCAATATCCAATAAAGAGGAACGCCTTAAATATCTGTATCATAAGCAACTTGTAAACGGCAGACTTCCGCTTACAATAGGTGGCGGTATAGGTCAGTCAAGGCTGTGTATGTTCCTGCTACATAAGGCTCATGTAGGAGAAATCCAGTCCAGCATTTGGTCTGATGAGATGCGGCTTAAATGTAAGGAAGCGGGAATGCCGCTATTATAATTGAAAGTTGAAAATTGAAAATTGAAAATTAAATTTTAACTTTCAACTTTTAACTTTCAACTTTTAACTAATTTGGTCCTATAGTTCAATGGATAGAATGAAAGATTCCGGTTCTTTTGATTGGGGTTCGACTCCCCATAGGATCACACTTCCCAAGCCAATGCACTTGCACCAAGAATGGCGGCATCAGACTCCTTTAGTTGAGAGAACAGAACCTTAATCTTATTACGCCAACGTGGCATAACATTCTTGTTCAAACTCTCCACCACAGGTTTCATAATAAGGTCACCACTACGTGTAAGGCCACCAAAGAGTACAATCGCCTCAGGTGATGAGAATGCCACAAAATCTGCAAGAGCGGCTCCAAGCATATTGCCTGTAAAGTCAAAAATCTCTTTTGCAAGTTCATCGCCTTGACTAGCGGCGTCAAATACATCTTTAGACGTGATATTCTCAGCAGGAATATTTCTTAACGAACTCTTACGATCAGATGTTTCTAGCATCTCACGTGCCGTACGTGCCACACCAGTAGCAGAGCAGTAAGCCTCAAGACATCCAGTCTTACCACAACCACAAAGTCTGCCATTCTGACGAACCATAGTTACATGACCAAGCTCACCTGCATTAGCATCGTAGCCGTACAACAAATTACCATTGACAATAATACCTGAGCCAACACCAGTACCAAGGGTTATCATTATAAAATCCTTCATACCACGTGCCACACCGTATGTCATTTCTCCAAGAGCGGCGGCGTTTGCATCATTGGTAAGCTTAACCGGTAATCCAATAATTTTACTCATTTCTTCAGCAAAAGGAATAATTTGCTGACCTCCAAAGGTAAGATTTACAGCACCTTCAATTGTACCTTTATAGAAATTTGCGTTGGGAGCACCTACACCTATACCTCTTACTTGCTTCATAGAATAATCTTTATTAACAAGTTTTCTTACAGCGTCACTCAAATTCTTAATGAACACTTTGTAGTCGTTTGTGTCATTGCTTACAATCGCTGTTTGGGTAAGAACATTACCACGGGCATCCACAAGCCCGATTTTTGCTGTTTGGCCACCTATATCGATGCCCACTACATAAGGTTTTTCCATAATACTTAAATTTTAAAATTGGTTGTTTTTATTTAGTTGTTTAACACCTTTTCTATATACTTTAAGAGCATATTTGCGTACAAGTTTATTTTTTGGCCATAGGCTGTTCTGCATTTTCCACATAAAAGAGCCATAATTTATAACCCTTTTACCCCGATATACCCTTTGAACCACCGCCACTACAGCCGTATATGGAACTCTCTCCTTTGTTCCTATATTTCCATCGCCGTAAAGCACCATATCCTCATCACCCAACTTTACAATCCTATGCAGGACGTACACACCCTTTGACGGCTCCACCAATGCTATCATACCTGTGTGCAAACGGTGCGGTTTACGCAGAGCGACTAAATCTCCTGTGCGTAGAAACGGAAGCATGCTGTCTCCTTTAACCACAACCTTAACTTCCGGTTTCTCTTTTAGCATTTCCTTTACGCTGGCAAACAATATGTCATTACGGACTATCATTGGTGATTACTCGCTTCGCTCGTGATTAACGGCTTCGCCTCAACATACAAACAAGTTTGTCTGTGTTCGGCTTGCACGTTAATTCGGTAATTCGATGTCATTGTATTATATGATAGTTGTGCAGCCGCATCATCGGGTAGGCACTCTAAATAAAATATAGGTGTATTGCCTACAATATCAGACAATGTGGTACATAAAGCGTTCATACAAGCCTCACTCCATGGCAACTTGGAACATGATGAGTAAAGCAGTGCAAATGCCTTAGACCCTGTCCTACGCTCAATTTTATTATACGGAGCCTGTGCCAAGCGTGCTATTCCACCCACTATATAACGTTCATTCTTATATACAGCACCTTTGCCACTCCAAGGAGAGCCATAAACAACAGTCTCGCCATTCTCAAATTTAAGCACAGGGTTGTCATCGTTCAGAATATCGGCATTCTTAAAGTTCTTTAGCCACAGACGGCAATGAGTGCTTTTGCCTGTACCACTCTTACCTAAAAACAGATACGCCTTACCGTTTAATACAGCCACAGATGAGTGTATCATAAGTGATTTCTTATCTATAGTGGCAAAAGTGAATGAGAGCATCAGCATATTGTTCAACACATCTTTGCAAATGTGGTCTGCACTCATATTTGTTCTATACTCCTTAAAATCAGAGTCAAACTCCATAAAATATACATCACCCGATACCACATCGACAAACTTTATGCAAAAAGCATTGTCTCCTTTATAAATTGCAAAATCATATTCATCAGACTTGTAAATCTCACTGCCCGATGGCTTTACTCCACACCCTAAAAGCAGCTGAAAATCCGCATTTTCAGCATTTTCCGTCACAAAAGGATGCAGATTCTCCATAGAACTTAATGCACTATACGTAACATTCAGTCTTACAGTAAAATCAGCGATATTAAAATATGATGCCTGCATATTCATTTTACAAATATACAAAAAAAATAAAAAACCGCCCCTGCCTAGAGCGGTTTTTTTATTGAAAAACCGACAAAATCACCACTTCTTGATTTCATCATACTGTGTAGCAAACCCTTCAAACTTAACCTTACGATTTCCACGTTTCTCACCTGCATTAGTACTATTCTTGCTAAAGTATTTATACTCTATGACATCAGAACCGTTAAGAGAACCTGGTGCTATATGGTATGTCCAAGTGTTATTACCCGAATCCATCATACGTCCAAAACCCCAATTATTAAATGAGCCTGATACATACATCTCACTTGTACCGTTTGGCACCGTGACAGATAGTGTAAAATCACCCCAACTATCAACCTTGTCTGTTACCTGAACCCTGCCACCAAGAGGACGGTGTCCTAAACGGAACTCAGATTGGTCTTTTCTAGGTCCCCAAACATAAAGGTACTCCAAATTAGCAGGGACACCAGTAAGAGTGCCCTCAAACTTAGTTTCACTAACCTTTTTAAGTTGTCGTTTCGGGTCTGCATGTTTCCAGAAATCTTCTGTACCCTCCTTACCAAATGTACCCGTTACATAGACCTCTTTTGTTCCTGCGGGAACTATTACAGAGAACTTAACATTACCGTTGAATTTAGGTGCATTGGCAACATTCCTATAAATCTTAACATACTTGTCGCTTGTTTGAAATTTATCGTTCTTTAAAATAACAAACATACCAGTAACCTGCTGTAATTCCGCTGCAGTAAGATTAAAATAAGATTTTAAGTCTGAAAAAGAATAAGACAATGTACCGTTAGACTCTTTTTTCCATTTATAAGCAGGCATATTGCATAGTTCCCAAGGTGATTTTTCCTTAGCCCACTCTCCGTTATTGTTTAACTCAAGACATACATAAATATATACATCCTGATTTTTCATCCATGAATCCTCTGTTGAAAGAGTGTAAATAATTTTAAACGGCTTGTCTGTTGTTGGTTTTACCGGAGATGCACTCACCTCTCCAGAAGCTGCAACTGCGTATAGAGGTAATAAAGACAACGCAAATAATGTAACAATTAATTTTTTCATAACACTTGACTTTTTAGGTTTTAATTATTAGACTACATTAAGCATACAACGCTTAATGTAACTTAAGCTACTACAAAGATAATAAAAAAAATAATAGAAAAAAAGTTTTTCTATTATTTTTTTAGGGACAAGTCCTTGTCCCTTGACCCTTGACCCTAAGAATTAAGGTTACACCTTAATTCTTAAAATACGAAGCCCAGTCCTTAATCTGGATGTCATCCTGCTTTAGTGAGCAGAACGCATGGATAAAGGCACTTGCCAAACGTGCGTTGGTCATAAGCGGGATATTGTGGTCAATAGCACCACGGCGTATCTTATAACCGTTTGTGAGCTCACGTCTTGTATGGTTCTTTGGTATATTTATTACAAGTTCAAATTTCTTCTCTGCCATCATATCCATAATCTGGAGTTCTGAAGGCTCATCAGGCCAACCTACGGCGGTAGCCTTGACACCGTTCTCCTCTAAGAATTTCTGAGTTCCGTCTGTGGCATAAATATCATATCCATGTGCCGCAAGCATCTTGCAAGGCTCTAACAGTTCAACCTTAGATTTAGCCTCACCCGATGATACCATTACGCTCTTCTTAGGAATCCTAAAGCCTACAGATATAAGCGATTTAAGCAGAGCCTCGTTAAAGTCGTCGCCAATACAGCCAACCTCACCTGTATATGCCATATCCACACCAAGTATAGGATCTGCCTTGTGCAGACGCGCGAATGAGAACTGAGAAGCCTTTACGCCTATATGCTCTATATCAAATATTGAGGAATCCGGCTTGGTATAGTCCGCCCCAAGCATAATGCGTGTGGCAGTCTCTATAAAGTTACGGTTAATAACCTTAGATACAAACGGGAATGAGCGTGATGCACGCAGGTTACACTCTATTACTTTAATATCGTTGTTCTTAGCCAAATACTGAATATTAAACGGACCTGTTATTTCAAGTGCCTTGGCAATTTTCTTAGATACCTTCTTTATACGGCGCATTGTCTCAAAATAGAGTTTCTGAGCAGGGAACACAAGTGTGGCATCGCCGGAGTGAACACCTGCAAACTCCACATGCTCAGATATAGCATATTCCACTATCTCACCATCTTTTGCTACGGCATCAAACTCTATTTCCTTGGCATTCTGCAAGAAAGAGGACACTACTACAGGGTGGTCTTTTGAAACCTTGGCGGCAAGGGTAAGGAACTGCTTAACCTGGTCTTTATTATAGCATACGTTCATTGCAGCACCTGAAAGCACATACGACGGACGAATAAGCACAGGGAAACCAACCTCCTCTATAAAGTCATCTATATCCTCAAAACTTGTAAGCTCACGCCAACGTGGCTGGTCTATATCAAGTGAGTCAAGCATAGCGGAGAATTTATGACGGTCTTCCGCCCTATCTATATTAAGCGCCGATGTTCCAAGAATAGGAGCCCCCTGCCTGTGCAGTTTCATTGCAAGGTTATTAGGAATCTGACCGCCCACAGAAACTATCACACCCTTTGGATTCTCTATCTCAAGCACATCAAGTACACGCTCAAATGAGAGTTCGTCAAAATAGAGACGATCACACATATCGTAGTCCGTAGATACAGTTTCAGGGTTATAGTTTATCATAACAGACTGATACCCAAGTTTACGTGCTGTTTGTACTGCATTTACGCTACACCAGTCAAACTCTACAGAAGAACCTATACGGTAAGCACCTGAACCTAATACAACTACACTCTGCCCATCTTGTTTCTTAGGCAAGTAATTATCATTAGAGCCGTAAGTCATGTACAGGTAGTTGGTCTTTTCAGGATGTTCTGACGCCACTGTATTAATTCTGCGTACTACAGGCTTAACATTCTGAGACTCTCTGAGTTTACGTACACGCAGCATCTCCGCTTCCATATTGCCTTTAGGATTCTCCACATAGCGGGCAATCTGAAAATCAGAGAAACCAAGACGTTTTGCCTCAGTCATAACATCGGGGGTGATATCCTCTATCTTTTTAAAACCTTGAAGAACTTTAGTGTATTTTACTATATTCTCCAATTTGCTTAGGAACCAGCGGTCTATCTTGGTAAGTTCCTCTATACGGTCAACAGAGTAACCCTTTTCAAGTGCATCGGCAACGGCAAATATTCTAAGGTCTGTGGGGTGTGAAAGTGCAGTCTCCACATCATCAAACTTAATATCCTTATTACCTACAAAACCATGCATACCCTGCCCTATCATACGCAAGCCTTTCTGAATAATCTCCTCAAAAGACTTGCCTATAGCCATAATCTCACCCACTGATTTCATAGATGAGCCAATCTCCCGGCTTACACCTGTAAATTTGGTCAAATCCCAACGAGGTATCTTTGCTATGATATAATCTACAGAAGGTGCTACGTATGCTGAATTAGGAGTACCCATCTCACCTATCTGGTCAAGAGTGTAACCCAATGCCAATTTAGCGGCAACAAAAGCAAGCGGATAACCCGATGCCTTAGATGCCAACGCCGATGAGCGGCTTAGACGGGCATTTATCTCTATTATTCGATAATCGTTAGTCTCAGCATTGAAAGCATACTGAATATTACACTCTCCCACTATACCTATATGACGTACAACTTTCTTGGCAATCTCCTCAAGCAAATGTATCTGTTCCTTAGAAAGAGATATAATAGGTGCCACAACAATACTCTCACCTGTATGGATTCCA
>JAZLHT010000243.1:0-5877 GCA_045616965.1 Candidatus Enterocola sp.
CCTATATTTTGGACTGGCGTGGCTCCAACCTCACCCGGAATGCCTGATAAATTCTCAACTCCTCCATAATTCTTAGATACACAATACTCTACAAAATCATCCCATCTCTCCCCTGCTCCAGCCCTTAACACAACCTTAGAGCGTGTACCCTCAACGGCTTCTATGCCCTTTATCTGCGAGTGTAATATAACACCTTGATAATCATTGATAAACAGCAAGTTACTACCGCCACCTATATGCATAAACTTAGACTCTTGAAGCAGGTCACTTCTGAGCAAAGACTGCAATTCATCTACAGAATCATACTCTATAAAATAATTCGCTTTTACATCAACACCAAAAGTGTTATTATTTAAAAGGCTGTAGTTTTCAAAAGTTTTCATTGTATAATGGAGTTTAACAAATCATTAAATTGTGATGCCTGATACTTTCTTGAGAATTGCCTGACAAGAATATCATCTGAATCTACTGTTACATAATGTTCCTTCTCCCAAATTTTGTATTGCTTAAGTATAAAATCCTCCACCTCTTCCACTCTCCTTGCGGCAATTCCGCTTTTGGTTTTATTTATAAGATTTTCCAAATATGCCTCATCGCTTCTTACACACAGTATCGGTTTCTTTACCGCAAGTGCCTCAAAAAACTTGGTTGTCATAATACCTTTTGGTCCGTTTTTATCCATTTTGTTGGTTAGGACAAGAACAATACTGCTCTCATTAAGCAAAGACGGAACCTCATTTTGTGGAACAAAGTTACAAATTTTAAGATATTTTTCAACACTAAACTGAGAAAAAAGTTTTCTGATTCTTACAGCAGAATTTTCATCTGTGTTAAACTTTACAGAAAATTTATTTTCAGAAACAACACCTTTAGTATCTAAATTCCGCAATGCCTCACACAGTAGGCTGGCATCATATAGTTTCAAATCCAACACTCTACCTGTGTATTGAATTGTAAATTTATCCGTTTTAATTATCTGTGGATTAAATACTTGTGGGTCATATCCATTGTAAATAAGATTAACATTACGTACACCGTAAGATTCTAACAGATTTACATGCCATGGTGAAACTGTGGTTACCGCATTGCACTTTTTCAGGAAACAATTTCGCTCTCTCTGTATTTTTTTTCTTCTTATTTTATGAACAAAATTATTTAAAAAATTATTTTTAAACAATCTGTGCTTTGCATATTCATACCCTACAAACTGCTCCAGCAAATCACGCATATCATATAATAGAGGAACCTTTAACTCTTCTGCAATTTTATAGGCGGCATACATAGGGAATAGCATGTAGGTGCTGCATAGTACCACATCAAAGGTAACATCGGGATATGAATGCCTAAATAATTTAATAAGACTTTTATCCTTACAGTGGAAAAGAAAATCTAACGGAAATTTTACTAACCATTCTGATTTTGTGCCGGTTTTGTAATAATCAAGCAGCACAACCCTTTTTGGATTTACATCTGAGATATTTCCTACGCTCTGCTGATTTTCTGCAAGCACATACACATTCCAGCCAAAATCCTGAATGTATTTGCACAAGCCGCCCATCCTTGGAGCAAAAGCAGGAGGGAACGCATCACATATAATCAGCAAATTCTTCATTATGCAGTATTTTTTCAAACAATTCTCTATGATAGGTCTTACTCAACGTGGATACAGTATCATTATGCCACAGCAACACAAACTCACCACCGTATTTTTGAATCTCAAGTTTAAGATTCTTGTAAATTTTAAAGGCATCAGCCATGCTTAAACCCATATACTTACTCTCATTAAGGGTGCAGTCCATAATTATAAGAGGATGCAGCGTAAGATTTGTAAGTGCCTTACGCTCAGGGTCTATCCACTTTACAGGACGTGCCGTACCCAAACGGAAACCTGCCATATCAGCATAGCCAAGCGTATAGTCATCTGTAATACCGGCATCTATAAGGTAACGCATATCAGAAGGTCTGAGTGCAGCCAAATAGTGGTTACGGGACATTGCAACCGTCTTACCTGCAATTTTAGCCAACTTATCCACCTCACCCTTTATAAGTTTAGGGTTAAGTGACGCCTCATAGCTGATATGCACTCCCACATCGTTGTTATACCGTTCCAATAATTTTTGCACATCTTGCCCATCGGGGTTATAAAAAGGAATATCTTGAGGCAATTTATTACCCGATACCTTAATAAACACCTTAGATTTAACATAATGGGCTTGGTTTTCCAACTTACGCATCCAGTCAAAAGAGAAAAGAGGGTCATTCTCCACTCCACCTACAAACGAGTTTACAGCCGCCTTAAACTCACCCCTTAGCAGTCCACCTGCAAATCCACGTAGAGAGCGGTATTGTGCCAGATGGTCCACATCGTGGGTCATAACACAACTGTACTTAGAGTTCTGCACAGGCACTTTAACGCCGCACTCGCCAAGCCAACCACGCAATAGCCTGCCATACATATCCACAATAGGAGTCTGCAACAATCCAGCCTTATAAAGCAACGATGACTTTGCCGCAAAACGCATATTCTCATCACGCTCCCTAATAATCAACTCCTCATACCTTGATATCAGGAAATATGTGCTTGCCACAATGTCAGCCTTAACAAAAATCTGATTCTGCGTACGGCTTACAGACGGCTCTCCAAAAAGGATAGGCACACCATCTATATTTTTTAACGGTAATTGCGGATAAGATTCATCTGTACCATACACCCCATCCTTAAAAAATGCAGAAGGAATTATTACAACCTTAAATTTTTTCCACTCCGCCCTATCAGACGTATAACCCACCCAGCCTGCCTCCAAGCGGGTATCAAGCAGAAAAGACAATATGTAATCAAAAATTTGCTGCATTTCCTTTACAAAATTACAAAAAATTTTTTGATTTGTCAAAAATGTATTATCTTTGCACCGCAATAAAGGAAAGGTGGTAGAGTGGTCGATTACAGCGGTCTTGAAAACCGCCGTGCTGAGAGGCACCGGGGGTTCGAATCCCTCCCTTTCCGCAAGCGAAAAGCTCGGGATTCGAGAAAAAAAGGGAAAACTAAGGTTTTCTCTTTTTTATTTGGCAGGTGTAGAACAATAAGCTTGCTTATTGGAATACATCTGACAAATAAAAAATCAGGAGAATGCGTCAGCATTCTCCTTTTTTCTTGAATCTTAGAGCGGATAGCTTGCAAGGATGCCCGTGGCAGAGGTTAGGGATGTGCGTAGCAACGCGGAGCACAATCCCGACCGAATGCTTCCGGCAGGAGATGGGATCACGAGCATCTTTAGATGCGAGTAATCCCGACCTTTCCTACTCTACAAATTTCTCACTTTGTTTGGCGCAAAATAAAAGTGGAATCCTTAATATCCTTAATATTTTCACCAAAAATTTGTCCAATTAAAAATAAAGTTATATATTTGCAGTTAAATATATAACACTTATATAACACAAATATATGGAAACAACAGCTCGTAAAAAACAAACTGCATTCAGATTAAGTGAAGCATTGTTAGCAGAACTTAATATTAGGGCAATACAAAGTAACAGGAGTGTAAACAATTATGTAGAAAGCATATTGTCTCAATCTGTATTTGGTACACCTAATCCAGACACTATTGATGCCATTAAAGAATCTCGCACCGGTAAATATGCCGGTAAACTTGACATGCAAGATTTTGATTCATTTCTTAAAAGCGTTAATACTCTATGAAAGAAGTCAGGTATTTATGTTGAACTTATTGGCACTCACTCTGAACTATTCAAACAATAAAAATCGCCACGCTTGCTATGATGCTTGCGTGGCGTAATTGACGTAATCCCCCCTCATACCCTACCATACACCACCCTCTTAACCTCTCCTATCCATTGTTTCAACTCAGATACAGATGGACTGCACGATGCCATAATCCACAGTGGCATAGCATCTCCAGAGCCTTCATATTTTGGTTGTATGTAATTTTTTGACACTACACCGAATCCGCAACGTTTGTAGAACTCTATACGGCGATGTGTGAGATTATCAGTATCCGGTTCAACCTCAAGAATAATATTAGGACCAAGAGCCTCAGCATATATTTTTAGCACTTGCTCCCCTATCCCCTTACCTCTCATTGAGGGCTTTATGGCAAAATGCTCAAGATAAACAAAACCACTGAGTCTCCATACTATTGAGAAACCAACCGTTTTACCGTCTGATTCAATAACATTAAACGACATTTCAGATGTTTGCAAAGTACGTTTCAGTCCGTCAATAGAACGACGTTCATCCTTAGGAAACGCCTCTACATACAAGTCACACAACTCTACAAAAGTAGTATTGGGATATGTATAAATAGGTTTAAGAGAAATCATAACGACTGCCATTTTACCACAAATATAACAATACTCCTTCAAACAACCAAATTCTCCTCTCACTTGTCCCACGTTTTGAGACAAGTTAGTGTTATCACCACAAAATTCTTTGAAACGAATGCCTCCGGCACAGACTTAGGGATCACGAGCAACCTCAGGTTGCGAGTAATCCCGACCTTTCCTACTCCACAAATCTTAAATTTATTGTACGCAATATCTTGCAATAGTGAAAATTAATTTCTATTTTTGCAGTAGGAAATTATGAGTCAAAACGAGTGCAAATATAAATTTTCCAACAACTTGTTCTGGGACACATCGTTGGAGAACATAGATTTGGAAGAGCATGCTCCGTATGTTATTCAAAGAACATTAGAGTACGGTATGACAGAGGATTGGAAACTTCTTTTGGCATACTATGGGCTTGATAGAATTAAAAAAGAAGCCATCCAACTACGTACTTTAGAACCTAAAGCACTGTCATATATTTCCGCTTTAACCAATACTCCTAAAAACAAATTCAGATGCTACACCTTGAAACAATCAATGCCGACACATTGGAATTATTGAAAAAACTTCAATCTTTGGATGAGTTGAGCAGTACAAGGTTGGTAGGTGGTACCGCATTGGCTTCATTAGAAGATATAGCGGCAATGAAAATTTCAGCCATCACCAATAGGGGTACAAAGAAAGATTTTATTGATTTATTCTTTTTGCTTAAAAAGTTCTCAATGAACCAAATAATGGAATGGTACAAACAAAAATACCCCGATGCAGTACTTTTTTCTACAATCAAAAGTCTTACTTATTTTGATGACGCTGAACATGAACCTATGCCTACAATGTTATGCGACTGCTCATGGGAACTAATCAAAGAAGAAATAATTAAGCAGGTATTACAGTATAAGATATAGCTAACAACTATTTTGTTTACAAATAAACAGTGGCACACTATCTGATTTAAGTTACAACAATTTTTCATAACAAAAGCAATACCTTCTCCTACTCTACATATTTTCATTTTGTTTGATGCAAAATAAGAAACGCCTCGCTTGCCCCTGTTAAGGTTTGTTTTAGCTTTGTTGTATTTCCCAATGACCGCCCTTATCCGGACCTATGCGGAGCAAACGACCTTGGGTTTGCAGTGTTTTTAGATGTTTCTGAACCGCAGGTTGAGCAATTCCTATTTGTTCCGACAACTCTTTGCGAGAAGCGGCAGGATGAATGGCTAAATAATGTAATATTAGTTCTCTTGTTTTCTGACCACCCCTTGTGGTTTTCCGACCACTTTTCTGACCACCTTGAGGTAACATCTATCGGAACTATCCCTGATGGAATGACAAAGGATGATTTCTTTGCAGGCATTAGTATGCCAAGAAACCAAGAGTTGATGAGAGTATTCAGAGATGTTGAATTTGTAGAGCAACTTGGTTCTGGTATGCTTCGCATTATGGAGGTTTATAAACCTGAGAACTTTGAGTTTGGTGATAACTACATAAGGTTTAAAGTTCCGTTTTATAAGTATAATGATACTTTAAATGA
>JAZLHT010000244.1:0-14197 GCA_045616965.1 Candidatus Enterocola sp.
GGTTGATAGACACTCACACACTTAGGGCAGGTATAGAGGTTAAGCCTATAGACGCATTGTCACTAAGATTAGGCGGCAGTTACACTACAGGGTGTACAGATAACAAGAAAGCCACCCGATACTATTATCCTAACGATGTGCGTACCGACACATATTTCATAAATGATATAGACTCTTACAGCGTATCGGCAGGTGCAGGGTTCAGAGTGGGAAGGCACTCATTTGATTTAGCCTACATTTGGCAGGTTAATAATGGCAGTTTTTCAGAGTTCAGACCTTACAATGATGGAGAAACCTCAGGGCTGAAAATGGAATCTATGACCCTGCGTAATGTAAGAAACAACATTACGGTATCGTACTCAGTAAGGTTCTAACCTATAATGGTTTTAATGTGTGCCGCAGCTGCATTGGAGGCAACAGAATCGCCAAGTATTGATCTTATTTTGCCGTACCCAGCCTTTACATAATTAATGTAATCATCGTTGTATAGTATTTCTGACAAACAGTCTGTAACGGATTGCACTGTATATTCGTATGCCACCAACTCCTTTACAGTCTCCTTACCCGATATTATATTAACCAACGATATATAAGGGATTTTAAGCATATATCTACGCCCTATCCAATAGAACAGACGTGGTATCACCATAGGATATACAACCACTTGCGGAACACCGAACAGGGCTGTCTCAAGCGTGGCGGTACCAGAGTTCACTATTGCCGCATCTGCAAAGGTAAGTAGCGGATAAGTTTCATCATAAACCACCTTTATAGTAGAATCCACACCCTTGTACATATCCATATCCACAGCACTTGTGGCAGCCATTACAAATTGACAATCATTAAATTTACTTTTATCAATCTTATTTAGCACCGCTATTGTATGCTTAACCTCCTGCTCCCGGCTGCCAGGCAGTAGAGCCACTATCTTTTTATCGGGATCAAAACCATTTATAAGATAGAAATCCTCTTTGCTTACATGGCATGCAGACTTAACACTCTGCACAGAAGGATTGCCTACATACATAACGTTCTCATAACCGTGTTTTTTGTAGAAATCCACCTCAAACGGAAATATGCAATACACCACATCCACATACTTTTTTATCTGCTCCACCCTGCCCTCTTTCCAAGCCCATATTTTAGGAGGAATATAGTATGCAACCTTTAGGTTCAGCACAGTCTTGGCATATTTCGCTATCTCTAAATTAAAACCAGGATAATCTATAAGTATAAGTATATCGGGTGCATATTCTGCTATATCCTGCTTGCAGTCATTTATATTCCTTAGTATTTTATGTAAATGCGTGGCAACTCTCACAAATCCCATTACTGCGGTGTCTTTGTAGTGTTTCACCAACTCACCGCCTGCCACAAGCATCTTATCACCGCCATAGTAGCGGAAATCTGCATCGGGGTCTTTAGCCGCAATGGAACGTATAAGATTACTGCCATGTAAATCGCCTGACGCCTCGCCCGCTATAAGATAGTATTTCATAATTTTTTTTACTAAACTTTAAAACACCATACATCATACATCATACATCATACATTGTGTTCCACGCATCATATATGCTATACAAATAAATAAAACAGCAACATTAGGTATGGTGTAATACCCAACACTCCGCCTTTGCAAACTTTCCAACGCTCTGTCTTGTATGCCCAGAACAACACAAGCAGACTTGGCAACTGACAGAATATAACATAGTTCAAGAACACAGGCTGATAAAACCAATAATGTATGTCCTTAAACGGCATTCCCGATAGAGATTCCCAAGTAAAGGCAAACAATACAAATGGTATTATCAGACATAGTGAAAGCCCGATGTAGAACTTGTCATATTTCTTTGGCATCGCAGTTAAGATTAGACAATTTATCTATGCTTTTATAATGTGTCAAATCCACGTGGCAAGGAACTATGGAACCATAACCTTGGGCAATGGCAGACTCATCTGTATCTGTGGCATCGGGTTCCAAATTATTAAAATCACCTGTAAGCCAATAGTACTTGTTATGAGCAGGGTCATCACGCTCCACAAAACGCTCACGCCACCTGCCCTTGCTCTGACGTACAACCCTAAGACCCTTGACTTCACCCACCGGAAAATTAACATTGAGGCACACCCCTTGAGGCAAGCCGTCATTCAGGACCATCTCTATTATTTTTTTAGAAAACTTTACGGCTTCTGTAAGGTCTGCATTCTGGTCGTATGAGCAGAGAGACAACCCGATAGACGGCAACCCCTCCACACACCCCTCAAGTGCGGCACCCATAGTACCTGAGTATATTACATTTACAGATGTATTGGTTCCATGGTTTATGCCTGACACAAGCAAGTCAGGCTTGGTGTCCATTATGGAGTACAGCCCTATCTTAACGCAATCACATGGAGTGCCGTTGCATCTGTACATAACTAAATTGCCATTGGTGTATTGTTTCCAGTAACGTAACGGAGTAGTGACTGTAATGGCTTTGGACTGTGCTGAACGTGGTCCGTCAGGAGCCACCACCACAATCCTGTAAGAGTCTTTTATGGCATCCACAAGTGCATTTATGCCACGTGCGGTAATACCGTCATCGTTTGTCACTAAAATAGTTTTCATAACGTAGTTATACCGTTCTCCTTTATTACCTTTACCGCCTTCTCCATATCATCGGGTTTTATGGCTGTAATGGCTCTATCGCTGTCTGAATATGCATACATATACTCTATATAGACCTTTGCATCTGCAAGAATATCCAATATCTTGTTAAGCGTACCAGGCTTATTTGCCATTTTAATGCCTATGATATCTGTTACAGAGACAGCAAAACCATTACTCCTAAGTTCCTCTTTAGCCTTCTCCGTATCATCAACCAACATACGCAGAATGCCAAAATCTGAGCTGTCAGCCACAGAAAATGCGCGCATATTTATATTTGCCTTGGCAAGGATTTTTGTAACATCGTTAAGCCTGCCTGTCTTATTCTCTAAAAATACTGATAACTGTTTTACTTTCATGACTTTTTCTCCTTAATTTTAGTTATTGAACACACGTTTGTCAAGCACACGTTTCTCTTTGCCCTCACTACGCTGCAGTGAGCGAGGCTCCACCAGACGGATTGTAGGCTGCAAGCCCACTACGCTCTGAATCTTGTGTGCAAGCAGTTTTTGCAGTTTAATCATACCGTTTATATCATCGGTGTAATACTGCTCCTTAACCTCCACCTTAACCTCAAATGTATCTGTATTGTTTACACGGTCAACAGTTATGAAGAAGTGAGGTTCAAACTCCGCAGTCTCAAGTATTACAGACTCTATCTGCGATGGGAATACATTAACGCCACGTATAATAAGCATATCGTCCGTTCTGCCCATAATCTTAGCCATGCGTACAAGTGTTCTGCCACACTCACACTTATCATAGTTAAGATAGGTTAAGTCTCTTGTGCGGAAACGTATAAGCGGCATACCCTCTTTTGTAAGAGTTGTGAATACCAATTCTCCCTTCTCACCAGGTTTTACATGTTCACCTGTCTCCGGATTTATTATCTCTGGGTAGAAATGGTCTTCATTAAGGTGTGTGCCATGCTGTAGGTTACACTCATACCCCACGCCAGGACCCATAATCTCTGTAAGTCCGTAAATATCAAATGCCTTTATACCTAAACGCTGCTCTATCTCACGTCTCATCTCCTCTGTCCAAGGCTCTGCTCCAAAGATACCTACTTTAAGCTGGAACTCACTGCGTGGAATACCTGACCTCTCTATACACTCTGCAAGGTGCAGTGCGTATGACGGTGTGCAGCATAGTGCCTTCACTCCCAAATCGTGCATCATAAGTATCTGTTTCTCTGTATTACCCGATGACATAGGCACCACCGTTCCGCCTATGGTCTCAACTGCACCATGGGCACCAAGACCGCCTGTAAACAGTCCGTAACCGTACGATACTTGCACCACATCGTTTTTTCCAAGTCCGTATGAGGTAAGACATCTTGCACCCACCTCTTTCCAGATACTAAGGTCATTACGGGTGTAGCCCACTATTATAGGTTTCCCTGTTGTACCCGATGAGGCGTGTACACGCACTATCTCTGACATCGGGGAAGAAAGAAGTCCAAGAGGATAGTAATCACGCAAATCCTTTTTAGAGGTAAAAGGCAACTTAACTATATCCTCTATGGAATTTATGTCACCCGGCATAACACCTGCCTCTTGCATACGTTTACGATAGGGTTCGCAGTTAAAATAAACCCTCTCAAGCACCTTTTTTAACCTTTCACTCTGGAGTTTCATACGCTCATCGCGTGACATGCACTCCGCTTTCTCATTCCAAATCATATTACATTCATATAATAATTGTACAAAGGTAATGAATTTTTAAAAAAAAATTTACAAGGGTCAAAGGATTTTAACTAATAAAACTCCAATTCACCACATTTTTGGTCATTTGCTGCAGGTTTTCAAGAAGCAGACGGTTCTCCGGGGTTGATAACAGAGGATCTTTATCAAGTAACGCCGATGCCTCATCTCGTGCAAGCCCAAGCAGTTGCCCATCGCGGCTTAGGTCTGCTATACGGAGATTGAACGGCAACCCACTCTGTAGGGTTCCCTCCATATCGCCGGGACCACGTAGGCGAAGGTCAGCCTCCGCTATCTCAAACCCATTGGAAGTTTGTGTCATAATATCTATGCGTTTGCGGGTATCTGCACCTATATTATATTTAGTAATAAGAAGACAGTAAGATTGGTCTCCGCCACGCCCCACTCTGCCACGCAACTGATGCAACTGTGAAAGCCCGAACCGCTCAGCATTCTCTATAACCATAACTGTGGCGTTTGGCACATTCACCCCCACCTCTATTACCGTGGTGGATACAAGCATATTTGCCCTTCCCTCTATAAACTCCCTCATCTGAGCCTCTTTTTCAGTCGTCTTCATTTTTCCATGCACCATACAGACAGTAAAATCAGAAAATATGTTCTTCATAGCCTCAAATCCGTTCTCCAAATCTTTCATATCTGATTTTTCCGACTCCTTAATAAGCGGATACACCACATAGACTTGTCTGCCGGACATCATCTGCTTTCTTAAAAAATTATTCAGAGCAGGGCGTTTCTCATCAAATATATGCTCTGTCTTTATCTCTTTTCTGCCAGGTGGAAGCCGGTCTATTACACTGACATCCAAATCGCCGTAAAGAGTCATGGCAAGGGTACGTGGTATAGGGGTGGCAGTCATTACAAGCACATGTGGCGGACGTATGTTCTTGCCCCAGAGTTTTGCCCTCTGTGCCACTCCAAAACGGTGTTGTTCATCTATTATAACAAGTCCAAGACGGTTAAACTGCACATTATCCTCAAAAACGGCATGTGTACCTACAAGAATTTTAAGGTTACCCGATGTCAATCCATCCGCTATGCGAGCCCTCTCTTTTGTACGTGTGGAACCTGTAAGAAGCCCCACCTCCAATCCAATCGGCGCAATCATCTTGCTCATACTCTCATAATGCTGAGTGGCAAGGATTTCAGTAGGTGCCACAATACAAGCCTGATAATCATTATCAATGGCAAGCAACATGCTGAGCAGAGCCACAATGGTCTTGCCACTGCCCACATCACCTTGAAGCAGACGGTTCATTTGCCCAGGTCCACGAACATCGTTACGGATTTCACGCAATACACGTTTTTGGGCATCTGTAAGGTCAAACGGAAGGCACTCTTTATAAAAGGTGTTAAAATAGTGCCCCACCGTAGGAAACGGATGTCCCATTGCCTTACTACGGAACTGGTTGGCCTGCTTAAGTATGGCAAGCTGTATATAAAAAAGTTCCTCAAATTTAAGTCTTGCACGCCCTTTATCCATTTCTGCCACACTATGCGGAAAATGGACTTGCAGAAGTGATGTGGCAATATCGGGAAATCCGTATTTTGAAAGAATATAAGCAGGTAACGTCTCTTTTATGGATGTTCTGTCTATATTCTTAAATGCCATATACACAAGTTTCTGCACTGCTTTGGAGTTAAGGAAGTGGGTTTTCATTTTCTCTGTGGTATGGTACAGAGGCATAAAACCTGTGATACGGTCTGCAGACGGTCTCTCTATCTCAGGATGCACAAAACTGAACTTTCCGTTAAAAAGGCTTGGCTTGCCAAATACAATATACTCTGTATTAAGCTGATATGAATCAAGAATATAGTTAAGACCCTTAAAGAATATAAGTTCTATAGTATCTTTGCCGTCTGTAAATGTAGCCACCAGACGCTTACCCTTGCCCTCGCCCATAGGTCTGAACCCTAAAATCATACCCTTAATCTGAACGTATGCGGTGGCACTCTCCAACTCACTGATCATATAGAACTTGCTACGGTCTATATACTTGTACGGGAAATAGCGAATCAGGTCATAAACGGTGTGTATGTCCAACTCCTTCTCTAAAATATCAGAGCGTTTAGGACCTACTCCGGGCAAATATTTTATAGGTGATAATAACTGCATATTAGTTGACAGTGGACAGTTGACAGTGGACAGTGGATAGTTAAAAAAATTAATGTGCTTTAATATCTTTAATAGTTGTGATTTTCTTGTTTAGGGAATCACCTTTAGTAAGGTGAATCTTGTATCCTGATAATTCCACCACAGACGCATCGTCTGTAAATGCGGGATTATAATCCACATTATATGCTTTTTTTATTATTGAGGCTTTAAACACTTGCGGAGTCTGCACTAACTTGACTCTGTTTCTGTCAAACGGCATATTTCCGTCTTCTTCTGTCAGCACCCTGACTGAATCCACACAATCCGTTACAGGAACGGCACTTCCTTTTCTTTCTGCCACACAGAAAGCCTCTTCTATTACGGTCTCTGTTACAAAAGGTCGTACCCCGTCATGAATCGCCACAATAGCGTCATCCGGAACTGCTTTTAATGCGTTTTTTACAGAATAAAACCTCTCTGCACCACCTTCCACTATAGTACACGGCACTGTGTAATTATGTTCTCTGCATAATTGACCCCAGTACCCTATTCCGCTATCAGACAGCACCACTATCTTATTGGGCACAAATGAGAATGCGTCAATAGTGTGCATAAGTATGGGTTTTCCGTCTATTGGCAGAAATTGTTTGGGAATATTTCCTCCCACTCTGCTACCGCTGCCTGCGGCAACTATTATAACATATCGGGGAATTTGAGACATTTTATCAAAGTTTTATCCATATATTCTGCAAATATAACCATTTATTACATATTTTTATCTAAAAAGCACTATCTTTGTAGTCAAAACATAAAATTATGAAAATCAGATTCAACCTTTTATTGGTCTTTGTGTGCACTGCCGGTTATATACTGGCGAATAATGCCAAGTTAGACTCCCTTTTGTATAACAACTTGAATTCAAATGAGCATATAACAAACCCTGCAGTCACCACAAGCGGATATCGGGTGCAAATTTACTCAAGCAACAGGGCTCAAATTGCAAAGCAAGGTGCATTTGAACTTGAGAAAAACATTAAAGAAATTTACCCCGATTTACACACTTATGTAACATACAACGCTCCGTTTTGGAAAGTGCGTTTGGGTGATTTTCCCTCTTATTATGAGGCTTTGAACTTTAGCAACACCTTAAAAGACGCATTCCCAGAGAGGGCTACAGAGGTTTTTGTAGTTAAAGAGGACATTATAAAGCCAATTTATTTTGATAATAAAACGGACAACACCGTTACAAAATTGGAAGAAACATTCAATTAAGCTTTTAAGGTGAACAGATTCAAGTGGTTGATATTATTCTGCACATTGTGTTTTGCTTTTTTCAGTGCAAAGGCTGCGAACAACTCACCTAAACTTCAGGTTATAATAACCATTCAGGACTTCAACCAACACTATTTCTCTCAATTTTTCGACGGATTCTCTAACGACGGATTCAAAAAATTGTGTCAAGGCACATATTACCAAGATATTGAATTTACTTATCTTAATACAGATTACACAACTGATATAGCCACCTTGATGACAGGTACTAATCCTTGTTTTCACGGCGTAACAGGCAAATATGTTTTCAGCCCTATTGACTACAAATACATTAACATTCTTACGGATAAGGAGACCAAAGGATTAAATGACGGATACCAATTAAGCGGCAGGAACATACATTCCATAACAATCGCAGACAGATTATATGAAGATAGCTACGGTATGGCTAAAATAGTGTCTGTAGCTACAGACCCGGTTGTTGCAATGACTATGTGCGGTCATTCCGGTCTGCCTATTTATATGAACAACCTTACAGGAGAGTGGAGTACGTCACAATATTACACCACAGCAATGCCTGTTTGGTTGTCGGAATACAACACAACCAAGCCTATAGAATCGTATTTAGACCGCAACTGGGAAAATATGTACCCCACCGCATTTTATGTTTCAACCGGCAATAAGCCTGTAATGGGTTTTAACTATGGAATACGGGAGGTTTGCAACGGACTTAAAATGTATGACAATTTCATAACCACACCATATTGCAATGATTATATATGTGATTTAGCCCTCACCGCCCTATCCAAAGAGAAAATGGGAGAAGATCTTACAACAGACCTATTGATGGTGAATTTTTCTCTGTCTAAATTTTACATGCTAAATAGTTCTGCGGTATCAATTGAGACAGAAGACGCATATTTAAGGTTAGACCAAACCATTAGACGCCTTATAGAGAATGTTATAAACAAAGTTGGTAGGGAAAATGTATCAATAGCATTATTTGGGGCTCGCACAGGCGACAAAGATAATACAAAACCAATGAATCCTAGAGTAAGCTATGAATCATTTAATATAGACAAATACTCCGCTTTGCTTAATTCATACCTTATGGCGTTCTTCGGGCAAAAGAAATGGGTTGTCAGTTGCGGGAATGGGAATATTTATCTTAACCACGATGAGATAACAAAAGCAGGGCTACACCTGTCTGATGTACAGAAAAAAGCAAAAGAGTTCTTTTATCTGATCCCTGGCGTGCAAAATTTATGCACAGCAGAAGATATGGAAGAGGCATTCTACTCTACGGGAACTTTGCGATACGCATACTACAGAGGGATTAGCGGAGACCTGATGTATTCTCTTATGCCCCGATGGTATGAAGTTGATTTAAAGGATAATACTACAGGATACTTCTCATCATACACCACTACAATACCTATGTATGTTTATGGCGGTTCGTTCACCAAAGAGACCAAAAACGCCATAAAAGCCACCGATGTAAGCGGAATTTTGTACTAAACTCAGATAACATATAAAAAAAATCCGTACCTTTGCGCCAACAAACATAGGGGGGGTGCCCAATTATGGCTGAGATTATACCCATTGTACCGGATACGGATAATGCTGATACCGGGATAACGGCAGAATTTGTACACCTCTTGATTTTGCCGGATATGAAAAGAATCTTACTATTTTGTTTTTTATTCTGTTTAAGCCACGCACTTTGTATGGCTGATGTTCCTAATGTTTTAGAGCAGGTGGATGACTCTACATACATTCAGACACTGAAGCAAGTAGATGTTACCGCCACGCATTCAGGTGCTACTGACCCTGTAGCACAAACAACTATAGGGATAGATGCCATCAACAAAAAAAACACAGCAGAGGATATTCCATACATTCTACAGAACTCAGTATCCGTTATAGCCACATCAGATGCAGGTAACGGAGTAGGTTACACCGATATCAGAATGCGTGGCTATGACGGAACCCGTATAAATGTAACAGTGGGTGATGTTCCGCTTAATGATGCAGAGAGCCATAAAGTGTATTGGGTGGATACTCCGGACCTAATACAAAGTGCTGATAATGTGCAGATAAACAGAGGTGCTGTAACTTCATCAATCGGTACGGGAGCGTTTGGCGGCTCCATAAATTTGGAGAGCAAAAAATTCTCTGATAAATTTGGAGGTAGGGTTAATTTGCTATATGGCAGTTATAACACTAACAAAGAGTTGGTTAATATAACATCGGGGCTTATAAAAGAGAAATGGGCCATAGAGGGAATGTTATCACACACAGGTTCTGACGGTTATATGGAAAGGGCAAGTACTGAATTAGGCTCATATATGATACAGGCAGGATATATAGGCAATGACACTAAGGTTAAGTTGCTATCGTTTGGCGGAGTGGAACATACATACAATGCGTGGGACGGTATTACTAAGGAGCAGATGTCAAAAAACCGCAGATATAACCCCTGTGGAGAAATAAAGGACGATGCAGGAAACGTAATTTCATTTTACGGCAATCAAAAGGATAATTACATTCAGACAAACAACCATCTAATATTAATACATAATTTTAATGCCCATTGGGCTCTTAACGCCACTGCACACTACACCTACGGCAATGGTTGGTATGACCAGTACAAGAACTCACGCACATTGTCAGAATACACCTTATATAATATGTATGACCCCGATGGGAACCCCGTTACCAAAAGCAACCTTACAAGAGAGAAACGACAGGAGAGCCATTTTGGCGGAATTATAGCGTATGCCGTTTATAAAAGCAAAAAAGTGACTACAGATTTTGGTATGTCATGGAACACCTACTCAAGTCTGCATAAAGGGTATGTTACAAATGTATTTAAGGCGGTAAACTTTAACGGAAATTATGAATACTATAGGAATAACTCCTTAAAACACGATTTAAGTGTGTTTGCAAAAGTTAATTGGGAGGCATTTAAAGGGTTTAACATCTATGCGGATTTTCAATATCGCTATGTAAATTACACAATAAACGGATTAGATGACGTTTATGATTATAAAAAAGGCGGAATGCAGGATATTGATATAAAAAAAATATATAATTTTGCCAATCCAAAACTTGGTGTAAGTTACAGATTCTGCAAGGAGCATAAAGTCTATGCCTCAGCGTCTATGGCAAACAGAGAGCCTACAAGGCATGATTTGGTGAACGCTATTGCTGAGGTACAGCCTAAGGCGGAACGCCTGTATGATGTGGAGTGCGGATATAGTGTTGAGAACAAATGGATTAAAGGTTCTGTAAACCTATACTATATGATATATAAAGACCAACTTGTACTTACAGGCGAACAGAATCCCGATACATACGAGGCACTTTATATGAATATAGACAACAGTTACAGGAGAGGCATTGAGATAGAGGCTATAGCCACTCCCATAAAGTGGCTATGGTTTGGCGGTAATATTACCCTAAGCCAAAATAAAGCGGTTGATTACGGTACAGAGTTGTCTTACTCACCGTCTGTTATCGCCACAATAAAGGCAGGGGTTGACACATACGGTTTCAGTGCGGTTTGGAACACCCGTTATGTGGGCAGACAATATATTACAAACTATTCTGAAAGCAACCTTACAATAGGCCCTTATTGGGTTACTAACCTAAGTTTGGGTTATGAATTTAGTATCAGGAACGCATGTAAATTACATTTTGGAGTGGCACTTAATAATCTATTTAATGCAGAGTATTGTGCAAACGCAACATCGTATGATGGCGTGGCATACTATTTTCCGCAGGCTAAATTCAACGCTACAGGAAATGTAACAGTAACTTTTTAATTTAACTCTATATGGAAACAATGATATTGCAGATAACGGGAGTTGTTTTAGGGCTTCTATATATTTGGCTTGAGTATAAGGTTAATATATGGATGTGGATTGTAGGTATCCTTATGCCTATAGTTCAGGGATTTCTGTATTATGACAAAGGCCTGTATGCCGATGCGGCAATAAATGTATATTATGTATTTGCAGGAATATACGGACTTATATATTGGCTGCAAGGTTCCAAATCAAAAACAAAAGACACCGCTCATCCGCACTCCATTATGGAACATGATAAAAAGCTGATTCCTTATATTATTGCCTCATACGCTGTAATACACCTTGCAATTTACCTATTGTTAGTAAACTTTACAAACAGTACAGTTCCTGTTTGCGACAGTTTCACTACGGCACTCTCCATAGTGGCATTGTGGATGTTGTCACGTAAATACACGGAACAGTGGCTTGTCTGGTTAGTGATAGACGTGGTTACAGTAGGGCTTTACATATACAAGGATATACCTGTTACTGCGTCGCTATATCTTTTATATTCAGTACTTGCGGTATGCGGTTATCGGGAGTGGAGCAGATTAGCTAAGAAACTATAATATCTTTAATCAGCTGACAAATCCACTAACACCTCTCTATAGGCGTTGAATATCTTGGATTTGGAGACATACCCTACATATTTGTCTCCGTCTAGAACAGGAAGATTCCATGCCCTGGAATTCTCAAATTTGAGCATTACAGACTCCATTGAATCACTTAGATAGATTTTAGCAGGCGGTGAAACCATAAGCCTTCGTACCGTGAACCTATTGTAAAGTTCAGGTCTGAACATAATGTTACGCACCTCTTCCAGTGTTATCACTCCTAAGAAATCCCCCTTGTTATTAACCACAGGAAATATATTACGGTTTGACTGTGAGATTAGTTTAATCAAGTCACCGAACATGGCTTCGGGTCTTATAGTTTGAATGTCAGATTCTATTAAATCCTCTGTTTTTAAGAATCCTAACACTGCTTTATCTTTATTGTGCGTCATAAGTTCACCCTTCTTCGCCAATCGCATTGCATACAGGCTGTGAGGCTCAAACACAATAATTGTGCAGTACGACACCACGCTTACTATCATCAGTGGCATAAACAGAGAATAACCGCCAGATAACTCTGCAATAAGGAATATACCTGTAAGCGGTGCATGCATTACACCGGACATCAAACCAGCCATACCCGCAAGAGCAAAATTTTGTGCAGGAACATTAACCCCCAATAAATGCAGTACCGTGGCGGTAATAAAGCCTGTAAAGCAGCCTATAAACAAAGAAGGAGCGAATATACCACCGCAACCTCCTCCTGCATTGGTTGCTGCAGATGCAAATATCTTGAACAACACAATCATAAACAGATACGCAACAAACCAAAAAGTACTGCCTTTTAATCCGTAGAACAAACTTTTTTCAAAAACCAGAGATGAATCCACGTTCAATAATGCTGATATAGACTCATAACCCTCTCCATACAGTGGCGGAAACAGGAATATCAAACTGCTAAGCACAATAGAACCTACAGCAAACTTAATCCATTTGTTTGTGATTTTACCAAACAGGTTCTCAATCCAATTCATTCCCCGTGTAAAATAGAGTGACATAAAACCACATATCACACCTAATAAAAGGTAGTATGGTATGCGTTGCAGGGCGAAAGTCTCGCCTTGCATCTGAAACAAGACCGCATCACCTTGCAGAAAATAGGCCAAAGAGGTTGCTGTAATTGATGATATAAGCAGTGGTATGACAGAGGTGAACGTCATATCCAACATAAGCACTTCAAGAGTGAACACAATTCCAGCTATCGGAGCCTTAAAAATGCCGCCAATGGCACCGGCGGCACCACAACCGACCATAAGCATTAAAGTCTTTTGGTCTAGTTTAAAAAATCTACCCAAGTTAGACCCAATGGCAGAACCGGTAAGAACCACAGGAGCCTCCGCACCTACAGAACCGCCAAAACCTATGGTAACGGAACTTGCCACAAGCGATGTCCACATATTGTGCGGCTTAATTATACTCTTGCGTTGAGATATTGCAAATAGAATCTTTGTAACTCCATGACCTATATCATCTTTCACTATAAATGTCACAAACAGCAAAGCTAATAGAATACCTAACACAGGATACAAAAGATACAGATACTGTTCCTCGTAAAAATTAAAATTAATAGTTAGTAGATGCTGGATAAGGTAAATAAGCCACTTTAAGGCACATGCCGCAAGAGAGGTGAATATGCCCACAAAAAAGCTCAAAATAAGTATAAATCTATTGTTTGGAATGTTTCTCTCACGCCAATGCAATAAATCGCCGTACCAATCCATTTTTCCTTTCATAGTCCCCTACCTGTAAAAATAATTTTAATTGTGTAAATCATTATTTTAACATCTAGAAGCATTGATGCATTTTCAACATAAAGTATATCGTAGGCACATCTGTTAATCATTTGCTCTACAGATGTGGCATAACCATATTTCACCATACCCCATGAAGTAATGCCAGGTTTGACATTATGCAGCATATAATAATATGGAGCTTTCTTTACAATCTGCTCAATATAAAATTTGCGTTCAGGTCTTGGTCCTACAAGAGACATG
>JAZLHT010000245.1:0-13518 GCA_045616965.1 Candidatus Enterocola sp.
TGTTATATGAGACCAAGACAAAGTATTATTACGATACCATTGGTAATTGGGTGAAGTGCGTTGATACAGAGCATACCGTTACAAGGATAATAGATTATTATAATTAGTTATATGGAAAAAGATTTACTTCAGGAAGTTAGAGCCAAAGCAGGTTTATGGCTTAACGGTGACTATGACGCTGATACCAAGAAAAAGGTTAAGGCACTGTTAGATGCTGATGATCCAACAGAACTTGTAGAGAGTTTTTATAAAGATTTGGAGTTTGGTACAGGTGGCTTGCGTGGCATTATGGGCGTAGGTTCAAATAGAATGAACATCTATACTGTGGGTGCCGCTACTCAAGGCTTGGCCAACTACCTGCGTAAGAATTATGGAGCCAAGGCCGATATAAAAGTTGTAGTAGGACACGACTGCCGTAATAACAGCCGCCTTTTTGCAGAGACCACCGCTAACATATTTTCTGCTAACGGAATAAAGGTGTATCTGTTTGAGGATTTGAGACCTACACCTGAGATATCTTTTGCAATCCGCCATCTTGGTTGCCAGAGTGGTGTTGTAGTAACAGCCAGCCACAATCCTAAAGAGTATAACGGATACAAGGCTTATTGGGAAGATGGTGCACAGGTTATTCCACCTCATGATACAGGTATAATCTCAGAAGTTAACAAGATTAAAAATGTTTCTGACATTAAGTTTAATGGTAATCCTGAAATTATTGAGACCATTGGAGAGAATGTGGACTGTGTGTTCTTAGATAAAATTAAGGCGTTAAGCCTATCTCCGGATATTGTGGCTAAACACAATGACTTAAAGATAGTTTACACTCCTATTCATGGAACAGGAATGACACTGATTCCAAGGGCGTTGGAGATGTGTGGCTTTAAGAATGTGATTCGTGTAGAGGAGCAGTTTGTAAAGAGTGGTGATTTCCCTACTGTGGTGTCTCCAAACCCTGAGGAGCCTGCCGCTATGAAACTTGCCGTAGAGAAGGCTAAGGCGGTTGATGCAGACATTGTTATGGCTTCTGACCCCGATGCAGACCGTATGGGTATAGCCGTTAAGAACGATAAGGGAGAGTGGATACTTGTAAACGGAAACCAGACAGCACAAATGTTCATCTATTACCTGATTCGCCGTAATAAGGAACTTGGACTTCTTAAAGGCAATGAGTATATAGTTAAGACAATAGTGACTACAGAGCAGATTGCCGCCATTGCAAATAAGTATCATGTTCCATACTTTGACGTATATACCGGATTTAAATGGATTGCAGCAGTTATACGTGAGCAGGAGGGTAAGAAACGCTACATAGGTGGCGGTGAGGAGAGCTACGGATTCCTTGTAGAGGATTTTGTACGTGATAAAGATGCAGTATCTGCCTGTGTTATGATTGCTGAGGTTGCCGCTTGGGCTAAGGATAACGGCAAGAGCGTTTATGAACTGTTACAGGATATATATCTTGAATTCGGTTTCTCTAAGGAGAAGGGAATCTCTGTAGTTAAGAAAGGCAAAGAGGGTGCAGAGGAAATAAAGAAGATGATGACACAGTTCCGTTCATGCCCGCCTAAAGAGATAGCAGATTCTAAGGTACTTGTTGTAAAGGATTACAATTCACTACGCAGAATAGATATGATTTCAGGCTCATCTACAGATATGGATATGCCAGAGGCAGAGAATGTACTTCAATATTTTACAGAAGACGGCACTAAGATTTCTGTCCGTCCATCGGGTACAGAGCCTAAGATTAAGTTCTATATAGAGGTACGTCTGCCACTTGCAAGCCGTGCAGAGTTTGACGCAGTAAACGTCGCAGCCGACAAGAAAGTGGAGGCGGTACGTGCAAGCCTTGGAGTTTGATTTTTTAAGTTTTTGTTGTTTGTTTTATAAAAAACAACTATTTTTGCAGTCGAAAACCAATATATTTTCAAAAATGGACGATTATCATCCGGATAACTTTATGTTTAACTAGGATGGAAGGCTCAGAGGCTGCTCCATCCACAGATTTTGGAGGGCTTGGCCTATGAAATCATTTTTGATTAATGGCAACGGACTTGTTGCTACGCCAAAATGGGAACCTAACTGCTGGGTTAATATAGTAAAACCAACTCAAGAGGACAAAGAGTTTGCATTGGACACACTTGGTGTGCCTGCTTCGTTCTATGAGGATATAGAAGACGTGGACGAGCGTCCGCGTATTGAGATTGAAGACGGCTGGACTTTTATCCTTATGCGTGTGCCGTGTAAGGTGGACGAAGACGAGACCACCGCTCCATTCACCACTGTGCCGCTTGGTATTATGTTTAAGGACGACGTGTTTGTATCGGTGTGCTTCTACAAGACCGACATAATTCCCGATTTTATTAATTACACTAAACGTAAGGGCATTAAGCGTACAGACAACGTCAATTTTATATTTCGTCTATTGCTGTCGTCGAGTGTATGGTTCTTGAAATACCTGAAACAGATTAGAAGTCGTGCGTTGTTGGCGGAGAACCAGTTGGAGAGGTCTATCCGTAACGAAGATCTTCAGACATTGCTCAAGTTGGAGAAGTGCTTGGTGTATTTCACAACATCACTGCGAGGCAATGATATGCTTGCACACCGTCTTAAAAATATGCGTGCATATCAGGATTTGTATGACTACGAACTTGTAGAGGATGTTGAGATTGAATCAAAACAGGCCCTTGAGATGACAAATATCTACAGCGATATTTTCTCAGGAATGACAGAGACTTACGCTTCCGTTATCTCAAACAACCTGAATATTGTGATGAAACGTCTCACCACAATATCCATAGTGTTAATGTTACCTACATTGATAGCAAGTTATTTTGGTATGAACCTAGAGAAAGGAACTACTATATTTAATGATTTATTTTTGATAGTGATTATGGTATCAGTTGTCCTTACAGGAATTACCGCATATTTCTTGTTGCGCAATGGCGGCTCTAACAAGATAAAATGATTTTGAAATATTTTGCTTGTTTTTTGTAAAAGATTTTTTAAATTTGCACTTTCAAAAGACATAAGTATGACGGCAGTTGAAATTTCCACAGCCATTCTGACATTGCTTGCAGGTATAGGTATTTTTTTGATAGCTTGTCAGATGATGAGCGAAAATTTAGAGTCAGCAAGTTCAAAAAGACTAAAAACACTTTTTAAGAAAGCGTCAAAAAGCAAGCTGCTTGGTGTAGGCATTGGTGCGTTGGGTACAGCCGCCATTCAGAGCTCCGGAGCAACAACTGTGATGACCATTGGTTTTGTAAACGCCGGCATAATATCTCTTGTGCAGGCGGCTACAATAATCTATGGAGCTAACATTGGTACAACAGTTACCGCTCAGATTGTAGCGTTAGGTATGTTTGGAGGCAATTCCGTTTCCACTTCCATAATTTTTTCCGCATTCGCAGGTGTTGGGGCATTCACAATCTTATTTGCAAAAAAGGATATAGTTAAGAAGTGGGGTGGTATAATAACAGGATTCGGAATGCTTTTTGTTGGTCTTACGCTAATGAGTGGCTCAATGTCGGCTTTTGCCGAGGCAGAGGCCGTTAAAAGTTTTTTGGCTAAAATAAGTAACCCTGTTCTGTTAGTTGTAATCGGTGCGGTTTTCACAGCAATAATACAGAGTTCGTCCGTTATGACTTCAATTGCTCTTGCTATGGTTGTAACGGGGTTGATCTCACTTGACCAAGGTATATATATTACAATGGGCTCCAATATAGGATCTTGCGTAGTAGCTATTATAGCTGGATCCACAGGCAGTACAAACGCAAAGCGTACCGCACTTATTCACTTGTTGTTTAACTGTACTGGTGTGGTGGTGTTTATGATAATAGCCGCCTTTATGCAAGCATTTGCAGGTATCGGGTACGGCACAATATTCTCAAAAGCATTCCCCGATGTTCCTCAAACGCAACTTGCTATGTTCCATACCATATTCAACACTGTCACAGTATGTTTTATGCTGCCTCTTACAAACCAATTGGTTAATGTGGTGTGCAGAATGATTCCAGACAAGCCTGTTATGATTGAGTCTGATTATCGCCATGTGTATTACATCGATGAGAACTTGTTAAAGACTCCTCCAATCGCTGTGGAGCAGACTAAAAAGGAGATTTTGAATATGTCTAAAATAGCAATAGGTAACTTTAACAGGTCAATTGACATTATTACAACTCTTGATTTTGAAGAAGAACAGCAGTTCCGTCAAGATGAACACGAACTTAATTTCCTGAACCGCTCAATAGTTGATTATGTCGTAAAATTATCTGAGAGCCGCAGCCTTAATGAACACGACCATATTTTTCTTTCGTCAACATTCCGTGTAGTGCGGGATATTGAGCGTGTGGGAGATTATGCGGAGAATATAATTGAGTATGCAAGTACGCTTAAGGAAAGCGGTCAGACGTTCTCTAAAGAGGCTTTGGCGGAGATAGCTCATTTAAGGGAATTGATAAACTCTCTTTACGAGCAGGTTGAACTTGCTTACCACAAGGAGAATGCAAATGCTCTTACCGTCGCAGAGACGATAGAAGATGATGTTGATGATTTTACCAGAGTAATGGAAGAGGCTCATATAAAGAGATTGTCAAATGGAGAGTGTACGCCTTCCACAGGCGCTCAATACCTGTCGCTTACATCTAATGCTGAGCGTATTGCAGATCACTTGCTCAATGTAGGAAAATCAATTAAACCGTTATTGGTGACAATTGCTTAGGGTGTCAGTCCTTCCGATTCGGATTTTTTGGAAACCAACCCTTTTCAACTCGTTTCTTCTGCTCAAATATCTCCAAAATGCTCCATAGACATGTGCAACCCAATACCCCCAACGCAGGGCTGAGTATGTGATTTGAGACAAGCAGGCTTGCTGCAATAAAAATCACCCCTGCAATGGCGAATACCCACCAGCACTTTGTTCCAAAATAATACTCACTTTTTATTACTATTGGGTGGAACATCCCTATTATAAGAAATGTTATAACGGCAATAATTAACCCTGTGTAGTTCATATTTCAATTTATTTTAATATGTAAAATGTCAGGCTTTACAAACTTACAACAAATATTGTGAAACAGCAAACTATAGGTAGGTTCTATTTAAATATCAAATCAGTCTCGGACTAATGAACAGAATCTACCTATAGTTAATGTATGCTTTATTTTTTTTTATTCTTTTTTATTTGGAGAATAACTACCGGGATAATGCAAAGTGCCAGTAGTATCAATCCAATTATAGTAACTCCCATAACATATATATTTAATGTTTAAAAATGTGTTAAACTCTCTCTTAATACGGGGAGGGTGGTGTTACACAAAGCCATGATATGGAAGCAGCCTGTGGCTATTATTTACAGAACGCAAACAGTTTAATAGTTTTAGCTCTAAATTGCCATAGAATGACAGTAGCAGCAACGCTGATATAAAAGTAAGTATAAACGCTGCCGATATATTACGTAAAATAGTAAAAGCCGATGGTGGGACAGTTAATCCTGTGGCACTGATTGCGTATTCAGAAATAGGCAGAGATTCCATTGCATCCACTTCCGCCATCTGTGATACGGAGCCTAAACCATTATCCATAACATACTCCGTCACCCCTGCGACACCATGTAGAGCCGACAGTATGATTACCGATAGCAGTATGGATAATATGGTTTTCTTCATGAGGTGCAAAGTTAGTGAAAAAATTACAAATTCAGGGAATAATCACTATCTTTGCAAAACATAAATGGAGAATTTTGATGACATAATAAACTTGCCGCACCATGCATCAAAGGTGCATGCCCCGATGTCAAGACAGGCAAGGGCTGCACAGTTTGCCTCTTTTGCAGCATTGGGCAGGCTAAATGGTGACAAAACCCACGATGCCCGATAAAACATACATAGCAATAGACCTAAAATCGTTCTTCGCCTCAGTAGAGTGTGTTGAGATGGGGCTTGACCCTCTTGATGCCAACCTTGTGGTGGCAGATGAGAGCCGTACTGATAAGACTATATGTCTTGCAGTATCTCCAGCCCTGAAAGCATACGGCATAGGTGGAAGGGCAAGGTTGTTTGAGGTGAAACAGAGGTTGCGGGCAGTTAATGAGAAAAGGACTCTTGCCACCCCTGATTTCAAACTTAAAGACAGTTCAAAGAGCGATAAACAGCTAAAGGCACACCCTGAGATGGCTGTGGATTTCCACATAGCACCGCCACGAATGGCACGCTACATTGAGTACAGCAGACGCATTTACAATGTATATTTAAAGTATATAGCTCCGGAGGACATTCACAGATACTCAATAGATGAGGTTTTTATTGATGCCACAGACTATATAAAACTGTACAAGTTAAATGCACATGACCTTGCAATGAAAATGATACAGGACGTTCTGTCTACGACGGGTATAACCGCTACGGCAGGCATTGCAGAGAATTTATACCTGTGTAAGGTTGCAATGGATATTGTGGCTAAACATATACCACCCGATAAGGACGGGGTACGCATAGCGGAACTTTCAGAAATGGAGTATCGCCGCACACTATGGAACCACACACCGCTTACAGATTTTTGGCGGGTAGGCAAAGGTACGGTGGAGCGTCTTGCCCCTTACGGCATACGCACAATGGGGCAGTTGGCACGCTTTTCCATTGAGCATGAGGAGACTCTATATAAGCTGTTTGGGGTAAATGCGGAACTCATTATAGATCACGCATGGGGTTGGGAGCCTTGTACCATAGCCGATATTAAGGCTTATCGCCCGGAGGCCAACTCGCTTAGTAGCGGGCAGGTGTTATCGGAGGCTTATACAATAGAAAAGGCAAAGGTGGTGGTTCGTGAGATGACGGAGAATGCAGCCCTTGAACTTGTAAACGGACGGTTGGTGACAAGCCAGGTAGTGCTTACCATAAACTACGATACAGCCTCTATGGAAGGTGGTCGTCTTAATGGCTACGATGGGGATATTGTGCTCAATTATTACGGAAAACCCGTTCCAAAACATGCCCACGGAACTGCAAATTTGGGCGGACACACATCATCGGGGTATAAAATAGTGAATGCAGTAATGGAACTTTTTGACAGAATAGTGAACCCTGCATTCCTTGTACGCCGCATTAACCTTACTGTAAATAATGTTATAACAGAGGCGGACGCCCGGCACAGTAAGGCAGAACCTGTTCAGCTTAATCTGTTCAGCGATGGACAGCCTGAGCAGAACAATGATACTGAGGCTAAGGAGAGGCGTGTGCAGGAGACCATTCTTGATATAAAACGCCGGTACGGCAAGAATGCCATACTAAAGGGAATAAATTTTGCCGATGGCGCCACTGCCAGGGAGCGAAACCGGCAGATTGGCGGACATAAGGCGTAAGTTTGTAAAAAAAGAGGGCATCATAGCCCTCCGCTAGTAGTATCAATCCAATTATAGTAACTCCCATAACATATATATTTAGTGGTTAAAAATGTGTTAAACTCTCTCTTAATGCGGGGAGGGTTGTTGTTACACAAAGCCATGATATGGAAGCAGCCTGTGGCACTGATTGCGTATTCTGCCATAGGAAGGGACTCGATGGCATCTAATTCCGCTACATTTGAGTATGTGCCTAAACCATTGTCTATTGCATACTCTGTAACGCTAACGATACTATGTATAGCAAAGATTAGTGTTACTGACAGTAATATGGATAATATGGTTTTCTTCATGAGGTGCAAAGTTAGTAATTTTTTCTGACTTTCAAGAATCGCAAAATTAGCACTCGGATTATAGCTCATCTCCGAATGTTTTAGATTTTGGGTAATGTTGCAAAAAAATTGTAATTAATGGAACCTTTGAGGTAAAACAAGACCTTAATGAATTTATTTATTCTTTGTTTGTTTAATCTCGGGTAATTTGATGCCAACTTTGTAAAATCTCACATATCCAGATAATTTATCAAATGTAGGTTCTTCTGTACGTGTAAATATAAATCGCTCTTCTTTATCTTGGTCTGGATATATGATAAGGCATTTTATTGGTGGAGTTGTATCTTCATTTAATCCAAGACTTCTGTATATTGAACGAAGACGTGCGTAACCACAAATCTCACGAGCATCATCAATGGAGATGTCCTGACTTTTGTATCTTGGCTTATATTTAGCATCAATAATGTATGGTTCAGACCATTCTGTTGGATTAAGCAAAAAATCCAATTCTTGATAATGTGACGATATATGATATTTGATTTCGCTTTTATTCGTAAAAATCTGCCGAAGATGATGAAATACATACAGTTCAAACAGTTTACTCATATCTATCCAAAAAGGAGGAGTGTCTATTTCCTGCTTTCCAATAATTGAAATATCGTAGCTAAATCTTCTAAGAAGCAGTTGTGCGAATTCTATGGCTTGATTGTATTCTTTAAACACAGGGTTCCCTTTATAAGTCTTAATGGTTTTCAATGAAATTTCATCTCCAATATTATTAAAATATGGCTTGATAAAACGGCACTTCTTTTCAAGATATGTTGTTCCAATATGTTTGTAAATTTCTATTTGTTTGCAGCAGAAATACAAAGCTTTTTTCAAAATTCTATTTTCCGGAGAATCAATATCATAAACTTGATAACGGCAGACATTATTTGTGACATGTCCTTTTACCAAATTTTGGTGTATGTTTTTCTCTATAAGAATTTTACCCTTAACCTTGTTTTTTAGATTCTCTTCAACTATATAATAACTTTTTTTTAGACCCTTAATAGTAATTCTTTGAAGAATATTTAAATATTCGGTAACAAGAAAAATACTAAGCAAATCTTGTTGTTGAGTTACTTGTATCGAAGGCTTGTTAAAATGAATTGTTACAAGATCTTTTAGATGCTCAAAATTTTCAGGTTCACATAAAGCATCGTTTAGCATACGAATATAGTCAATCTCTAATCCGTTATTCATTTTTGGGTTTACCTGAATGGCAACTTCATGTTCCTTCAACCAATCAATTCCTACAAAATACGAACCAGTAGCTTTTATCATCCCATCGGAACGTACAAGTTTAAAACATAATTCGTTTTGTTCCCGACCTCGTCTGACTGAATACACAACTTCCTTACCATCTTTCAAAAAAGGAAGGATGGCAGATGCATCATTTTGCTGGATGGTGGTATTTTCCGGCATCTGCTCTTGAAGTTGTATAACTTTCATTATTTTGAGGCTATTTTATATAGTTCGTCAATTGTTTCTTGCACTTCAGATTTAAGGACTCCGTCACGAACATACTCTTCCAACAATGGAATAATTTCGTAACGAAGGCGGTCGCTTGTGCAATCAACGCCATTTTCATCTGTCATAATGAAGTAACTATGACCTATCCAAACATCTTCTGGTTTATATTCTTCCGATAGTGTTTCAGCTGGTATAAGTCTTAAATATTGCGACCAGCCGCATTTTTCGTATTCATCATAGTTTGCAATAAATAGTTGACTGACTTTTTTGAAAAGGGTAGCATTAAATCCATTCACTTCCCCATCTAACGATATAGGTCTGTCAGCAATAAATGCAAATCTTCTTCTAATAGCATAATCAAGAGTTCCAAGAGAACGGTCGGCTGTATTCATTGTGCCAATAATATACACATTGTCTGGAATCTGAAATGATTTTTTTGAATATGGAAGTGACACACTTTCAGCATTTTTGTTACCCTTTCGTTTATCACGTTCAAGAAGCGTAATCAATTCGCCAAAGATTTTGGAAACATTACCTCTGTTCATTTCATCAATAACCATAACATAAGGTTTTGTGTTATCCTCCATTGACGTTGGCTTTTTGTATTTATCAAGGATAGATTTTACATTATCCAATGTTATAGAATTGAGTTTATAAACGGTGCTAAGAGTCATAGTTTTTCCATCGTTCATATCAACTATGTTCTCATTTATACCTTTGATAAGCCAATTAACTCGTCTGACACGTTTGTAGTGTGGAAGTTTATCAATATATTCATAGTCGCCAGTAATGACACCAATAGCATCTATTGTTCTATTTGAGTAACAGCTCATTACAATATCGCCTTCTTTCATTTTATTTATGAAAGCGTCCAAAATTTGCTTGCCTTCACCCTCATATATACTCCAATCCGTTTCATCAGAAATCACCGGACCATAATCATCCCATCCAATGCGTATATAATTATTTTTCATACAATCAGTACGAACAGGATTGTCCCCAGTACCATTTAATGAGACTTTCCATATTACGACATCATCCGCAATGCCGATATGCTTATCTGTTATTATTGGTTGCTCAGCATAATTACATAGTTGTTTGAAAATACCCGTTTTAATGTCGTAAGTAACCTGATTGTTGTCATTAACAATAGGACATAATCCTTCAATCCAATCCTCGTAGTCCATAGATTGGTGAAAGGTAGTAAAGGCTATTCGTTTTTCCTGCTTAAGTTGATTGTATCTATTCATTAACTCTTCCCGTCCTTTTTTATCAGCATTAAATTCAGGGTCACATAAACGAACTGCTAGTTCTGGCACATCATAAGTTTTGCCAGTTCCTGGAGCTCCATAAAGAACAATGTTTTTACATTTCTTCCAGGTATTAACAATATTATTGTATCGCTTGTTTTTGGATTTTATATATTCTTCTTTCGCTATCAACCTCATCCAATCGTCAATATATTTGTATTGTTCTGGACGTTTATTTTGTTCACACAAGAATACTTTACCTGGATTAATAGAGGAAAATGTTTCTTTATCAAGTTGCCTGTTTCCATTTGCCCTTCCTAAAATTCTTACATATTTAAAATATTTTAACCCATACTTTTTTTCTAATTCTTGTTTGTATGAGTCATCAATATCCTTGTCAATGATTTTGCAAAGCGCAAATGCTTTAGTATCATCTCTAACAAGGATGATGTCACTTTCTTCGATTTTGAAGTCAATAGTATCAAATGAATCAGGTCTTCCAATTACCGGTTCTTTTTCATGAAGCATTGATATTGATTCTGGGCCGTCTGGCAACTTGTATTGCAAATAGCGTTTGGATTTAGTGTCGTTATTCATAACCATTATAAATTATTTGTTTGTAATTATTTAAAGTCAATTTACAAATGTTATAACTTTGTTTCAAAAAAACAAAGAGTGTTGTGTCTACTCCGATTCATAGAACGTTACCAAACCACATTCTTGTAGTTTATAAGGCGTATATCGCCGGCGGTGTTCTCAAAATCACCGGCATAAACTATGTTCTTTGAGAGAATTTCAGTCTTAATAAGAGAATGAATTTTGTCCAGTGTCTTGCAAAAAGAGTTGTTATATGTTTTGCTTGATTTTATTTCATAGGCGTTTAGCTTATCACCACATACAGTCATTAAATCAATCTCATTCTGCTTGCCATCTCTGTAAAAATACAAATTAGAATCCTTACCCTTGTTGTATCTGCTCTTAATGGCTTCTGAAATTACAAGATTCTCAAACAAATGACCTCGCATATTGTACGTAAACAGTTGTTCTGGAGATTCAATACCCAGTAGATAACACGCCAACCCTGTATCGTGGAAATATATTTTTGGAGTCTTTGTCAGCCTTTTCCCATTATTCTCACTCCAAGGTTGCAACTTAAATATAATATACGAAGTTTCCAAAACAGAGAGCCATTTAGTGACTGTGTTTGATGTTATTCCAATCTCATTCCCTATTTCTGAAGCATTAAACAGAGACCCTATTCTTCCTGCACACAGCCTTATAAAGGTGTGAAATTGGGACAAGTCCTGTACATTTACAATATTTCTTACGTCTCGGTCCAAATAGGTTTTTACGTATGATGGGTAGAAATATTCAGGAATCATTTTCCCAGCCTGAATGGCAGGATAAAATCCATCAAACAGTTGATGGTCTGTATCGTCAGAATTACTTATACCATTAAGTTCGGACAAAGAGAGTGGCAATAACTCAAACACACCAACCCTGCCGGCAAGAGACTGCGACACGTTCTTCAATAATGAAAAATTTGAACTGCCTGAAATTATAAATTTTCTCTTATTGTCATTGTCAACTATTCCTTGAATGTAAGATAGTAGTTCAGGGGCTTTTTGTACCTCGTCTATTATAATTCCGCCAGTGCTTTTGTTAAGGAATGCAATAGGGTCTTTCTTTGCATACTCCAGCACATTCAAGTCTTCCATACTGTAGGCATTGAACGATGGAAACAGATGCTTTATCAGTGTGCTTTTTCCAGACTGTCTTGGACCTGTTACGCATATTACAGGAAAATACTTTGAGGCATCAATAATGGTATCCTCTATCTTTCTGTTTATGTAATCTTTCATTGGTGCAAATTTTAAATCCGATTTCAAATTTACACCAATTATTTTAAATAAGCAAATTTTTTGTATAAAAACCTTTTTTTAGTAAAAAATTTGCCTTTCAAAAAATGAATATGTAAATTTGCGATTGTAATTAAAAACTTATGTTATGAAAAAAATCATTTATTTAGTTTCCGTAACGCTCACAGCGTTTATGTTTAGTGCCTGTACGCAATCTGCAACCGAAGATTCAATTGATGGTGACTCAAATCAGATAGTTACATCAGAGGATTTGGTAATCGAGAACATTATGAGCCGCCGCAGTATAAGGCAGTTCACAAACGATACAATTCCAGCCGTGCAAATTGAGAAGATTCTGCGTGCCGGTTTCGCAGCCCCGACAGCAATGAACCGACAACCTTGGGCTGTAGAGGTTGTTACTGATACAACACTGCTCAGACAAATGTCTAAGGAACTTCCATACGGACGCCTTGAGACAGCCGCAGTGGCGTTTATAGTGCTTGGTGATATGGAACGCACTCTTGAGGGTGACGGGCGTGACTTTTGGGTGGTTGACTGTTCACTTATGGCTGAGAATATGATGCTTGCCGCAAATGCAATGGGTATTGGAAGTTGCTTTACCGGTGTTTGGCCAGGTACTGATAGGGCTGAACTTATTCGCAAACACCTCAATATCCCTGCAAAATATGAGGTTCTCTGTATGATTCCTATGGGATATCCTGCCGAGAACCCCGATGTCAAGGATAAATGGCGTCCTGAGGCTGTGCACTACACTAAACCAAACTCTTAACAAGTTTTTCTCTATCTCCTGGAAGCAAATCCATAGGGGCTATTTCCGGTAGAGTGTAGGCTCCATGTTTTTGCTTTACAACTGCTCTTGCACAAGATATTAGCACTTGTGATGTAAGGGCAGGGTTGTTTATGCTCATAGAGAAACTGAAGTTTTGGTTCTGCGTCTTACCCGATACGCCTTTACGCTCAAGCAATACGCCATGCCCCATATCCTTAATGACATCTACACTCTCAACTGCCATAACATGAGTCTCATCGTGGGCAAAGTAGTCATCTGCCTTAATGGCGGCGGCAACCTGATCAAGTGTCGCACCCTTTTCAAGTTCTACATAAACCATACGGCGATGTATGCCTGTACCTGTAGGAATAGTCATTGAAAGTGCGTTCTTGACTCCCTCTTTTGAGCGAGCCACTACAGAGTGTCCCATACTCAT
>JAZLHT010000246.1:0-2076 GCA_045616965.1 Candidatus Enterocola sp.
CTATAGAGGTGGCATCAGTGTGCTGATTAAGAGTATAAAAAGTGAGAGTGTCAATATCTATCCCCTTGTCAACCAACTTAATAAAACGCCTTGCAGTACGCACGTCCTCCACTATAAAATGCTTTATAGAACGTATTACATCAGCATTGCTGGCAGGCATTACATTATCAAGACAGCACTCTCCAAGTGTGTTTGGTATAAGGTACAAGGCACTCATTGATTTATAAATTTGAATCGCTGTGCAAAGTTATAAAAAATTCTTTGGGTTCAAAAACCTGAATGGGAGATTGGGCATATCCTGTTTTATCTCTTGTCACTATACAATCCGCACCCGATGACACAGCAGATTGCAATTGCACCGTATCTTCAAAATCACTTCCAATATTTGCAAAAGATTTATGAATCTCGTTTGACCCTATTGAAGTTATATTGCAAAAAGAGCAAAGTTTTTTAAGTGACATAACAACATCATCCTTGTCATAGCCGTATTTACGGCATACATACATGGTATTGATAACAGTTAATGACGATAGGTATAACTCTATTTGTTTCTCATATCCCTTTTTGAATATCTCCACCGCATCTTTTGCAAATGGCTCTCTTGTACAAATCAAGTCAATAACAATATTTGTATCTACAAAAACCCTCATCGCCTGATATAGGTAGGTTCTATTTATTAGTAATTTTCATTTCTCTATTTTAAGGTTTGTTCTGTTTATTGTTCCGGTCTGTTTTGGCTTTGTTTTTAGAAGATTACTTATATTCATTCGGTTACGTAGTACACACTACGTTCCCTCATTCACACAAGTAATCTTCTAAAAACAAATCTCAAACCAGCCTCGGACTAATGAATAGAACCTACCTATATTTTTCTTCAATTAAACACTCTATTCCGTTAACATTACTTGGAACACTCCTTCCTCCACGCAGTTGAAGAGATTTTATAAAATCATCTGATTTGCTATTATTCATACCACCAGAACTAATCAGGTTCTCAATATTTTTTTGAATGCTGAATAAAACGTTAATATCGTCTGTCCTATTCAACAACCCGATACATGTTGTCCTTAATGAATCGGGAGTATTATAGGCACATGCCTGTTCTGCGGCAAGCAACACATCCGTCTGCGTGGTGTATTCAATTATTGACTCTTTAAGAGCAAACTCTATATCGGCGATGGTTGCTATCGTGAAATTGTGCTTCCCGCTCATCCACCGTGATATTTCAGACTCCCGTTTGCCAAGAAGATTAGCAAAATCCCGATGAGTCATACCTCTCTTTTGCAAAATCAATTCAATCCTCTCTGCAATTTTAGCACAGATATTGCATTCCGCTCTTTTCATACCTTAACTTATATGTAACGCAAAGATACAAAATTATTTTTAACTTAACAAATATGTGAATAAAATTTCGATGTTTTTTTTACATTTTTTATAAACCGTTTGAAATCTATAAAATAATACTTAAATTTGTAACTCACGAGCGAAGCAAGTAACGAAGCGTAGCGTAACTAAAAATCTCATAATAATATATAAAAACAAAAGTATATGAAGAAACTAATTTACTTTGCAATGTTTCTGTGGCTTCCAATAGCGGTAATGGCAGATACAGAAAACCTTATTACAATAAGTGCGAACGGAGTGCGTACCACGTATGCGTTTAGCGCATTTAAGAGTGCCACAATTGAAGACCCCTACGCAGACATTCTTACACTCAATGTAAAGTTCAACAATGGCACCAAATCTGTAGGAAACATCAGAACACTTATAAGAGAGGTAACAAAAGATGAACCACAGGAAGAAGTAGAGATAGAACCTACTACAAACTCCGCCACATTCACTTGGCCGCAGGTTCCGGGAGCGGTAACATACCAACTTATAATATACAAGGATGACACACAAACAGAAAGATTGTGTACCCTTACCTTCAACAGTAACGGTCAGTTAATAAACATAGACTTCAATCCACAGGGACCAACACAAAAGACAGCACAGACAATATTCAGATTCACTGTAACAGGTCTTGAGGCAGGACACAAGTATGACTACTCAATGCAGGCACTTGGCTCTGCAGAT
>JAZLHT010000247.1:0-1379 GCA_045616965.1 Candidatus Enterocola sp.
ATAGTTTAAGTGAGGGGTTCAATAATCTTATTGTGGGCGATGTAAAGCAGAGCATATACCGTTTCCGTGATTCGGACTGGTCTATTTTAGGCAAGGATATACTTGAGGACAAACTGTTTAAGACATTTGCAAACCCTAAAACCCTTGATGTAAATCATCGTAGTCTTGGCAACATAGTAGAGTTTAACAACACTCTGTTCAGTTCTATGGCAAAGATGCTACAGCGTTACTACTGTCTGCAATCGGGCAGAGCGGACAACACCACTATTACAGATGCCTATAAAGATATAGAGCAGAAATTACCCGATGAGAGCCTACGGGGAAAAGGTTACGCAAATATTGAGTTTATAGAAAGTGAGCGTGGCGAGGACTCCAAACTTGCGGCGTTTGATAAGATGTTTGCCGATATAGAAAATTTGTTAGCTAACGGCTATCGATATAGCGATATAGGCATTCTTGTACGCAAGAACCGTGAGGCGGACGCTGTGGCTGAATATCTGCTTGACAAGGGGGTTAAGGTTATATCAGAGGAGGCTCTTAAAGTGGCATCGTGTAATGCGGTACAGGATATAACGGCAATACTCAGATATATTATTGACAGGAATGACCCCGTAAACAAATTTTTAGTTGAAAACATAATATATGCCGGTAAGGAGATAGATTTGGAGACATTGTCAAAACTGCCCCTTTATGAGATTGTGGAGCAGATAATCTATACATCGGGGTATAGCAATGACAATAATGCAAAACCGTATCTAAGTGCGTTTAAGGATTTGGTGATGGACTACATATCACGTAACGGCTCAGATATTCACTCTTTTTTAGAGTGGTGGAAAGAGATAAAGGACTCTGCAAACCTGACTACGGCATCTGAGGCGGATGCGGTTACAATAACCACTCTGCATAAATCTAAAGGATTGTCTTACAAGGTGGTGATTATGCCGCTACTTAACTGGAGTTTTACAAACCCTCTGCATAAGGATATTCTGTGGGAGAGGATTCCTGACGGCAACCCTCTTTATGAGGAGCTTAAATGTGTGCCTATAGAGTTCTCTGATACACTAAAGGATACCATTTTCCGCGAGCAGTACTACGATGAGACTCTGAAACTGTACATTGATAACATTAACGCACTATATGTATCTTTTACACGTGCCAAGGAGGTTCTTATAGGCTATTGTCAGACTACCAAAACAGACCCGATGAAAGGTGCGGAAGAAAAGACTTTCAAGAGTACGCTACCGCTTTTGATAGGGTCAGGGGTCAAGGGTCAGGGGTCAATAACCCATGTTCCTTGTCCCTTGTCCCTTGTTCCTTGTCCCTTGTCCCTCTTTACGAGTGAAACGAGTAAAGATACCATCTCTCCCATTGAGAAACTG
>JAZLHT010000248.1:0-1163 GCA_045616965.1 Candidatus Enterocola sp.
AAAATTGACTGTTCCTATAAGTGAAAAAATGCAAAATACAAACTTCTTTATAAATTTAATCTTTTCACCCAAGTTTACAATCCCCTACAGTAGCGGGGTCATATATACAGGAAAATATGTTACATCAGATTCTTTATGGAAATCCTTTGTATATAAAATATATTTCCCTGAAATACGGGATGAATATTTTTCACAAAAAGCATCAATGGATTTGTGCGTTTTGTAACCTGATGATTTTACCTCTACAGGACAAAGTTTATCGCCTGATGACAGTAAAAAGTCTATCTCATAAACATGCTTGCTCTCTGATGGAAACGTATGGTAAAACAGACGATTCCCATTCGCTCTGAGCATCTGAGCCACTACATTTTCAAAGACATATCCTAAATTAGCCTCCAGTTTATCACTTAGCAGTTTACGGTAAATTATGTTATCTGTGAATTTCTTATCCCAAAACAACATTGTAACAAACAATCCTGTATCTCCAATGTACATTTTGTAGTTTGCCGTATCCATAGTAAGAGGCATTCCAACATTGGGGTCATTGACATGATAGGCAATATTTATTGCCATACTGCTTTCCATTTTGCTATTCCGCAAAATTTTTTAGTGTATTTTTATGGTGTACCGCAAAATTTTCTGATACATTTTAGGGGTGTGCCGCAAAAAACAAGGGTCAAAGGAGAAGAAACGCTCCCTTGACCCTCATACATCATACATTTATACATCATACATAACTCCGAAGGAGTATTAATCCCTTAAGCAACGCACGCTATATGCGTAGCCATTATTGCTGTAGGTGGCGTACACGTAGACATCGGAGTAACTGAGGTACCAACGGTAAGCGTCGCTGCTACCGCCCGGAGTAGCCGACCAGATATAGGCACCGACGCCAACAAAGGTCACTCCACTCCCAAGTGCGTAGCCTGCCGGGAGAGCCGCAAAACCATACGTATCCCATCCTCGGTAGAGTGGTAGCTTATCTTCATCGTACCATCCTGATGTGGTCTTCAGGTGTCTGACCGCAGTACCTGTTCCTTTCCCGTCTGTCTTTTCTATATAGTCTCGAAGTGTCTGCCACTCCGCTTCTGATGGAACGTGCCATCCGTTTGGGCAGATTCCCTGGCGGTTGCCGCTGAATGCGGTTGTCTGTTTCTGACCGT
>JAZLHT010000249.1:0-25460 GCA_045616965.1 Candidatus Enterocola sp.
CATCTAAAAAAACAACGTCAAAATGCTTACTCTGACATATTTCTATGGCATCTGTACCGCTGACAACAGGTGTCACGGAGTATCCTTTCTGCTCTAAAAAAATTATATGCGGTTTAAGAAGTTCTATCTCATCGTCCGCCCAAAGAATGTTAATCATAATTGAAAATTGAAGGTTAATAAATTTTTACAAGCCATAGGCGATGTAAAATTTATTCTTTTCGGAAACGAAAAGAATAATGTTTCTGCATTAAATAACTGAAAATAGTTGTAAAAATTGTTGTAATCATTTTAGACGGGGTTGCCCATATTTGGCATACTTCGCATAAAATCTTCATACTTAGATATGATATTGCAAAATTAGCGGCAAGAATAAGTGCGTATCTTACAAGTTGTTTCCAAGTTTTAACATTTGAACCTTTGAAAGTTATGAACTTTGAGAGCAGGAATCCTATGATGAATGTAAGTGGGGTGACTATTATAAGTGATGCAATAGGAGCGGAGATAACAACAACCCCCAAATCCACCATTTGTTTGCAAACTATGTAATTGTATATAATAAAATACAAAAACCAGTCAGACAGTGTGTTTATTGTGCCACAAGCAAGGTAATAATAAACCTCCCTGCTTAAGAACTTACTAAACAGGGGGTAAAAGAAATCCAGTATGCGTTTTATTATCTTCATTAATTACGTCTTTGCTTCGCAAATCCGTGGTTAAAGGCTTTTTAATTTCCCATCTCCGATACAAATTTGACACGTATGAGCCTTATTTCATCCTCTGTATAGTCTCCTCCAAGTTCTGTCATAGCCTCATCAATATCATCAGTTTTGGCTTCACGGAAGTATTCAAAGATCTCTTCCGCCTTATCTGGGTCCATAACATCATCAACAAAGTAATCAATATTAATTTTAGTACCCGAATTGACTATAGCCTCCAATTCATCTAACAGTTCAGGAAAATCCAGCCCCTTTGAAATGGCTATGTCTTCAAGACTGATTTTGCGGTCAATGGCTTGTATTATATAGATTTTCTGTGATGATTTATTGGGTTTCATACGCACGCGCATATCTTCTGGACGCTCTATCTCGTTCTCCTCTACGTGGCGTTTTATAAGTTGTATGAATTCATCTCCGTATCGTTTTGCCTTGCCTGCACCCACACCAGGAATATTTTGCAATTCTTCTATGGTTATAGGGTAGGTTGTCGCCATAGACTCCAAAGATGGGTCTTGGAATATGACAAATGGCGGCACGTTGAGATGTTTTGACATCTTTTTGCGTAAATCCTTAAGCATAGAGAACAGGGTTTCATCTGCCGCCCCTGAACCGCCTCCACGTCTTATCGGTGCATCCTCATCGTCTTCTTCAAACTCATTATCCTTAGTTATCATAAATGATGACGGCTTTTTCAGGAATTGTCTGCCGGCATCTGTAAGTTTAAGTACCCCGTAGTTCTCAATCTCTCTGTCAATAAAACCTGCAATCATAGCCTGTCGTATCACAGCCTGCCACAAATTTGAACCGTCCTTCTCGCCAATGCCAAAATTCTCTAACTCATCATGCTTATAGTCAACTATTTCGGTGCTTTTCTTCCCAATTATTATGTTTATAATGTGGTCTGCTTTGAATTTCTCCTTTACATCAAGTATTGTCTCCAATACGATGGATAGTAAATCTTGTGCCTCTATCTGTTTCTTAGGATTGAGGCAGTTATCGCAGTTGCCGCAGTTATCTGCTCCAAACTCCTCACCAAAATAGTGCAGCAGAAGTTTTCTACGGCATACACTTGACTCTGCGTATGCTGCGGTCTCAGCAAGGAGTTGTTTGCCTATCTCCTGTTCAGCCACAGGCTTGCCTTGCATAAATTTCTCTAATTTCTGTAAATCCTTGCTTGAGTAGAAGGCAATACATTGGCCTTCGCCGCCGTCACGTCCGGCACCTCCTGTCTCCTGATAGTAACCCTCAAGGCTTTTTGGTATGTCATAATGTATTACAAAGCGTACATCGGGTTTATCTATACCCATACCAAACGCTATAGTAGCCACTATTACTTGCACCTTCTCCATTAGGAAACTATCCTGATTCTCAGTTCTTTCTGCAGAATCCATACCTGCGTGGTAAGCAAGGGCGCTTATACCGTTCACTCTTAAAGTTTCAGCTAAGTCCTCCACCTTTTTACGGCTTAGGCAATATATGATTCCTGATTTACCTTCTTGGCTCTTAATGAATTTAATTATGTCCTTATCTATGTTTTGAGTTTTTGGACGTACCTCATAATAAAGATTAGGACGGTTGAAGGATGATTTGAATACGGTAGCGTCATTCATGCCTAAGTTCTTCTGAATATCATGCTGAACCTTAGGTGTAGCAGTTGCCGTAAGGGCTATGACAGGAGCCTCGCCTATCTCTGTTATGATTGGTCTTATGCGGCGGTATTCAGGGCGGAAATCGTGCCCCCACTCAGAGATGCAATGAGCCTCATCAACTGCATAGAAAGAGATTTTTATGCCTTGCAGAAAATTTATGTTATCCTCTTTTGTAAGTGATTCCGGAGCCACGTAAAGCAGTTTTGTCTTACCGCTCAACACATCATTCTTAACCTCATCAATGGCTGATTTTGTCAGTGATGAATTTATAAAGTGAGCAACACCATTCTCCTCACTGAATGAGCGCATGGCATCTACTTGATTTTTCATCAGAGCGATAAGTGGCGATATTACAATTGCCATGCCGTCCATAAGGAGTGACGGCAACTGATAACATAAAGACTTTCCTCCGCCGGTAGGCATCAATACAAAAGTATCCTTGCCGTCCAACAGATTTTGGATTATTGCCTCTTGGTTTCCTTTAAAGGAATCAAATCCAAAGTGTTCCTTTAGTGCATTGAGTAATACAGAATTTTTAGACATATTTTACAAAACTCTTCTATTCCTGTTTAACGTTAGCCTTGCTGATTTTTTCTTTTGCAATGGCTTTGGTAATACGCAATTCTTTTACTGATGTTGATGGCACATCGTACATAAAATCCATCATAACGCTCTCTGCAAGAGACCTTAACCCTCTTGCTCCCAATTTAAATTCTATAGCTTTATCAACTATATAATCAAGTGCTTCATCTTCAAATATAAGTGTAACACCATCCATCTTGAACAACTTTATGTATTGTTTTGTGATGGCGTTTTTAGGCTCTGTAAGAATACGCCTCAAGGCACTTCTGTCAAGTGGGTCCAAGTGTGTCACAATGGGAAGCCTTCCTATAATTTCAGGAATTAGACCGAATGATTTAAGGTCTTGTGGCTGAACGTATTGTAACATATTGTCCTTGTCAACCTTAACTGTTTTGGCTGAGGCCCCGTAACCCACTAATCTGGTATTGAGTCTTGCACCTATTTTCTGCTCTATGCCAGAAAACGCACCTCCACAAATAAACAGGATATTCTGGGTGTTTACAGGTATCATTTTTTGTTCAGGGTGCTTTCTGCCACCTTGTGGCGGCACATTGACAACAGAACCTTCCAATAGTTTCAACAGACCTTGTTGTACCCCCTCTCCACTAACATCGCGGGTAATGGAAGGGTTATCACCCTTACGGGCTATTTTGTCTATCTCATCAATAAATACAATTCCACGCTCCGCAGCCGTTACATCATAATCGCTTACTTGCAACAATCTGGTAAGTATGCTCTCAATATCCTCTCCCACATACCCGGCTTGCGTAAGAACCGTAGCGTCCACAATGGTGAACGGCACATTTAGTTTCTTGGCTATTGTCTTGGCAAGCAATGTTTTACCTGTGCCGGTGGAGCCTATTAGTATGATGTTTGATTTCTCAATGTCAACATCATCACTGCTTTTCTCTTGAAGCAGCCTTTTATAATGGTTATAAACGGCAACTGACAGGCTCTTTTTGGCATCATCCTGACCTATTACATATCCGTCAAGAAATTCTTTCAGTTCCTTAGGTTTTGGCAGTTCGGCAAGTTTTACATCAAATTTTGATTTCTTTGCCAAATGCTCACCTACAATCTCTTGCGCTCGTTCAATACAGTCACTGCAAATGTTGGCATCGGGTCCGTAAATTAGAAACGGAACCTCTTTCTCACTCCTTCCGCAGAAACTGCACCTCTCCTCTTTCTTACTTTGTGGCATTAGGATTACTTTTTAGGTTTTATCAAGACTTCATCTATCATTCCATACTCCTTTGCTTCCTCAGCGGTCATCCAATGGTCGCGGTCTGAGTCTTGCTCTATTCTCTCGTATGTATTGCCGGAATGTTCTGCAATTATGGAGTAGAGCTCTTTCTTTAGTTTCTGTATCTCACGTGCGGTAATCTCTATATCGGATGCCTGCCCTTGAGCACCACCCATAGGCTGGTGAATCATTATGCGTGAGTGTTTGAGTGCAGAACGCTTGCCTTTTGCTCCTGCTGTCATAAGTACGGCACCCATAGATGCAGCCATACCTGTGCATATTGTAGCCACATCACTCTGAATAAACTGCATGGTGTCATAAATTCCAAGCCCGGCATAAACGCTGCCTCCAGGTGTGTTCAGATATATAGAAATATCTTTACCAGGGTCAGCGGAGTCCAAATAAAGTAGTTGTGCCTGTATTACATTGGCTGTATAGTCGTCTATCTGAGTGCCTAAGAAAATTATACGGTCCATCATAAGACGAGAGAATACATCCATTTGGGCAATGTTCAACTGACGCTCCTCTATAATAGTGGGGTTTATGTAACTGTAACTGCTTGTGATTTTCATGTAATCATCAAGTGCCAGAGAGTTCATTCCTAAGTGTTTTGTTGCAAAATCTTTAAATTCGTTTCTCATAATAGTGCTTGTAATGTGCTGTAAAGCGTTTTTAATCCAAAAATTAACTAACAAATGCAAATATAATACATTTATACAAATAAAAAAAAGAATTTTCATAAAGAAAATTCTTTTTTTTATTTAGGTTGTCTTTTACAAAGACCACTCAAATCCGTCTTTTGTGTCCTTTATAGTGAACCCAAGTTCCTGTAAAGAGTTGCGGATTTTATCGCTTGTTGCAAAATCCTTGTTCTTTTTTGCATCAAGTCTTATGTTAAGGAGCAAATCTACCGCCTTTTTATAGGCATCTGACGATGTCCCAACCTCACTCTGCGAGTCATTTTTAAGACCGAGAATATCCTCTATGAATAACTTGAATGTGGATTTAAGTTCATTCAAGTCATCTGCACTTATTGTAGCCTTACCGTCTGCTATGGCATTTATGGATTTTGCAGCCTCAAACAGATATGATATTACAATAGGTGAGTTAAGGTCATCATTCATAGCATCTATACACTGCTGACGCAGGTTCTTGACATCTACTGTAGATGTGGCGGCAGGTTTAAGTGCAATTAGACGGTTATATGCCTCCATAAGCCTTTGGTAACCTTTTTCTGATGCCTTCAAAGCCTCATTACTGAAATCAACCGTACTACGGTAATGAGCCTGTAAGATAAAGAAACGGATTGTCATTGGGCTATATGCCTGACTAAGCAGTTTATGGCTACCTGTAAAGAACTCATCCAAAGTTATGAAATTGCCTAATGATTTGCCCATCTTCTGTCCGTTGATGGTTATCATGTTATTGTGCATCCAATAATGCACGCTTTGGTGTCCGAGTGCCGCAGTGGATTGGGCAATCTCGCACTCATGATGAGGGAAAACCAAGTCCATGCCGCCACCATGTATGTCAAACTCCTGCCCTAAATACTTGGTACCCATAGTGGAGCACTCCAGATGCCAACCAGGAAAACCATCACTCCATGGTGAAGGCCAACGCATAATATGCTCAGGCTGAGCCTTTTTCCAAAGCGCAAAATCAAGTGAGCAGTGTTTCTCCTGCTGACCGTCAAGCTCTCTTGTAGTTTCTAAAAGGTCATCAATGTTTCTGCCCGAAAGTTGACCATAATGATAATCGTTATTATACTTTTTTACATCAAAATATACAGAACCCTCACTTATGTAGGCATATCCTGAATCAAGAATTTTCTTAACAAACTCTATCTGCTCTATTATATGACCCGATGCATGAGGTTCAATGGAAGGTGGTAACACATTAAGAGACTCCATAGCCTTGTGATACCTGTTAAGATAGTATTGCACCACCTCCATAGGTTCTTTCTGCTCAAGTCTTGCTTTTTTTGCTATTTTATCCTCTCCCTCGTCAGCATCGTGTTCCAAATGTCCTACATCTGTAATGTTACGCACATAACGCACTTTATACCCTAAAAACTGAAGATAGCGGAACAGCAAATCAAAAGTAATGGCAGGACGTGCATGCCCCAAATGACCGTCTCCATATACCGTAGGACCGCATACATACATACCCACATACGGCTCATGTAATGGTGTAAACTGCTCTTTTTTTCTACTTAATGTGTTGTAAATAAATAATTTATGTTCCATATCAAATCTTATAACATAATCTGTTTCAGTACAAAAGTAACCATAATTTGCAATACCACAAAATAAAAATCACTATATTTTATGTTTGTTATAACTGTTACGGGCGTATAATATGAACCAAACCACACCTGCGGCGTTCACTATGCAAGACATCCAGAATGCAGCATGATAGCCCATTGCCTCAGCTACAACCCCTCCTAATAAAATTCCTATTCCCACACCACTATCCCAAGAAATAAGGAATGTGGAATTAGCCGTACCACGTTTGTTTTTATGTGCAAGGTTAATAAACATATTTTGAATTGCAGGAAACATGTGTCCGTTTCCAAATCCTATAATAACGGCACTTGCATAATAGGCGAACTCATTATGCACACTGGCAAACAATGCATAGCCAACAAGAGATACAACCATTCCCATAATGGCATTCCTCACAATTTTTCCATGTCTTAAACTGCGTCCGCCAGTTATTCTGGACAATATCAGTCCAGCAGACAACAATGCAAAATATAGAGCGGTGCCGCTTGTTATGTCAAGTTCATCCCTACCATAGATGGCAAGATAATTGGAGACTACACTATAAGAGAATCCAAAGCAGAACATAACTATGGCCTCACTCCATGCAGGCAGCAAAAAGAAATGGTCCATCGACATTTTAGGATGGTGTTTTACAAGAGGTCTTGACGGCAAATCAACAGTACAATTTATTATGAACCCCACCAAGGCAATAGATAATGACAACACAAACAGTAAGTTATAACTACCTGTGAATTGGAGTACGTATATCGCTATTGTGGGACCTATGGCAGTGGCTATATTATTGCTTAAACCATAATACCCTATGCCCTCCGCCCTGCGTGAAGATGGCAGTACATCTATGGCGGTAGTGCTGCTTGCCACCGTTGTAGCACCGAATGGTGCCCCATGAAGCGTTCTTACTATGGCAAACAAGACCAAAGAACCGGCAGCTAAATATCCTGCAAAAAACAGGGCAAAAACACTATAACAAATAAGGAGTACCGCTTTTCTTGGAAAACTGTCAACCATATAACCACTAAACGGTCTGGAAAGGAGTGCTGTGATAATATATCCTGACAAGACTATACCTATTGCCTGCTTATTAGCCCCGAATGTATCACTGAGGTACAGTGGAAGCAGGGGCATAAGCAACATAAATGAGAGAAACAACATAAAATTTGCCACCCACACCTTAGTGTAATTCTTATTCCACAGTTTTTCCATAGTCATTATGAAAACCAAAACTTAGGAATCTCAGACCCCTAAGTTTTGTGGAGAATATGGGACTCGAACCCACCACCTTTAGATTGCGAACCTAACGCTCTACCAGATGAGCTAATTCCCCAACATATCGTATAATTTTCCCGTAACGTCCGCCACTATCTTAACACATATATCCTGATGGTGTGAACGTTGCTGCACATGTTCCGGATTTGAATACTTAATAAGGAGTTCATTACACTGCGATGTGCCGAAAGTCTCCTCCACTTTACGGTTAAGCTCACGCACCTTACTATATACCGCCAATTTTCCGTCCATATCGTCCGGACGGTCATAACCTTTAGCCAACCCAAGTATCATAAACGCCCCGGTAAGCGCACCGCATTTCTGACGTAAACGTCCCATACCGCCACCAAATGTACCCGATATGCGTTTTGCCACCATCGGGTCTAGTTTTACACGCTCAGCAAACGCCAAAACCACAGATTGAGAGCAAGCATATCCCTCTTTAAAGTATGATACCGCTAAATCTATTGTTTCCTCTCTTGTCATAATATAATTACTCGTTTCTCTCGTAATAGGGTCAAGGATCAAGGGTCAAGGATTTTTCTAACTAAATCTCATAATCCATACAAGTTCTTGATACGGTGAATGGTCTTACTTTTGTATTTGCAACCTCTACGTGAAGCGGGTTCACAGAGTAAGCCTTCAAGGCATCATAATCAGTAAAAGTGGAATCAAGCATCACATCTGCGTTTGATGTCTCCAAACCATCAATATTCACTTTTATCTCCACTATGTTAGGAACTTTCCCTTTAAGACCTTCAAGACCTGCCTTAATCCCTTTCTTTACCTTTTCTCTCTCATCGGGGGTTAAAGAGTCATTCAGTTTCCAAAGTATAACGTGTTTTACCATAATATTGTAACATTTACGACTGCAAATGTACAAATAAAAAATTATTTTTCGTTAATATTTTGTGAAATAAAAAAAGTGTCTTATCTTTGCAGTCCCTTGCGGATGTGGCGTAATTGGTAGCCGCGCTAGACTTAGGATCTAGTGTCTTGCGACGTGTGGGTTCGAGTCCCGTCATCCGCACAAAAGAAGGAACCCTGAAACGGGTTCTTTCTATTTATGATAATAACTTTCAATTTTTCAACTATTTATGAACGTACTTCAAAACAACTCCGATGCAGTGAATGCCACTCTCAAGGTAACAGTGACACCGTCTGATTACACAGAGAAAGTAGAGAAAGCCATTAAAGATTACAGAAGAAAGGCTGTTATGCCGGGATTCCGTCCGGGTACAGTACCAGCCAGCCTTATTAAACGCAAATTTGGTGAGGCTTTTCTTGCCGAAGAAGTGAACAAACTGATTTCAGAGGCTCTATACAAGCACATTACAGATAACAAATTGGATATTTTGGGAGAACCTCTGCCTACAGTTGATTTCCCTACCCCTGTACTTAAAGATGGTGATGAGTTCAATTTCTCTTTTGATATAGCCATCGCTCCGGCAATAGAGCTTTCACTGACTAAAAAGGATAAAGTGACATACTACACAATAGACGTTGACAAAAAAATGATAGACCAGCAGACCGCTTCGTACAGAGGCAGGTTTGGAAAGTATGTTAAAGCAGAAGAAACAGGTGAAAAGGATGTAATTAAGGGCAAATTGGTTGAGTTGGATGATAAAGGTTCTGTAAAAGAGGACGGCGTTAATGTTGAAAGTGCCATGATAAGTCCTAATTACATGAAAAAGGATGATGAGAAGAAAAAATGTTATGGCAAAAAGATAGGAGAAAGTTTTGACTTTAACCCATTCAATGCTTTTGGCGGCAGCGAGGTTGAATTGGCATCTCTGCTTAAGATGGATAAGGAGAAGGCTAAGGAGTTCAAATCCGATTGCCGTTTTACGGTTGAGGAAATCACTCGTTTTGCAGAGGCTGAGATGAATCAGGAGTTTTTTGATGAGTGCTTTGGTAAAGGAACCGTAAAAAACGCAGAGGAATTTGAAGCAAAAATTAAATCTGAACTTGCAAACCAATTTGTAGCAGACAGCGATATCAAATTCATACTTGATATGCGTGCCCTTGTACTTGACGGACTTAAAGACGTCAAGTTCCCTGAGGAGTTCCTTAAACGTTGGCTTAAAGAGCAGAATAAGGAAATGACTGATGAGAAGATTGAGAGTGAGTTCTCCAAAATGCTTGATGACCTTAAATGGCAACTATTTAAGGACAAAATTGCCAAGGAAGCCGATATTAAGATAGAGGAGGCTGATATTAAAGAGGTTGCAAAAAGACAGGCTAAAGCACAATTTGCACAATACGGAATGCTGAGCATACCCGATGAGTACCTTGAAAACTACGTTAAGGAGATGTTGCAGAACAAGGACGGCAGAAAAAATGTGGCAGAGCGTGCCATAGAGGATAAAGTTATGGCTGTTCTTAAAGAAAAAGTTACTGTTTCAGGCAAAAACGTAAGTTTTGAAGAGTTCAACAAATTCTTCAAATAACGGTCAACAAAAAATAAATTTGCATATATTAAAAATATGCTTTAACTTTGCATCGCAAAATTGAACGTAGATGGCGCATTCGTCTAGTGGCCTAGGACACCGCCCTCTCACGGCGAAAACCCGGGTTCGACTCCCGGTTGCGCTACGTAAGTAAGGTTGGAATATTGGTTCCAACCTTTTTTGTTTGTGGGAATTGAACAATGTATGTTTTTTTTTACTACTTTTGTACATCGTTAGTTTATGATAAGCGTTAAAGACAAAAAGCTAAAAGGATACTCTTTCATTGATCTCTTTGCAGGGATAGGAGGGTTTCATTATGCATTGAATAGTTTTGGTGCTAAGTGCTTATACGCATCGGAGTGGGATAGACCGGCTGCTGAAACTTATTTTAACAATCACCATATAATGCCAGATGGTGATATTACAAAAGTTGATGAGAGGAACATTCCGTGTCACGATATTTTATGTGGAGGGTTCCCCTGTCAAGCATTTTCAATAAGCGGTAAGCAAAAGGGATTTGAAGATACAAGAGGAACTTTATTTTTTGATATTGCACGCATTGTGTCATTTCATAAGCCGAAAGTGATATTTATGGAGAATGTAAAGAATCTTGAGGTTCATGATGGCGGCAAAACATTTAGGAAGGTACTTGATACGTTAGGAGAATTAGGCTATACTACATACTATAAGGTTCTTAACAGTGGCGATTACGGAGTTCCGCAGCATAGGGAAAGGGTTTATATAGTTTCATTTAGAAGTGATATTAAAAATAAGGAGAAATTCAGGTTCCCTACCACAAAATCCGCATCATCGTTAGTTGATGTTTTGGAGGAAAATCCTGTTGATGCAAAAATCATTAGCAGACCTGATATTAGAATTTACAAAAAACCGATACAAGTTGTTGAAAAATCCCTGTTTGGAGAGAGGGCAATTCCTAATTGTCCTGTCCAAATAGGAGTTGTGAACAAAGGTGGACAAGGCGAAAGGATTTATGATCCTATAGGTCATTCAATAACATTAAGTGCCTACGGAGGTGGAGCTGGTGCCAAAACAGGTTTGTATTTGGTTAATGGTGTGGTTAGAAAACTTAGTCCAAGGGAATGTGCCAGATTACAAGGATTCCCTGAAAGTTTCAAAATCCCATCCAACATCAATCAAGCGTACAAACAATTTGGCAATAGTGTAACTATTAATGTTCTTCAAAATATTGTAAGGGAATTTACTAATATTATAGTTGCGTAAAATTAAATGCATTTATTATGGTACGTAAATTTGATTTTTTGGTTATAGGTAGCGGTATCGCAGGTATGAGTTTTGCACTAAAAGTTGCCGATAAAGGCAAGGTTGCAATACTTTGTAAAACAAAACTTGAAGAGGCTAACACAAATCTTGCACAGGGTGGTATAGCCTCAGTAACCAAACTTACAGATAAGTTTGAGAATCATGTAAAAGACACTCTTATTGCAGGTGATGGTGCATGTGATGAGGCGGTTGTACGTATGGTTATAGAGAACGCACCTTCTCAAATACAGGAACTTGTGCATTGGGGTGTTGATTTTGATAAAGATGAGCAAGGCAACTTTGACCTGCATAAGGAGGGCGGACACTCAGATTTCCGTATTCTACACCATAAGGACAGTACAGGTGCGGAGATTCAGCACTCACTTGTAAAACGTATTCAGGAGCACCCTAATATTGAGGTTTTTGAGAACTATTTTGCAATAGACTTAATAACGCAACACCATCTTGGACAGCTTGTTAAGCATACAACCCCTAATATAGAATGTTATGGTGTGTATGTACTCAACCCTAAAACACGCCGCGTGCACACATTCCTATCTAAGGTAACTATGATGGCAACCGGAGGTATAGGTAATATATATCAGACTACAACTAACCCATCAATCGCTACAGGCGATGGTATATCTATGGTTTATAGGGCTAAAGGTATAGTAAAGGATATGGAGTTTGTACAGTTCCACCCTACAAGTCTTTATAACCCGTCAGAGCGTCCGTCATTCCTTATTACAGAGGCTATGCGTGGTTACGGGGCGGTATTAAGGAATAGAAAAGGCGAGGAGTTTATGTATAAATATGACAAGAGGGGTTCTCTTGCTCCACGTGATATAGTGGCACGTAGCATAGATACAGAGATGAAACTTGCAGGTTGTGATTATGTATATCTTGATGTAACGCATAAACCTGCCGAGGAGACAAAAGAGCATTTTCCTATGATTTATGAAAAGTGCCTGAGTCTGGGTATTGACATTACAAAAGATTATATCCCTGTTGTGCCTGCCGCCCATTATCTGTGTGGCGGTATAAAGGTTGATATGAACGCACGCACTACAATAAATCATTTGTACGCTGCCGGAGAGTGTTCATGTACAGGACTTCATGGGGCAAACCGTTTGGCATCAAACTCACTTCTTGAGGCTATTGTTTATGCCGATAAGGCTGCCAAAGACTCACTTAAAATTATAGATAGCATAAAAATCAATGATAATGTTCCTTTATGGAACGATGCAGGCACAAGTCTTAATGAGGAGATGGTTCTTATTACCCAAAGTGAGAAGGAAGTTGGTCAGATTATGAGTAACTATGTGGGTATAGTCCGTTCAAATCTGAGATTAAAACGTGCATTTGACCGCCTTGAGATTCTGTATAAGGAGACGGAGGATTTGTTTGACCGTTCAGTAGTGACTAAAGAGATATGCGAGTTACGCAACATTATCAATGCAGGTTATCTTGTAATAAAGATGGCTATGGAACGCAAGGAGAGCCGTGGGCTTCATTATACTATAGATTATCCAACTAAAATAGAATGATAGGAATTGCAACAAAAAGAGGGGCGGTTGCCATACTGACCGCCTTTTTTGTATCTGTTTATGCTTGTGTGTATGCGGAGCATCTTACTATTGTGGGTATAAACGACACCCATTCTATGGTACTGCCTGATGTTGACAATCTTGGTGGAATGCTACGTCAGCGTGCAATTTTAGATAGTGTGCGTGTGGCAGATAAGAATGTTATAGCCGTACATGCAGGAGACAATGTGCAGGGAACTCCGTTTTTCTCTTACTTTAAGGGAGATGTGGAATACCCTATGTTAGACTCATTGGGATACGATTATATAATAACAGGTAACCATGAATTTGATAACGGAACAGATGAGCTATACCGCCATTATCTCCCGATGAAATGTACCAAATTAAACGCCAACTATAGATTCTCTGACAAAAGGTTACGCTCCCTATTCAAGCCATACGATATAGTGGAGGTGGGCGACAAGCGTGTTGCATTTATAGGTGTAAGTGTAAATCTTAAAGGCAGTGTAACTAAGGGAATGTATGATGGGGTAAAGTATATTGACGCTACAAAAACAGCCGTAAGATTGGCAAAAAAACTAAAAAACAGCGGCAAGGCTGATTATGTTATAATGGTATCTCATATAGGCTATTCACTCTGCAATGGTAGCAATACTTGCGATACATTGCTTATGAACCCTAGCGATTGTATAGATGCCGTTATAGGTGGGCATTCCCATACTCTTATCAAGCCAAATAACCAAAGTGTGGATGCACCATCAATTATTCCCGATAAAACAGGCAAAAATTCAATAGTTACGCAAACAGGCAGGTATGGTAAATATATGACCATATTAGATCTTGATTTAGAGAGCGGAGCAATAGAACACAGGCTTATCCCTGTTAATTCAAGGCTTGATTCCGCCACTGTCAAATATGCGGCAATGCGGCAATGGATAGATGGTTATAAGACAAAGGTGGATAGTGCTATGAATCGTATAATAGCCTATAATCCCACTCTGCTTGATAACGGAAAAATTTATGAGGCAGGGAATTGGGTTACAGATGTAATGTTTGATATTTGCAAGTCATTGACTACAGATAGAGTTGATTGCTTTATTATAAACGGTAAAGGATTGAGGCATCCTATGCCTAAGGGTGAGATTTCAGAAGGTTTCATCAAGAGTTTTATGCCTTTTGAAAGCAACATTATGATAATAAAATTAAAAGGAAGGGATTTGCTTAAGGCGTTTGAGGTTATGGCAAACATAGGTGGAGATTGTGTAAGCAGTGGCGTGTATGTAGAATATGATTCTAATGCAAAATTGACTAAGGCACTTATGAACGGAAAGCCCATAAATCCCGATGAAACCTACAATATCGGGACAATAGACTTTATGTATGGTGGTGGAGATAACTACACTTCACTATCAAAAGGGAAACTTATATTCAGTGATAATAAAAATTATTGTGACCGCCTGATAGAGTACATTAGCAGCCACAATAATGGAATGGAAGTCTATAAAATTTCTGCAACTAAAGAGTTGAGGTTCGTAGAAAAGAAATAAACTCTTATTTTTGATGAAAAACAAATTCAAGGGAGAAACTTTATATCAAGTTGGATAATAATCATAATCTGTGGCAAAATTTGCATATATTGAAAATATTTTATAATTTTGCCACATAAAATAATTGCAATTAATTTAATATTCAGCATTATGAAAGAAAACACAATTGTTGCTAAAAACATTAAATTGATGCGTGAGATATCAGATTTTACGCAAGAAAAAGTTGCCGATTTTCTTGGAATAAAAAGGTCTGCCTATGCTAATTATGAAACGGGTGATAGAGAACTACCTTTGTCTCTTATGGAAAAACTGGCTGATTTATATGGGTGTGATGCTATCTTGATGTATGCAGAGGATTCCAATGTGGTGGAAAATATGCTTACTACGGCTTTTCGTGTGGATAATCTTACCACCGATGATATGGTACAAGTAGCGGCATTCAAGAAGGTTGTTAAAAATTCACTGATGTTGGACTCTATGTTAAAAAAATGAAAAAACTTACTATTAATGAGGCAGAGGCATTGGCATGCAAGTTCCGCTTTGAGAATGAAATAAGCATATCATCCCCCATTGATGTTATGACTTTGCTGAGACACCTTAATGTAACAGCAATGTTTCGTCCGTTATCCAGAAATTCGTATGGGATTAGTTGCAAGTCAAAAAGCGGAAAGTTATTTATGCTTATAAATAGCAACTCCACAATAGGACGTCAGCATTTTACAATTGCACATGAACTATATCATTTGTTGTTTGAGGCAAATCCGTTGCCACATATATGCCAAGGTGTAGTTACCAATGAGGAATTTAATGCAAACTTGTTTGCATCAGTCTTTTTACTGCCACGTGAGGGTGTTTGTAAAATGGTAAGTTATGAAGAAACTAAAAGTCGCAATGTAAGTCTTGCCACAATTTTAAGAATAGAACAAATGTTTCAAGTTTCCAGACAGACGCTCCTTATCCGCCTTAAGGGAATGGGACTTGTCTCAGACAAATGCTACAATGAACTACAGCAAATATCTGTAAAGGAATCTGCACAGGAATATGGATATGGTGTTTCTCTTTATGAGCAAGGGAATGAAGGAGAAACAATAAGTGATTTTGGTGAGAAAGCACGTTTGTTGTATGAATCAGGAAAGTTATCAGAGGGTCACTATATGGAACTTTTAAAAATGATATCCTATGACAGGAAAGAAAACTAAGGTTGTTCTTGATGCTGATGTAATAAACCACTTCTTTAGAGGAGGTTTGTTGTCTATGCTTCCCAAGATATTACCTGAATTTCAGTTTGTTGTTCTTGATATTGTAATTAGAGAGTTGCCTGATTTGGTTTTGTCATCATTGGATGCTGTTATTGTTCAAGAAAAAAGTATTGCTATAGAAAAATTCAGTGAGTTTGGAGAAGAAAAAAAGGAGTATTTAAGGTTGACCGCTACAAGCGGACCACATTTGGGAAGGGGCGAAAGTGCATGTATGGTGTATTGCAGATTCCATAATGATGTGGTAGGAAGCAGTAATACAAAAGATATAATTGATTACTGTGCTGAGTATAATATAACATATTTGACCACAAATGATTTTTTATACTACGCTATACAGAAGGGCTTGATATCAAAAGATGAGGCGGGAAGGTTTATACAAAAAGTCAGAAGTATGGGCAGTTTCCCTCTTGTAGTTGATTTTGACAAGTATGTTTGTAACAAGATTTAGAATTTAAGAAATTTTATTAAAATTATAAAAAATTATTTTTACCTTTGTGGTGTAGTCCATGCTGATTTGCTCTAATAAATAGAGCAGCTGGGTGGGCTTACAGAGGCAAACGAGCCTCTTTAGACATAAAATAGGCGTTTATTGACGCTTTGTTCTGGTGTATCAGAATCTGGTAAATTCAACTTCAATCGGAGCTTAGCAACAATGAATGTCCTGCGGGTATGTAAACTCGTACACAGTATCCACTGTGTCGATTACATACGGCGTGGGCTTCTTGTTGTTCGGACTATTGGAGTGGGTTTACCAGAGCCTTGATACACGGGACGGACAGCAATGTAGGTCCCGCTTTTTTATGTCCATATTTGCAGGTTGAAAGAAAAAATATATAAACAAAATAACATCAACCAATTTTAAAAACTTACAGTTATGAAAAAGATTTTATCTATTTTGTCAATCGTCGCCGCAGCGGTGATGATGACGGTGTGTGTGTCATGCAAGAAGGACGAGCCTTCAAAGAGTCTCGACTTCTCAAAAATGTCCCTTGAACTCGTGGAGAGCCTGTACGGTCAGGATTCAGCCACTGTGGTCAGTGCCTTGATAGAACAGGGGTTTGAACAGTTCAGAGTAGTAGACACCCCTATGAAACCGTATTATTATTTGAACAAATCATACGGCCTCGCATACGGGTTTACGTTTGAAAAAATGGAAATAACTGAAGTGATGGGACAGATCCTGAATCTGGAAGAAAAAGACAAGGAACTCTATTTGGAAAACGAACAAAAACTGACAGACAAACATCTGACTTACTTTATAGGATTTGTAAAAAAAGACAATGAATTCATTTGCACAGAAAATACAAAAGAATATCTACAATGGATAAAAGAAAACTACATAGTTAATCAATCTTTATACGCAAATAGTAAACTATATTATTCACACGAATGGTATTCAGATCCTAAAGAACCAATATATTATAATGGATATATGATTTATATTGGCAAGTCAGACCCTGATGATCCATATGGTTCATACAACTACGCCAAATACGGTTGCGGTTATGATCCGTACAAGTAGCAGCCACCTGCGGCTGAGCAAAGGCACGGAATTTTCCGTGCTTTTGCTCGTTATTGAGGGATCTTGGCACTTCAATTTTATCCAAAATGGATCATCCGATTTGGATAAAACTATTTCTGAAAGCAGGAAATCTTCTTCATTGCAGTGAACACAACCCAATCAGGCAGATGCTTAATCATTGGTACAAACAGGTAGTTAAGTGAGCCTGGCATTGCCTTCTTTTTGCCTTTGAACATTGCTTTAAGTGCCTTTTTTACAAGTTTTGCAGGCGGCATTGATACGTGTAACGCTACTGCAAGCTTACGTAGGTTTGGAGCAAGTCCGTAGAGTCCTGTATCTATGGCTCCTGGGGTTATTGCTGTAACGGTAACTCCATGTGGTTTAAGCTCATACCACATGGATTTGCTGAAATTAAGAATGTATGCCTTAGATGCGTTGTAGCATTGAATACCTGGCATTGCCATCCAGGCACTCATAGAGCTCATATTAAGAATGTATCCATGTCCACGCTCCGCCATTGCGGCACCAAACAATCTGGTCATGTTTGTAACTGTACGGATATGCAGGTGAAGCATAAGATTCACCCTTTTTTCTGCTGTACCTGCAAGGTCATTGAAGAAGAATACACCTGCATTGTTTATAAGCACCTCTATCTCTATTCCGTTCTCCTTACAGTAGTCAAACAGTTCTTGCGGAGCACTCTCTGTAGATAAATCTTTGTATATTGAGATAGCCTTTACTCCGTATTTTTCTGCCATTTCATCGGCGGTTTCCTTGATTTCTTTTTCCTGATTGCTTACAAGTACCAAATCGTATTTGTAATGCTCCGCCAAGCGATGTGCATACTGTAACCCAATGCCGGAACTTGCTCCCGTAACTAATGAAAACATAATTGAAAGTTGAAAGTTAAAAGTTGAAAGTTATTTCTTCTTTATCCTGTTATTATTCTTTTAATCTCGTTAAGCTTATTCAGTGCCTCAATAGGTGTAAGGCTGTTGATATCTATTTTTAGAATCTCATCACGCACTTGGCTTAGTACAGGGTCATCAAGTTGGAAGAAGCTGAGTTGCAGTCCTTCTCTTGACTGTGCCGCCTCTTTCAGCTTTTTAGAGTGAGACAACCCTTGTGCAACACCCTTTGAATTCTCTCCCTCTAATTTTTTAAGAACCTCAGATGCACGCTTCACTATGCTCTTAGGCATTCCTGCCATCTGTGCCACATGGATTCCAAAACTATGCTCACTACCGCCTCTGATAAGACGCCGCAAAAATATAACTTTATTTTCAGATTCCCTAACAGAAATGTTAAAATTTTTAACTCTTTTAAAATTTTTCTCCATTTCGTTAAGCTCATGGTAGTGTGTTGCAAACAGAGTGCGTGCTTTTGCCGTAGGGTTCTCATGTATATATTCCACTATAGCCCAGGCTATTGAAATGCCATCGTAGGTGCTGGTGCCTCTGCCAAGCTCATCAAATAGTACAAGTGAGTGCTCGCTCATATTGTTAAGTATGCTTGCCGCCTCATTCATCTCCACCATAAATGTACTCTCGCCCATAGATATGTTATCACTTGCACCCACACGTGTAAATATCTTGTCAACCAATCCTATACGTGCCGCTTGGGCAGGAACAAAACTCCCTATCTGTGCCATCAGGGTAATGAGGGCTGTTTGCCTTAGCAGTGCCGATTTGCCTGCCATATTGGGGCCTGTTATTATTATTATCTGCTGCTCTGTGGTGTCAAGGTGAACACTGTTAGGTATATATTCTTCACCTATAGGCATCTGAGTCTCAATAACAGGGTGTCTGCCCTCTGTTATGTCAAGTTCCGTAGTGTTGTCAAGTGTCGGTTTGCTGTAATTGTGCGTCTTTGCCGCTATTCCAAGAGAGCATAAGGCATCAACATTAGTAATTATATGTGATAGTTTTTGCAGTGCAGTGGTATGAGTGGCAGCCTGTGAGAGTATATCGTTAAATATCTGAGTTTCTAACGCAGTGATTCTCTCCTCTGCCACCAAAATCTTATCCTCATACTCTTTAAGTTCTTGGGTTATATAGCGTTCTGCATTGGCAAGTGTCTGTTTGCGTATCCACTCAGCAGGTACTTTATCCTTGTGCATATTGCGTACCTCGATGTAGTACCCGAACACATTATTGTAGCTTATTTTAAGACTTGGAATGCCTGTGGCCTCACTCTCCCGCTTCTGTATATTAAGCAGGTAATCCTTACCACTGTAGGCTATATTACGATACTCATCAAGCTCCTCATTTACACCCGATTTTATAACCTCTCCCTTGCTTATCATTAGTGGAGGCTCATCAGTTATGTATGTCTCTATAAGGTCTCTAAGTGATGTGCATAGGTCTGTGTCATTAAAAAGTTCAGGTTGCCTTTTTGCAATCTGTTCCACTGCATATAGGGCTGTTTTAAGTTGAACCAATGCCCTTGGAGTGGCTCTGCCTACAGCCACTTTTGAGACTACTCTCTCTAAATCGCCCACAAGCGGCAGTTGGGTAAAGAGGAAATCGGTAAGGTCTCCATCGTTATAGTATAATTCCACATATTTCTGCCTCTCCTCTATCTTCTCTATCTCCTTTAATGGGAATGCTATCCAGCGTTTTAGTGTACGGCTGCCCATCGGGGTTTTAGTAAAGTCAAGAATGTCTGCAAGACTTTTACCATCGGGTGATGATGGCTGAAACAACTCCAAATTGCGGACAGTAAACTTGTCCATCCACACAAAACGCTCATTGTCAATGCGATGCAATGCAGTAATATGAGATGTCCGGGAATGCTCTGTCTGGTCCAAATAATAGAGGATGGCACCTGCCGCCACGGTGGCTGAAACCATATTATCCACACCAAACCCTTTAAGAGATGCCACGCTGAATTGTTTTTGAAGCCTCTCAGTAGCACTTTGTGTTGAGAAACACCAGTCATCTTCTGCGTATGAGAATATCTTTGGTATGTTGAGATTCTTGAATTTATCTTTGCATTGGGTGTTGTACAGCAACTCTTTAGGCATAAAACTGCTTATAAGTTTCTCCACATAATTTTGGGAGCCTTGTGAGGCAAGAAACTCACCTGTGGATATGTCTAAAAAGGCAACTCCGATGTTATTTTTGTCAAAATGGACAGCCGCTACAAAGTTATTGCTCTTTACATCAAGAACGTTATCATTATAACTTACACCTGGTGTAACAATCTCTGTAACACCCCTTTTTACTAAGTTTTTTGTGGTTTTAGGGTCTTCCAACTGGTCACATACGGCAACCCGATACCCTGCTCTTACAAGTTTTGGCAGGTAGTTGTCTATGGCGTGGTGTGGAACTCCAGCCATCTCCATAGGTCCGTTGCTATTGTTGGAACGGTGAGTAAGGGTTATTCCCAACACTTTTGATGCAATTACGGCATCTGATGAATAGGTCTCGTAAAAATCGCCTACGCGGAACAGCAGAATAGTGTCAGGATAACGCTTTTTTACGTCAAAATACTGTTTCATCAATGGTGTTTCCATAGTTAGGGTCAAGGGACAAGGGAACAAGTGTTATTTTGTGTGCAAATTTACAAAAAATTGAAATTTTATTTCATTTTGTTGATAAGTTTTTGTACATTTGTCAGTTGAAACTAAAATGGGTGATCATTGTTTGCCCTAAACTTATAGATACTATGATTAAACGCAAGACACCTATATTGTTGTTTTTATGTGCTTTACTGCTGATGGTGGGCATTAACGGCGTAAATGCACAATCGTGTTCCACAACATTCTCCGGTACTACCTTTCAGCCTAAATCAGGAATTACGGATACGTATTATCCAATAGAGAGTATTAGGTATACTGACCCAATGTCCGAACAGGTGACAGTTGGAAGTATGAAATTCAGAAACGGATCATCTGCCGCATTGTCTTCGGGACAATATTCTGTCAACGAAAAAGATGGTCTTGTAATTCATTGTACTGAAGAGGGGGAATACAATATGTTTTCTTATAAGTTGTCAGATTTGATTACAGAAGCGGGGAAGAATAAGTACAAAGTGGTAATAGAAATGGCTGCGAAAAAACAAGGTAATTGTTCCACTCAGAGAGAACCATCAAATAACTATATAAAACTTCAGATAAAAGTCAATGGTAATGATACATATCAACAAATTAACTTTGGGGATACGTTTACATATACAAATACTTTTGAGGCAGTGTCAAACAGTATAACATTCAGTTTTGCTTCCAATTATTCAAATGGTTGTGGCTTATTGTACGTAAAATCCATAAAGGTAACTGGTTGCGTTGACAAAAAAATAGTCTCAGAGAATGGAAATAAGGTTTGTGCCGGTGAGCATAATGTACTTATAGCCAAAGGTTTGAACGCATCATCTTATAAGTGGGAGAAATCCGTTGATGCAAAAGCCACGTGGGAGACTCTTGATGGAACTGAATCAACGATAACTGTTGAGGTGAATGGTGAAACTTATTTCCGCGTTACCGCTGGTGGCACCACTCTTACAACGGATAAGATAACATCTGTTGTTTGTTGTTCTGTGGCAGGTAAGCGTGAAGCTCAGCTTACTGTTGATTTTAAAAGCAGTTCACTTAACGCAACAAACAGAGTTGATTTTTCATCGCTTGATGACAAACAGTCAAAAGGCATTACTTCAACTTACACATATCAGTCAAGTGGTAATTTGAATGAGGACAATTATATGATTACACATAAGGCTGCCAACGGTGGTTGGGATGGTTGGAAAGATTCAGGTATTGAAGACCACACTCATATTAAGGAAGGGCGTACAGCATCTAACAATGATGGTATTCTTATTGTCAATTGTGGTAAAGATGAAAAACAGATGTTCCAATACACAATTACAACAGGTAATCTCTGTCAGAATACAGTCTATGACTTCTCTGCATTTGTTGCAAATATAGATTCCAATACAGCCCCTGATCATGAGCCCGTAAACGCCGGTTTCCAGGTTTTTGGTTTGCCTGGAGAAAATAAGTTGCTTGTAGATGCGGAGACGGGTGATCTTCCATATACTGGAGAATGGGTGGAGAAGGCTGAATCATTTAATTCAGGTAACTACAAGCAGTTCATACTTATAATAAAGAACAATCATGTGCAGCAGGGCTCACAAAAAGAGGTTATCGGTAATGATATTGCCATTGATGATATTGAGTTCTCTACCTGTACCCCCGATGTCAAGATATACACAGATGATAAATACAAATCAAAGGATACAATTGTTTGTGATGATGGAAGGACTGTTCACTTAAAACTAGAGGCACATGCTGTATATGATTTATCTACATTTTTCAAGAATCCATACTATTTGTTTCAAACATCTGTGGATAAGAGTTCTTGGCAGAATGTTGGAGCAGAGGCTGTCACCAACGATTTTATTGAGATAGACGTTGATAAGTCTGACTTATATGAGACCGGACTTTGGTACAGAGTTTGGGTTGGTGGAGATAAGGACGCTGTGGAGCAGTCTGCAAGCAGTGGTTCTCCAGGAACAGGTTGCGGAAAACTTACCGCCGCCTCTGAGCCTATTCTTATACAGTATCAGTGTAAATGCTCTCCTACAGAGACTCCTACAGTGAATAACTATTCAGAGTGTCCGGTGGTTAGTGAGCCATATACTAAACCATTAAAGAGTTTGGTTACATCATCGTATGACAAGTTACGTTTTTATGAGGCAAAAGAAGGTGGTACTGCTTTAGATGAGAATACTACTTTTGACGCTAAAACTGTCGGTACAAAAACATATTACGCAACCAATCAAAAGAAGACAGATCAGTCAACTCACATTGAGTATTGTGAGAGTGAGCGTACACCTATTACCATAAAGATTAAAGATGCTGCTGTTTTTGATGTTACGCCTACTTCCATAGAGAAATGTTTCAACGATGAGATCCCTGACAGTGAGCTTACATTTACAGCGTCAAAACCTGAATATGAATATACTTGGACAGGAACAAATATCTCTGCTACTGGTGTTAGTTACACACTTGAGAGAAAAGCCTCTTCAGGTACCATTATGGTAGTGGCTAGAGACCCGCAGGGCAATGTTTGTGACGCTTCAAAGGATGTCACATACAAAATATCTCCCGCTCCTGAGTTTACCATAACATCACCGGTTATGGTGTGTCTTTCTAACCCTAAGGCAGAGATTACTATTAAGTTTACATCGGGTAGCGGACATTATAAGTTGACTAAGGATGGAATCGTTATTGAGGAGGATGATATGTCTCTTGGACAGACCGATGTCATAATTAAAGATAATGTTGTAGCCACAAGTAAGGGTAAGGTCTCATATAAATTTTCAGTAGTCAACTCATTGGGGTGTGAGAGTTCCAAAGATTTTGAAATAATGGTTAATGATAGGGTGGAGATACCGCTTGTGCCTACTGCTCCTGTAGTTAATAACACTATTTGCCTCGGTGATAAATTTGATATAAATGCAGCATATACATTTGGTGCGGAAGAATCTTTGAATTGGTATATAGATGGAGTGCAAGTGCCAGGAGAGTCTGGGCTTACCCTTAAAGAGCAATCTCCAATAAAGGATACTGAATACACTGTTGATTTGATTGGCGGCTTATGTGAAGGTTCAGGAGCACTTTCAATAAAAGTTAAACAGACTGCAAATCCTGAAATTTCTGTTGATAAGGAGGTAATATGTGTAGAGAATAAGATAAACATCACTGATAGTGATACTGAGACTGCGGAACAGTATATTTGGTATAGTAAGACTGTGGCTGGAACATGGAATGAAATGACAGGTCAAAAGGGGAAGAACATTACTGATTTTGCACCTACAGAGACCGCTACATATAAAAAGGTGGCTAAAAATGGGGCTTGTGAGACAGAAAGTAATGAGATTACTGTGGAGGTTCATCCTGCCATAGAGTTCTCTATAGAGCCACTGGATAAGAAGGTTTGTGCTGGCACTGATGTTGAACTTAAGATGAGCGGATACCCTGTGGGTTCCACACTTTCTTGGAATGAGAAAACTACTGGTATGTTGTTATCATCGGATGCAACTGTTATTGTAAAGCCAGAGGAGACTACAACATACATTGCAAGTGTCAGAAATATTTGTGATGCAAACAAAGAGCTTACAGTTACAGTGTTATCAGACATTGAGCCGGAGATTAGTGAAGATGTGACGATTTGTCAAGGTGATAAAGTCGAATTATCTGTAAAAGGTGTGGGTATTACGTCAATTAAATGGTCTCCTGGCACTGGTCTTAACAGTACTACAAAGGCTACTGTAGAAGCAAGCCCAAGTGTTACAACAGAATACACTGTAACATTGAGCAACGGTGTATGTGAGGAGAGTGTGAGTGTTACGGTTGAGGTGTCTTCTATTCCGCATGTAGAAATGGTGGAAATAATAGAGGGTCAGTCATGTACTGATTTATCAGTCAAAGTTACAGGTAAAGGCGGTATGCCTCCATATATATATTCAAGAGATGGCAAAACCTATCAACAAGAAGATGTATTTTATTCAATAACAAGTGGTTGGCACGCATTGTACATTAAAGATGTTAATATGTGTCAGAGCGATACTTTGTTTCACATAGATCCTTATCCAATAAATCCGGATAAGTTCTTCAGTCCTAACGGGAATGGTGTTTATGACCGTTGGTTTGTTGAGAACATAGATTGTTATGATGGATATATAATAGAAATTTATGATCGTTTTGGGCGTAAATTATATGTTTATAAGAAAGGTAGTTTTTCAGGAGGTTCTGTCTTAGAGGATTTTCCTGGGTGGGACGGCATTTATAATGGGCATGAGATGCCAAGTGACGATTATTGGTATATTATAACTGTGGAACGGATACGCAGACAGTTTACAGGGCACTTTACTTTAAAGAGATAATTACTAAAATAGATAAATATATACACTTTTGTTATGAAAAAATATGTATTGACATTATTAGGGGCAACAATGAGTATTTTTGCACTACATGCACAAGATGAATTGATTTACAGCCAATATCATTTTAACTATTATTTGGTTAATCCGGCTTTAGCCGGTGCGGAGCCGTGCCATCATCTTATGCTTTCAAACAGAATGCAGTGGGTTGGTATGAAGGATTTTCCCATGA
>JAZLHT010000250.1:0-2401 GCA_045616965.1 Candidatus Enterocola sp.
ATGGTGATTAACAATTTTAATTTTTAAATTTTAAATTATGAGGAAATTTACAATTTTAGCAACGGCACTTGCCGCAGTGTTGGCGGTGCTGGCGGGTTGCGAGAAAGGTGGCAACGCCTCCAATCCTGAGCAGCCTGCAGAGAAGGTTCCCATGACCTTCTACGCATATCCCAACGCACAGGAGCGTACGGGGATGGACACAGACGGCAAGACAACCGTATGGACCGCTAACGATGAGATAAAGATATTCTCATCAGCAGGTGCAGAAGGCAGCCCCTTCACACTTACAGAAGGTGCAGGTACAAATTATGGTACATTTGAGGGCGAGTTGGTAAAGGCATCCAAGTATGCTGCGGCATACCCTGCAAGCCTTGCCAGCAGTACTGACGGCAGCACCATAACGTTCAACTTGCAGGGGTCTCAAGATTACAAGGAGAACAGTTATGCCAATAAAACAGTGCCAGTGGTGTCATACACAACCACAAACCAGCTGTATTTTGAGAACACAACAGGACTGCTGCGTTTGGGCATAAAGACCACTGACAATGTAACAGTTACCAAGATGATTCTTACAGACAAGAACGGCAGTGCAAAACTCTGGGGTACATTTAAGGTTACAGAGGCATCAACAAAAGGTCTTGAGTATGTATCAGGCGGTGACAACACCCTTACCGTTAACTTAGGCAGCGGCGTGGCACTGAATGCAACAGACTACACCTATTTCTTCTTCTGCCTGCCTGCAGGAACACTTGCAGGTGGGTTTACTGTGGATATGGAGTCTGCGGACGGCAAACTTGCCTCAATAGGATACATAGGAGACAAAATGGCTACAGAACTCAATGTGGGCAAGCCGTATGATGCAAGCGGTGTTAAATTTGTGACACCTACAAGCATTCTTGATGGAATGACTGAGAAGGACGGGGAATGGAAAGACCCTTCAAGCGAACTTGAGGGTGTAACGGAGAAAGACAGAAATTGGTGATAATAAACATAAACAATAACAGAAAAAACTAAAAAAAACATAAAACAATGAAAAAACTTATTTACATGGCAGGAGCGGCATTGGTAATGCTGGCTTCAGCATCTTGTGAGAAAAAAGAGACAGTAAAAGAGGCACAGCCGTCAGTGGAGAAGACTGATATGGTGTTTACAGCCACATCTGATAACGGTTGCTTAAAAACCACAATAGTAGATAACACAAAAGCGGTATGGTCATCAACAGACAACCTGAAGGTGTTCACAGCAGAAGACCAAACAGGTAGCGTATGTAACTATAAAAGCGGTACAGGAACTGCAACAGCGGAGTTTGCAGGACAGTGCGCCAAGAAAGGACCTTGGACTGCGATATGCCCTGCAAATAAGGCAACAGGCTTCAATAACGGAACAATAACCCTTACAATGCCTGAGACACAAACATACGCAGAGAACACATTTGCAGCAGGAGCAATGCCTTGCGTAGCATACTCAGAGACCAACACATTTAATTTCAAGCATTCATTTGGTGTATTGAAACTCAGCCTTAAACTTAAGAGTGGCACATCAGGTTCTGTTAAGAGCATAACAGTTACAGACAATGGCGGGGCAAAACTTAACGGTACATTTACAGTTAATCCTCAAACAAGTGAGGTTGCCACCCATAGCACAGGCGGAAACTCATCTGTAACCCTTAACTGTACAAGTGTAGCACTCAGCACAAGCACAGCCACAGATTTCTGGATTGTAGTTCCTAATGGAGCGTTTGCAAGCGGATTTGATGTAACTGTAACATCTACAGATGATATTGAGACAGAATTATCAACCTCTAAAGCCAACACTATTACAGCAGGCGAGGTTAATAAGATGCCAGTACAGACCATTGAGTTTAAGATTCCAACCACAGGCGAGGCTTACGCAAACGGAGTGGGTGATGTTAAGTGGGTGCAGTTATGGGAGAATGGTCCTAAGTTTGCTGAGTTCAACGTGGGTGCCACAACTGCAACTGGCACAGATAGCTACGGTGGCTACTATGCGTGGGGAGGCAGTCAGGACAAGGTTGACGACCACAACACAGATACAGACCCTCTTTCAGGTGACACTGACACCGCCACCAAGTTGTGGGGCGACAACTGGCGTATGCCTACGGATGCTGAATTACAGGCTCTTCTTGACAACTGCGATGTGGCGTGGAAATCTAAGACAGAAAGCGAATATGGTGTTGCAGGCAGAATATATACAGGCAAGGGAGACTACTCCGGCAACTCCGTATTTTTTCCCGCTGCGGGCAACTGCAACGGTGGCAGAGTCTTCAACGCAGGCAGGTACGGCTTCTATTGGAGTTCTACACCTAATGGCAGTGACTTCGCCTACCTCTTGCACTTCTACTCAGGCAATCAGTACGTGTACTACCGCAACCGCGACCTCG
>JAZLHT010000251.1:0-1111 GCA_045616965.1 Candidatus Enterocola sp.
TGATATGAGCTCTATAAAGTCAATGAAAGTTGAAGATGTAAGAGCGGACTTGAGCCAAATGCTTGGAAAATATGAACGTTTATACGGTAAGGCAGATGATGAGGTGACACTTGGCAAAAGGCTTGAAGGCATAATAGGCAGGGCGTATGCACAGACAGGCAAAAAAGTGGTATTGCTTATAGACGAGTATGACTCCGCACTGCTTAAAGTTATGCACAACAAGCCAGTGTTTGAGGAATTAAGGGATATGCTCCGCAACTTCTACGGACCTATAAAGATATGTGACGCAATGCTGCGTTTCGGTTTCATAACGGGCATAACCAAGTTCTCACAGCTGAGCATATTCTCTGAGATAAACAACCTAAAGACAATAAGTATGCTGCCTGAGTATGACGGTCTGTGCGGCATAACAAAAGAGGAGCTGATGACACAGTGCAAACCTGACATACAGGCTTTGGCTGATAAATTAAGATGCAGTTATGATGATGCTGTGTCAAAACTCACTGAGAATTATGACGGCTATCACTTCTCTTCCGGTGTTGACGGAGTAATGACAGACGTATTCAACCCATTTAGCCTTATAAACGCTTTCAATGACGGCATGCTTGGTCAGTACTGGTTCAGTTCAGGCACACCTACGTTCCTGTTTGAGCAGTTGAAGATATTCAAGACAGGGCTTACAAGCGTTGACGGTCAGCGGGTAAAGGAGGAGAGTTTCAATGTATCACCAGAGGTGGCACGCACTCCACTCCCTGTACTATATCAGGCAGGTTACCTTACAATAAAGAAATATGAGGATGATTTCCAGAAATACACCCTCGGTTTCCCTAACAGAGAGGTTAAGTTCGGATTCCTGAACTCTTTCATTCCAGTGCTGACAAATGAGTCTGAGGTGCGTTGCAATGATTTGCTTGAGGATATGACAATCGCTCTCCGTGCCGATGACATAGACACCGCTCTCACTGCTCTAAAGGCATACATTGCAGGCATTCCGTACTACTATGAGAACAAGACGGAGCCTGCGTTCCAGACAATAATGTACCTTGTACTGTCACTTATGGGGCAATACATAAAGGTGGAGGTGAACAACGCCGTAGGACGTACAGACGCT
>JAZLHT010000252.1:0-13499 GCA_045616965.1 Candidatus Enterocola sp.
GGGGTAATTTGTTTAATATCAATAAGTTATGATAAACCCCTACGGAGTTATGTATGATGTATGATGTATGAGGGTAGCCCCTTTCCGTCATTACCTGACGGTCTGTAAACAGTCTGAGCGAAGCGTATCATCCTCCTCTCGTCATTACCTGACGGTTTGTAAACAGTCTGAGCACGAAGTGCGAAGAATCTCCCTTCCGTCATGCTGAACGGAGTGAAGCATCTCATAATGATTATGAGATCCTTCGTTTCACTCAGGATGACGAAAAAAAAGAAAACGAGATTAACTAACATATTTATTAACTTTCAACTTTTAACTTTCAACTTTCAATTATGAAAAAAGATTATTCCGCTCCACAATTGGAGCAAGTGAGAATGGAGGCAGAAATGCCCGTAATGGTAGGTTCTGCGACCCCTGATGACAAGAGCGTAGGTGGAACACTGATGGGTATTTCAAACTGGTAAACAAAAGTAATTAACAACTAAAACAAAGAAAAGCGAATGAAAAAGTTTACTTGTCTGGCTACCACGCTGTTGGTAATGGCAGGAGCCGTATCGTGCAAGAAGAATGCAGAAGTTAAAGAGCCGGCACCGCAACCTACAGGCGTAATGCGTCACGTCACAGTGTCTGCGGCAGGTCAGGGAACAACCAAGACCAGCGTAGTATCAGGCGGAACACTCATTTGGTCAAATGATGACCAGCTGAACATAGTGCCTACAGCAGGCGGATTTGATGCCGTGGCACTTGATATAAAAGATGGTGCAGGCACATCATCAGGCACATTTGAAGGGGATATAGACTCCGGCATAAAGGATGACACACAACTCTACGGCTGGGCAGGCGGTAACTGGGCATATAGTGGCGGAGCGTTCACCGTCAATATGCCAGCCACACAGACATACGCAGGTGACGGACTTGCAGAGAACGCATATCCGTCGATAGGTACAGGTTCAATAGAGAGTGGAATATCACTCAGCAATCCTTTCGGCGTGCTGTGCCTTATAGTCAAGGGAGAGACCACAGACGCAGTAAAGAGCATAACCTTGACATCAGCGGCAAAAAACCTTGCAGGTGAGTTTACCGTAAATCCTAACAACTCTGCTGTAACAGAAGGTTCATCAAAATCAATAACACTTAACTGCACAACAGCCGTTGCATTGGCTACAGACGGCGTAAACTTCCGCATAGTGGTTCCAGCCGCAAGCTATACAGATAAAGACCTTACGGTAATAGTTACAAAATCAGACGACACATCATTTAATGTTACATTGGGTGCCACAACCGTTACGGCAAGCAATGTTACAAAAGTGGAGGTTAAAGAGGCACCTGCACTTCCTAAAGATGCTTGTGGGAATGAGTACAATATAGTTGAAATAGGAGAGCAGGTATGGCTTAAAGAGAATATGCGTTGCGACAAGTATGACACGGAGTCAGAGGCATACAAGGCTGGAACTAAAACTGTTTCCACATCATCAACTAATGATTTCACACCATACTACACGAATGCGACAGATAAGAGCAAGTGGGATGATGATAGTAAAGGAGAATATGGGGTAAAGCTTGAAGATGAGCAGGTTGCAAAGTTGGGTTATCTGTATAATTGGGCTGCCGCGGTAGGTGTGGCAGACAGTCGATCTCAAACAACGGAATTCAGTGGCAATCGTCAGGGTATCTGCCTCAATGGATGGCATGTGCCATCAAACGCAGAGTGGCAGACGCTTGTGAATTATATAGAAAACTCATGTGGTAAAGGAGAATATACGGCTGACAAACACCTGAAAACCACTTCTGGCTGGTACGATGAATACCACCCAGAAGTATTCCCACAAGGATATGATACGTATGGTTTTGCGGCTTTGCCAGCAGGTCAGGCAGGGGGAAATAGTGTGAGTTATGTTGGCTACAATGCCTGTTTTTGGACAGCTACTCCTGTTGTGGGCGGTCTTGGCGGTGGAACTGCTTATTATTGCTATATCACGTACAACAATAATGGTGTTGGAGAAAATGACAAACTTGCGAACATCGGACACTCTGTGCGTTGCATAAAAGATTAATACTCCTGCGAAGCAATTACACCTGAATTTACAATGTCAAAGGTCAAGGGAGAAAACTCCTTTGACCTTTTTGTTTTTTAAAAGATTCCCTTAAAATTTGCATTTAAGTTATTTTTTTTGTAATTTCGCTTTTTAGTTTTCAATTTTTAATGCTTATGGACGTAGAATCTTTACAAAACAACTTCTTTTCACAAATCAGTGCACGCCATACAAAGCAGGAGATTGAGGATATTAAGAAGGCGTACTTTTTGGCAAAGAAGGCTCATGAGGGACAATTCCGCAGGAGTGGTGAACCATATATTATTCACCCTATTGCTGTAGCCCAAATCATCAATAATGATATGCAATTAGGGGCGGTTCCTGTAATGGCTGCTCTGCTTCATGATGTGGTTGAGGATACGGAATATTCAATAGACTATATAAGAGATGAGTTTGGTGATGAGGTTGCGTATCTTGTAAACACTGTTACCAAGCAAAAAACAGTACAGGTAGGTTCTCAGCAGGTAGCTAATTTTAAGCAGATGCTTGCCGCATTTAATTATGACATCAGGGCATTACTGATTAAGCTTGCAGACCGTCTGCATAACATGCGTACCTTAAAAAGCATGAAACCTGAAAAGCAACTTAAAATTGCCGCCGAGACTGATTTCTTTTATGCTCCGCTTGCCAATCGTTTAGGCTTATATCTTATAAAGACAGAGTTGGAGAATTTAGGGCTGCAATACCGTTCTCCTTTTGAGTACGGTCTTATTCAGGAACACCTTAATAGTTATGTGATTCAACACTCTGATGCTGCAGAGAAATGGATGGACCCTATACGGAAGAAACTGCATGAGAACGGAATAGAAGCCACGGTTACTTGTGACCCCAGAAGTGTGTATTCTCTTTGGTATAAGATGCATCAGACAAGGGAGTCTTTTAAAGAGATAGAGCATATACGTGTGGTTCATATATGTTATGACACGTTTTTGCCTGAAAAGAATTCCAGAGAGAGGATTGGAGTGGAGAAAGATACTGCTCTGTTTATATACTCTTTACTTACGGAACTTTACACAGAGAAACCGTACAGCTTGCTTAATTATATAGATATACCTAAGGCAAATGGTTACAGAAGTCTGCATTGCAAGCTTATGGGTAATGAGGGCAGGTGGATGGAGGTTCATATTCAGAGCCGTGAGATGATGCGTCAAAGCCAGTATGGCTGTTTGGCAGAGCGTGAGACAGGTGTGGACAGGTGGATTGATAAATTCAAGCTTGTGCTGCAGGATATATCAGACCAAAGTAAGGACCAGATTTTTGACGATGTAATTACTAGTTTCTACCACGATGATATAGTTGTGTTCTCTTCTGACGGAAGTAAGGTTCTTTTGCCAAAGGGTTCAAGTGCCATAGATTTTGCATACGAGATTCACTCCGATATAGGTGACCACGCCAAATATGCAATAATAAATGATAAGTTATGTGCAATAACCACGCCCCTTACACGTGGTGATAGGGTGAAGATAGGTACCGATGAGAATTTTCATCCGCAGGAGCATTGGCTTAAGTATGCGCAGACATACAGGGCAAGGGTTCGTATTCGTCACTATTTGAATACTCTTCCTAAGGATAAGGTGTTGTCTAAATTAGTGCTTTGCGAGAGATGTCATCCCCTACCTGGAGATGAGGTTGTAGGATTCAAACGTAAGGACGGTACCATACTTGTGCATAAATGTAGTTGTGATGTAGCACTGTCATCATCATCACAGCAGGGCGATGAAATAACTCAGGTGGAGTTAAGGAGCAATCCTGATAAAACTTATCCTACGGGAATTATTATCAAGGCTGTAAACAGGGATATGTTCCTTTATGATATAATGAATTTTATATCGGGTACTATGAAGTTAAGCATTGACAGTATTTGCAGTACCACTACTGATGAGATAATAGAGTGCAATATAAAGACTTTTATTCACTCTTTAGATGAGCTTAAAGTATTGATATCGGGTCTTCAGGGTATTCCTAATGTGTATGAGGTTAGAAGAGAACGCGGCAGAATGTTATAAACTATGAATGAGTTGGAATCAATAAGGGAGCAGTTGCTTGCCATAGATAACGATATGGCTAAGTTGTTTGAAAAGAGAATGAGGCTGAGTGCAGATGTGGCTAAATATAAGAAGTATCACAATATGCCTGTGTTGGATTCTGACAGAGAGAAAAAGGTTATTGATAATGCCTTGCAGAATATCCAAGATGTAAATCTAAAGGATTATTGTGCTAAGTTCTTCCAGGATATAATGGATATCTCTAAAAAGTATCAGGAGAGTTGCCTTGAAAAATAGTCATTAAAGGTTGGGAAAGATTTGGCTACACACTCAGTATTGTCTATGTCTATTTTACCCGATGTTCCCAACTCCGCAATCCTTAAAGCCATAACCATGCGATGGTCATTATAAGAGGTGTATTTCCCACCTTTTAGAAGCGTGTTATTGGAGTATCTGTAGCTTAAAGAGTGTCCTTGAACCGCTAAAGTGTCGCCATTTTGGCTACACTTTACTCCAAGTTTTGCCAGCATTTCTGTAATTGACTTTGCCCTGTCAGACTCTTTGCCCGCAAGTCTGCCAAGTCCGCTGATATAACTTGTACCTTCACTAAATGCCGCAAGAACGGATACCACAGGAAACAGGTCAGGTGCATTGTTCAAATCTGTGGTAAAAGCGTGTAACGGTGATTTTGCAGCACTTATTTCAGTGCCTCTGTAAATTGGTTTTGCCCCTGCACTCCTCAGTATCTCATCTATTTTATAGTCTGCCTGCAGAGAATCATTGCCTATTCCGTTTAGTGTAATGCCTGTAAATACGGCACCTGCCACAAGCATAGGGGCGGCACCACTCCAGTCGGGTTCCGGAGCAAAGTCTGTAGGCATATATGTTTGATTCCCTTTAATACTTATTTTCAGTTCATCGTTCAGGCATTCGCACTTAACGCCGATATTAAACTTTTGTAGAACCTGTTGCGTCATAAAGATGTAAGGCACGCTCTTTGGCTGTTTTACTATTATCTCAGAATCAGAGGGCAGCAATGGTAACGCCGCCATCAGTCCGCTTATGATTTGGGAACCGTCATTGCCTGATATTATGGCTTTGTTTGCCGTTAGTCTCCCTTTTATTATAAAAGGCACGCTGTTATTATCGGTCTCAACTCCAAAACATTTCAGCGTTTCAGCCATTCCCTTAAGGGGTCTGCCAACAAGAGTCTTCTCTCCCGTAATCTTGATTGTATTGCCGCTTAATGCCAATATCGGGGTAATGAATCTTGTAAGGAATCCTGATTCCCCCACAAATATGGTATCAGGAATGTCAGTGAGCCCTGATCCTGTTATTTTAAGAGTGGTGCCGTCTTTAGTGACTTTAGTGCCAAGAGAGCGTATCAATGCCAAGGCTGATTCTGAATCCTCACATGGACGGTAGTTTGTAAGGGTAGATTCTCCCGGTGCCATCATAGCGGCTACTATTGCCCTTTGTGCAATACTTTTAGAGGTTGGAATTTTTACATCTTTATAATCAAACCCTATGCTACTGAAACGCTCATTTCCTGATTTTCCGTATAGAGCCTTGACCATATCGCCTGCAACCCATTGCCCCGGTGCTGTGGTTTCCGCCTCTGATAGTGCGGCGTAAGTGAACGGTGCGGCATATTTAAGTGCGTCCATACGGCTTTGCCTGCCTGCCTCTCCCATACAGAATGCTATAAGTTTGCCAGCAAGTGAGGGTGTGTATAATTTTTGCACAGTCTTTACATCGTCAGTACTAACAGCGAATGTAACTATTTTAATTATTCCAGCATAACCTTCGCTGCATTTTGACACACACTCTTGCAGTGCTTCTAATGATGGCGTTCCGTCAAAAAAGTGGACTGAACGTATCAGGTGGCTGCCAAATACATTGCATGTGCGGGCTATGCGGCTTGCCATATCTGACGGTGCTTCAATCTCTACATCAACGTAATGGGCATAACGTGCGGCACATGTCAGTTTTCTCTCTGCTTCCTGTGCAGATATATCGGGTGATATCCTGCAAGTTGCCAAGAGTGGAATCCTTGCCGTAGAGAACAGTGTTTCAATATCTTGCATGGAGAGTGACGGACACAGGTCCAGCCTTATCTCCGCCATCTCTACATCGGGGTTACTTAAAATGGAAGTAATCTCAGATAAAGTCTTGTTCTGTATGCTTGTACATATCATAGGTGACTACAGAAGGTCTGCAAGGTCATAAATAAGGCGTTCTGTCTTCTCCCAGCCAAGACATGGGTCTGTAATGGATTTGCCGTAGGTGCATTCACCTATGCTTTGGGCTCCGTCCTCTATGTATGACTCTATCATAAGTCCTTTTACCAATGTTTTAATATCTGCACTATGACGCATGCAGTGTAGCACCTCCTTAGATATACGGATTTGCTCCAAGTACTGTTTTGCTGAGTTAGAGTGGTTGCAATCCACTATTACGCCGGGATTTTGCAGATTTGGTGATTTGTGGTATAACTCCACTAAGTGGCATAAATCCTCATAATGGTAGTTAGGGTGTGTTACCCCGTAGTTATCCACATAGCCACGTAAAATAGCGTGAGAGAATTTATTGCCTGTACTCTGCACTTCCCAAGTTCTGAATATGAATGTGTGTCCGTCTTGTGCCGCTTTTATGGAGTTCATCATAACGGACATATCGCCACTGGTAGGGTTTTTCATTCCTACAGGAATGTCAAGTCCGCTTGCTACAAGGCGGTGATATTGGTTTTCAACGCTTCTTGCTCCTACTGCTACGTAAGATAGCAGGTCAGAAAGGAACTGGTGGTTCTCTGGGTACAGCATCTCATCGGCACATGAGAATCCGGTCTCGCTTAATGCTCTGCGGTGCAGTTTTCTTATGGCTATGAGACCTTGGTGTATATCGGGGTCAGCCAACGGATTAGGTTGGTGCAGCATACCCTTGTATCCTGCTCCTGTGGTTCTTGGTTTGTTTGTATATATTCTTGGAACAATTACAATCTTCTCTTTAACCTTATCCTGTACAGGACGCAGACGGCTTATATAATCTACTACGCATTCCTCATGGTCTGCTGAACAAGGACCTATTATCAGCAGCAGTTTGTCTGATTCTCCGCTAAGTACAGCCTTTATCTCTTTGTTGTTAATCTCTCTCTTTGCTTTATCCTCTTCTGAAATAGGGTACATTGCCTTTATTTCATCCGGTTGGAAAAGTGCTTTTTTATACGTCAGGTTCATATCTTGTTAAAATAATTTCTACGTTCAGTTGATATTTTCATCATCTCTCTTAATGTGTCTGTATCTCTGTTTGCCACCGCCTCGCGCATTTTGCTGAATTGTGATTCAAACAGGTCCATCTGCTTTAGCAGTTCAGTTTGGTTTAGCAGAAACAGCTCACTCCACATAGCATCATTGATTCTGGCTATGCGCGTAAGGTCTCTGAATGAGTCTCCTGTAAATCTTACAAGGTCTTTGGAGTCCTGGCAGTTCATAAGCGATACCGCTATGCAGTGTGTAAGCTGGCTTAAAAAGCCTATTATCTCATCGTGGTACTCCGGTGTAAGTCTTGATATGGTGGTGCAACCTACTGTTTTGCCTAACGCCTCGCAGTCCTCTATCGCCTCTTTAGAGTTACATTTGGTGGGCGTTACTATGTAATTGGCCCCGATGAAAATATCTGCTGACGCATTTTCCACTCCGCTAACCTCTTTACCGCACATAGGGTGAGCCGCCACAAACTCCACATCGGGTCTTAGAATATGCTGTATCTTTTCTACAATAGGTCCCTTTACACCCGTAACATCTGTTATCAGGGCACCGCTCTTTAAGAATTTTTGGTATTTTTCTATCCACTCTATAAAGGTTTTGGGATATAGAGAGAACACTATTATGTCAAAACGCCCTACATAATCAGCCTCTATCTTAATGGAGCCATGCCTTATGATTCCTTTTTTTACGGCAAAATCTATAGAGCGTTGTGAGCGTGTAATGGCTCCAACCTCAAATCCTGCCTTAGTGAGTGCATCAGCATAACTGCCTCCCATAAGTCCAAGCCCTACTATAAGTATTTTCTTGTCTTTTGTTATCATTTAAGGTAGTCTGTTCCTTCTTTTAGCGATAGCATATCACACAACACTATGGCGGTGATACTTGAAATTACAATGCAAATGCGTCTTATTATCGCAGGGTCATGTCTGCCTGTAAGTGTAAGGGTTTGTTCCTGAGATGTGAGCATATTAACGCTTTGCTGAGGTTGTGCTATAGATGGTGTGGGTTTTACCGCTGTGTTGAATACAATCGGCATTCCGTTTGATATGCCACCGTTAATGCCGCCGTTATTGTTTGTTGTTGTTTGTATTTTGCCGTTTTTTACACAGAAACTGTCATTGGCTTCAGACCCTTTCATACCCGATATGGCAAATCCTGCACCAAACTCCACTCCTTTTACACCGCCTATTGAGAATACTGCATTTGCAATAGCCCCCTCAAGTGAGTCAAACCAAGGCTCTCCCACACCTGCCTTTAGTCCTGTAATGGCTGTCTGCACTATGCCTCCTATTGAGTCTTGTGCGTTTTTTGCTTTCAGTATCTCTGCTGAGATATAGTCTGAAATATCAGAAATAACAGGGAACGGCTTTGTGTTAAGTGCGTCAATGCACTCAGCCGTACGGTCTGTATCTGTAGTCAGTAAATCAGTATCAGACACGCCGCCGCAATTTAGTATGTGGGTGCCTATCTTTATGTTATGCTTTTCAAGAGCCTTAATGGCAATGGCACCTGCCGCCACAATACCTGCTGTTATGCGACCACTGAAATGTCCGCCGCCTCTGTAATCCTCAAAACCGTCATATTTTATATGGGCTGCGTAGTCTGCGTGTGAGGGGCGTGCAATGCCGTAGTTCTTTTCATAATCTGCACTGCGGGTGTTGTTGTTTGGTATAAGGATACAAATGGGTGCTCCTGTGGTGTGTCCGTTAAAGACTCCACTTATTATGCTGAAATTATCATTTTCCACTCTTGCGGTCTCTATGGCACCCGATGGACGGCGTTTTGAGAGTTGCTCTGCAATAAAGCCGTCACAAACCTCAATGCCTGCGGGCATTCCGTCAAGCACAGCTCCAATGGCTTCTCCATGAGATTCGCCAAAAAGTGTTAATGTTATATTTCTGCCTATTGTGTTTCTCATGCAGATTATATGGTTTTTGAAATCTTCATAACACGAGCCTCGTGTCTGCCTCCTTCAAAATCAGTGGTAAGGAATGTCTCCAAGAAATGCTCTGCCTCTGCTTCTGAAATGAAGCGTGCCGGCAACCCGATGATATTTGCATCGTTGTGCTGACGGGCAAGTTTTGCTATCTCATCTTTCCAACATAATGCAGCACGTACATTGGGGTACTTGTTGCAAGTCATACTCATTCCGTTTGCAGTACCGCAGATGGCTATACCAAAATCAAATTTGCCTGCATTTATGGCAGAGGCAAGCGGATGGGCGAAATCAGGATAGTCACAACTATTTTCTGAGTTGGTGCCAAAATCCTTTAATTCATAAACAAGAGGCTTGAGAAATGCTTTAAGGTCTTCTTTAAGAAGGTATCCTGCATGGTCTGATGCAATGCCGATACTTAGTTTTGATAAATCTTTCATATTTTTTGGGTTAATCGATTATTTTCTCTTTAATCTCGCTTATAGCATCAAGTTTTTCCCATGTGAACAATTCCACCTCTTTTGTAAACTGTTTCCCGCTATCAGAAAAATGTTTTGTTACTGTTTTAGGTTGCCTTCCAAAGTGTCCGTAAGATGCTGTCTCCTCATAAATCGGGTTCCTAAGTTTAAGGCGTTGCTCTATGGCGTATGGTCTCATATCAAATATCTGTGGCAGTTTAGCCGCTATTTCTGCATCAGAGAACTTGGTTTTGTTAGTTCTGTATGTGTTTATGTAGAGATTCATAGGCTCTGCCACCCCGATGGCGTATGCCACCTGGACAAGCACCTCATTACAAACGCCTGCGGCTACAAGGTTCTTGGCAATGTGACGTGCTGCGTATGCCGCACTCCTATCCACTTTAGATGGGTCTTTGCCTGAAAAAGCTCCACCTCCATGGGCTCCTCTGCCTCCGTATGTATCTACTATTATTTTTCTGCCTGTAAGTCCGGTATCTCCATGTGGTCCGCCTATAACAAATTTGCCTGTAGGGTTTACAAACAGTTTAAAGTCTCCTTTGTTAAGCTCTGAGTATGCCTTGTCTTTGGCAAAAACACGAGGAAGAAGAATGTTTCTTACATCTTCTTTTATGCGTTTAAGCATTTTGTCATCATCACGGTCAAATTCATCGTGCTGGGTGGAGACAACTATCGCCTCTATACGTAACGGCTTACCGTTTTCTGAGTACTCAACCGTGACTTGGCTTTTGGCATCGGGGCGGAGATACGGCATTTGCTTGCCCTCTTTACGCAGGGTGTCAAGTTCTTTAAGAATGGCGTGTGCCATATCTATGGTGACGGGCATATAGTTTTTAGTCTCAGAACAGGCATATCCAAACATAATGCCTTGGTCTCCCGCACCTTGTTCCATCGGGTTCTGACGGCTTACGCCACGATTTATGTCAGCACTCTGCTCATGTATTGATGACAGGACTCCACAAGAGTGTGCCTCAAACATATAGTCGCTTTTGTTGTAGCCAATATGGTCAATAACGTCTCTCGCCACTTTTTGAACATCAACGTATCCGTCTGTAGTAACCTCACCGGCAAGCACCACCTGACCTGTGGTTACAAGAGTCTCACATGCCACGTGGGATTGTGGGTCCAAGGCTATGAAATTATCAAGTAATGCGTCTGAAATTTGGTCGGCAACCTTATCGGGATGCCCTGCTGAGACTGACTCAGATGTGAAGAAATAGTTCATTTTAGCATTTTTTTTGTGTGTGGTTGCAAGCATATCAAATCTTTCCACACTGTTTAGTGGTGCAAATATAGTGCAAAATATTAAATCTTGGAAATTTTTGTTGAATTGTGTAAAAAAAAAGTGGGTTATGTGGCTTGTTTTTGAAAAATTATTTTTAATTTTGCAAATTGTTGTAGAATTGGTTGTTTTCAATTTTTAATTTTCAATTATATTATGGCAAATTTAGATTTAACAAAGTCCGGTATCACCGGTGCAAAGGTGATAGGACACAACCCTTCATACGAAGAGTTGTTTGCTGCTGAGACAAAGGCAGGACTTACAGGGTTTGACAAAGGTCAAGAGACAGAACTTGGCGCAGTAAACGTTATGACAGGTGTTTATACAGGACGTTCTCCTAAAGATAAATACATTGTTATGGATGCCAAATCAAAGGATACAGTTTGGTGGACATCAGATGCTTATAAAAATGATAACCATCCTATGAGTGAGGAGGTTTGGGCTACTGTTAAAGAGATTGCCAAGAAAGAACTTTGCAATAAAGAGCTTTATGTAGTTGATGCATTCTGCGGTGCAAACAAGGATTCTCGTATGGCTGTCCGTTTCATAGTTGAGGTTGCTTGGCAGGCTCACTTTGTAAAGAATATGTTTATCCAGCCAACTGCTGAGGAACTTGCAAACTTTGAGCCTAACTTTGTAATCTACAATGCTTCTAAGGCTAAAGTTGAGAACTATAAGGAACTTGGTCTTAATTCAGAGACTTGCGTTGCATTTAACGTAACATCTCGTGAGCAAGTTATCATTAATACATGGTATGGCGGTGAAATGAAGAAGGGTATGTTCTCTATGATGAACTACTATCTTCCTCTTCAGGGTATGGCTTCAATGCACTGCTCTGCCAACTGTAACATGGAAGGTAAGGAGACAGCTATTTTCTTCGGTCTTTCAGGAACAGGTAAGACAACCCTTTCTACAGACCCTAAACGTAAACTTATAGGAGATGATGAGCACGGTTGGGACGATAACGGCATATTCAACTTTGAGGGTGGCTGCTATGCAAAGGTTATTAACCTTGATAAAGAGAGTGAGCCTGATATTTACAACGCTATCAAGCGTAATGCACTTCTTGAGAACGTTACAGTTGATGCTAACGGAAAGATAGACTTTGCAGATAAGAGTGTAACAGAGAACACTCGTGTATCTTATCCAATTAACCACATCAAGAACATTCAGACACCTATCTCTGCAGCTCCTGCCGCACAGAATGTAATATTCCTGTCTGCCGATGCATTTGGTGTATTGCCTCCAGTATCTATACTTACTCCAGAGCAAACAAAATACTATTTCTTAAGTGGATTCACCGCTAAACTTGCAGGTACAGAGCGTGGCATTACAGAGCCTACTCCTACATTCTCTGCTTGCTTTGGTCAGGCATTCCTTGAGCTTCACCCAACAAAATATGCTGAGGAGCTTGTAAAGAAAATGGAGAAATCAGGTGCTAAGGCATATCTTGTTAATACAGGATGGAACGGAACAGGCAAGCGTATCTCTATCCGCGATACTCGTGGTATTATTGACGCCATTCTTGGTGGTGCCATCAAGACTGCTCCTACAAAGAAGATTCCTATGTTTGATTTTGAGGTTCCAACTGCACTTCCTGGTGTTGATCCTAACATTCTTGACCCACGTGACACTTACAAGTGTGCATGTGAGTGGGAAGAGAAGGCTAAAGACCTTGCTTCACGCTTCATCAAGAACTTTGACAAATATACAGGTAACGAGGCTGGCAAGGCTCTTGTAGCAGCCGGTCCAAAACTATAATTCCGTATAGCACTTTAAGAAAGCCCATATCGCTTATGCGGTATGGGCTTCTTTGTTGAGTATGAGTACGTTTGACTTTAATTTTTTGAAATCTCAATCAACTCCACCAATGCCTCCACTGCCTCCTCTTGTGGAATGTTACGGCGTACTACGGTTTGTCCTTTGTATAAACTTATTTTTCCAGGAGCGGCACCTACATAGCCAAAATCTGCATCTGCCATCTCCCCAGGTCCATTTACAATGCACCCCATAATGCCTATCTTCAGGTTTGGATAGCCACTTGTGGCAGCCTTTATTTTAACTATTGTACCCTCGATGTCAAACAGTGTACGTCCGCAACTTGGACACGATATGTATTCTGTCTTGCTCATTCTGGCTCTTGCCGCTTGTAGAATTGTGAGCATAAGATTGTCCAAATCATCTTGTTTTACACCATCTGCCGTTATACGGAGTCCGTCACCAAGTCCGTCAATAAAGAGAGGTCCAAGTTCACACGATGCCCTCACTATTAACTCTTCTGTATGCATTGGTCCGTAATGACGGGAAATAACAACAGGAGAACAGTTATTTGAATCATTTAATTTTGAAAAGAAAGTCAGAGCCTCACCTATGGCATTCTTTGTTTTAAGGTTACATTCAAGCACTCCTGACGGCAAAGTATCTGTGGCAGAAAGGATTTCAGGAACCTGACCGCCTCCAA
>JAZLHT010000253.1:0-4993 GCA_045616965.1 Candidatus Enterocola sp.
CCCATAGGCTCACAGAGCCGTATGGGAGGGCCGAACACCTTCACAGAAGGTGAGAGTCTCTGGAAATGGTATATACAAACATACCCGTTCTAGGTGTTCCAGAGTATAAATCAAATAATCAATAATAACAATTATTTAGAATTGAAAGCATACATCATTGGTTCTGGGAATGTGGCTACACATATTGCATTAAGACTTAAAAGTGCAGGTGTGGAGATTGCCGGTATCTACAGCAAGACTTTGGACAATGCCAAGGTGCTGGCAGACAAGATAGGCGTGCCATATACCAATGATAAAAAAGAAATTCAGAACGCCGATATCTATATTTGCAGCGTAAAAGATGACTATATAGCAGATGCACTTACAGGAATGGCTTTCAGCAAAAACGCCATCATTGTACATACGGCAGGCAGCGTAAGCATGGACGTATTAAAGCCGTTTTCAGAGAGTATAGGAGTGATTTACCCCATGCAGACATTCTCTAAGACAAAAAATGTGGATTGGAGCAAAATTCCGCTATACATAGAGGCGAATACAGATAATAATTTAGATAAATTAACACTATTCGCAAAACTGTTAAGCCCCAATGTAAACTTTGCTTCATCTGCCCAAAGGAAAATGATACATTTGGCTGCTGTCTTTGCTTGTAACTTTACAAATGAGTTATACGCTGTGGCATACAGGCTTATGAAAGAGAACGGACTTGACTTTGAGAGCCTATACCCTCTTATAGATGAAACAGTGGCAAAAGCAAAACTAATGCCACCTGTAAAGGCACAGACAGGACCGGCGGCAAGAAACGATGTAAAGGTTATGAATATGCAGCAAGAACTGCTGAGTGGCACAGATAGGGAGATTTACGAATTATTGAATAAGGCGATACTTCATGAGTTGACAGTTGACAGTGGACAGTGAACAGATAACAAATAACCGCATCACCGAATAACCAAATCACCAATGATTAATTATAAAGAGAAACTTAAAGACATAAAGGCATTCATATTTGATGTTGACGGAGTGTTGTCGTCAGCCACAATGCCTATGGCAGAGGACGGCACACCCATACGCACAGCAAATGTGAAAGACGGATATGCTCTGCAATATGCCCGTAAAAGCGGATATATACTTGCCGTAATTACAGGTGGCGACACAGAATTGGTACGTAACCGTTGTAAGATTTTCGGCATAACAGACATCTACACTAAATCTGCCAATAAAACGGTGGACTATGAATCATTCAAGAACAAACACAATCTATCTGATAATGAGATAATTTACGTGGGTGATGACCTGCCTGACATACCTGTCCTGCAGAAATGCGGAATTTCAGTATGCCCCGCCGATGCAGCCCACGAGGTCAAGGAGATTGTGGATTATATATCTATAAATAAAGGTGGTCAAGGTTGCGTGCGTGACATTATAGAACAAACTATGCGTGCACAAGGCAAATGGCTGGCAGGAGAAATGTTTGTATGGTAAAATATTTTAAACTAATACGTCCTATAAACTTGCTGATTATGGCACTTGTAGTGTGCCTGATGCAGTTTTGTGTAATCAACCCTATTCTTGACGCATACGGATTCTCTATAGTTCTGTTTTCGTTAGTGTTTACGCTGTTACTAATCTCTATACTGACCATCGGGGCATCGGGTTATGTAATAAATGACTATTTTGACACTAAGATAGATGAGATTAACCGCCCTAACAAAGTCATTGTAGGACATGGAGTTACACGCCATCAGGCGGCAGTGTATTTCCAAACTCTACTAATCATAGGCAACATCGCCGGCATAGCATTGGCTATAATACTAAGAAATATAACGCTTGTATTTATTTATGCAGGCGTATCGGGCATATTGTGGTTCTACTCTTCCAGTTACAAGCGTCAGTTGCTTATAGGTAACATTATGGTTTCTCTATGCACATTCCTATGTGTGTTTTTAGTTGGTTATGTTAATGTTAAAGGGCTTATTCTTAACTACCCCGATGCAGACCTTTCAGCCACAATGCAAAAATGTATCGGTCTTTCTGTGGCTATGATATATGCGTGGACACTTGGATTCGGACTGTTTGCTTTTCTGCTCACCATGTTACGGGAGATGGTCAAAGATATAGAGGATATAGAGGGCGATACAGAGATGGAGTGCCGCACAATGCCTATAGTTTGGGGTGTCAAGGTCAGCAAAATTGTTATAACAGTGCTGTCTGTAGTTACTATTGCAACCATTTTTTACTTTGCAAACTTCAAGATAATTTTCAAAGAGGACAACATTACATTTGTATATAGTATTATACTCATCTTGTTCTTATTGATGTTTATATGTCAGCTGTGGACAGCAAAATGCAAGCCTGCCTACTCTCAGGCAAGCCTTACGCTAAAAATCATTATGGTGATGGGAGTATGCTACAGTATTGTGTTTAAGATGTTAATTTAGAATGTAGAAGTTGACAGTTGACAGTTGACAGTGAATAGTTATTATGTTACTGAAAGATAAATTTAAGGATTATGATGTGGTTCTGGTGTCGCAGTCTCCACGCCGCAGGGAACTGTTAAGAGGATTGGAGGTGGAGTTTACATCTACAAGCGTGGATACTGATGAGTCCTACCCCGCCACTCTTAAAGGGGCGGATATACCTATTTATATAGCCACACAAAAAGCGGACGCCTATCTGCCTAAAATGGACAGCAACACTCTTGCCATTACGGCAGATACAGTAGTACTTATTGACAATCAGATACTTGGCAAGCCAAAAGATAGAGCCGCAGCCATTGCCATGCTGCAACATTTATCGGGTAATACTCATCAGGTTATTACCGGGGTTTGCATTCAGACCAAACAGAAACGCGTGGTTTTCAGTGCCACATCTGAGGTTACCTTTGCAAATCTTACTGCGGAGGAGATTGAACATTATGTGGATTGTTACAAACCGTTTGATAAAGCTGGCTCATACGGTGTTCAGGAGTGGATTGGGTACATCGGGATAGAGAAAATAGTGGGCTCTTACTTTAACGTTATGGGGCTGCCTATACAAAAACTTTATAAAAAGCTAATCGCTTTTTAATAAAAAATTAAATGTTTGGATTGGTGATAGTCTTATTTGTCATCGGGAGCCCGCTACTATGACCCAAGTGCGGCATTGTGGCTTGGAGTTGATCCCCTTGCAGAGAAATATCCGGGTGTGAGTCCGTATGTGTATTGTGCAGGCAACCCAGTCAAGTATGTGGATCAGGACGGGAGAGATTGGATAACAGCTTCATATGAAGACGATACTTTTGTCTTTTATGATGAAAGAGTCAATTCCGCAGAAGATATAAAGAGCGTTTATTACTATAAGGATGGAGAGGGTGGTAGAAACTTGTATGACATAAAATACATCGGAAAATCAGGCTCTTACAACACCAAAGGTAAAGAGCTCTCATTAAATAGTAATGGAACTTATTCAATGAACGGAGTGGCTCATAATGAAGAATACGACAAGGGTGGATTGCACGTTGGGAGCACCCAATATACAGATATAAGCAGAAGCAATGGAGTAGCCTGTAATAACGATTTTTATGGGAATTATGCAGGAGGTAGCAATCCAAAACTTTCAAATGGACGTGATTCTTATGCGATGCCACCAATAGATGATTTGGATTATGCGGCGTTCAAACATGATAAAGGTTATGACAAGTTTGGTGCAAAAGGAGGACTGAGCGCATTTTTTGATATAAGGGTCATTAATGTTGATTACAAACTTGGATATGACTGTTTAAAAGTATCAAGCAATGGATCTAATTACAAATCTTCTTCAAGAAAGTCATTAACTGCATTTAGTTTTGTGGTAACGGGAATTAAGGAATTATTAAGATGAAAAAAAAATTAGTCTTTATCATTGTTGCTTATTGTGTAGTTTGTCTTTTGCGTTTAGGTTGTTTTGTCGCTCCTTCTCCATTTCAGAAGTATACATTATTGTTACCGTATGATAGAGTATGTAATACCTTTTCAAGAATTATTGAAAGTGATTCATCGCAAATATATTACGGCACTGGATCCAACACATTGATAAGTATTGATGGTGATGGAAAGCATTTTTCAATAGTGTTAAGTGATGAAAAAATTAGATTTTCAGGAAACCTGGATTCTATCAATGACAAAACGTCTGAATGCTCTCTATTTAATATTGAATATATGGAAAGTTCCTATGGCACATCCAGAGGAGGAAGTTCAATGAAAACATCAATAGCAGATGGTATTCATGGGAAACGGATATTTGAAACAGAAATCTTATCAAAAGTAGGTGATTGGAAACGGCAATTTCCACCGATTTTTGATACATTAGTGTATTTTTTGTATAGAAATTTCAAAATAATTTCCTATTTGTTTATTGTCGCAATTGTTTTTTTTATAGTGTTGAATATATTTTCAATAGATAGATTTTGTAATAAGTCAGATCTCAAAAGAGATAGATGATGAATAATAAGCGTCCAAAATTAGAATGTTTTTCAATTTCTGTTAACAACTGGAATGTCTTATACTGAAAAAAATTGACAAAAGTAAAGGAATTGTATGTGTTTTGTCATCGGAGCCCGCTACTATGACCCCTCCACTGCCCTATGGCTTGGAGTAGATCCGTTGCAACAGAAATATCCGGAAATGTAACTTTACCTCACATTGTTCGGTGAATTCTTGCGCAAGTGAGTGCAGAATAAGTTTACTTGTTATGCCGAACGCAGCCAAGAATCACCGCAGGTAATATACTCACGCTCGTAAATGCAAAATAGATTTTGCATTTATCTCGCTTATTCGTATATTTGCATAATCAATGGAATATTTGAGTTATGGAGGCAATGCTTAAGAACTACCCGTTAGGGATTTACACTTTCAAGGATATTGTTGAAGGTGGTTACTTTTATGTGGATAAGACAGGTTATGTACATAACATAGCCAACAAATACAGGTATGTGTTCCTTAGCCGTCCCCGCAGGTTTGGAAAATCCCTGCTTGTGGAT
>JAZLHT010000254.1:0-6455 GCA_045616965.1 Candidatus Enterocola sp.
ACCTGTCTTTTGTTAAAGCAGATAAATTATTCAGTTATAATCCTATTAAATGCTCGCACATAAAAAAGATATTTGACATTAGCAATCCACAAATAATATATGAGATTATTATTGACTTATGCAATGATGAAGAATTTATAAAAGTTGATAGCGAAGGATCAAGTCAATATTTCAGAAGTAATGCAATAAAGCAATACTATTGTTTTTTGAAGGCTAGAGAGATGTTTTCATTTTCAAATAATAGTGTGAAATCTATTAAACCAATTCAGCACAACAACCTCCCTCTCCAACAAATCTTCTATGGTGCACCAGGTACTGGAAAGAGCCACGAAGTGAAGTTGTTGACTGGCGAATTGGATGATGTAGGAAATGGATATGAAAAGGCGAATGTGTTCCGTACTACCTTCCATCCGGATACAGACTATGCAGCTTTTGTAGGTTGTTACAAGCCTACAATGAAACCTACTTCAAAAGAAGAAAAAACGCTGACAGGTAAAGACGAGGAAATAGTTTACGAATTTGTACCTCAAGTATTTACAGATGCCTACTTATATGCCTATAACCATACTAAAGAACCCACCTATCTTGTCATTGAGGAGATAAATCGTGGCAATTGTGCACAGATATTTGGAGATTTATTCCAACTGCTTGACCGCAAGGAAGATGGTACTTCTGAATACTCCATTAAAGCCGATAAAGACTTGGCAAAATATTTGATAAAGGAATTAGGGGGAAACAACGAAGGTATAATAGACGGCAAGCTTCGTTTGCCTGCCAACCTTCACATTCTTGCCACAATGAACACAAGCGACCAGTCTCTATTCCCTATGGACTCTGCTTTCAAACGCCGCTGGGATTGGAAGTATATTGCCATAGATTACAATGAACCTACATCAAAACAATTTGAGATTATGATTGGTGAAGACCTAAAGTATAATTGGTGTAAGTTTATTCATTAAGTCAATGACCGTATCTTTGATTTGACCAAGAGTGAAGACAAGGAATTAGGTAATTTCTTTATCAAAAATTCTGTTAACGCTGACCAATTAAAGAATAAAGTTATGTTCTATCTCTGGAATGAGGTGCTGCGTGACGAAGTGGAGAATAACAAATACTTCTTCTTCTATACCACGCAAGATGATACAGGTAAAGAGACAAACCACAAGTTTACATTCAAAGACCTGTATGGTGAAAATTCAGACACTATTTTGGAAGGATTTTTGAAATATATTCTCAAAGGTGCAGAATGAAAATTCTGATAGAGCAATACGGTTACTCCAAGGATGTGCTGGCTAAATTGTTAGACCCGCATTACTACAGCGAACTGCAAAATGGTTCCGCTGTGATTCCGTATGTCGGTTATTTTCTTTCTCACAAAATACCTGATACCGTTTTTATTCTACCAAAGGTGTTTATCATAGATGGGAAAGCATTTGGCAAATACGCACCAGAAGATATAGTTGATTTTGAAAATATAGATGATACTGACAAACGAACCATCTTTGCTCTCTCCACGTGGATATATCGTGCCATCAAACTCTACTTTCTGCGCAAAAGCATATATGTCAACAATCTAGAGATAATGCAGAACGTGGTATCACATCACGGTTCCAATAGTGAGACTATGATTGATATTGTATTGGCTTTGCTCAAATTCAATAAAGAACACCAGAATCTCTTCACCTACATCACTCGTCTAAAACACTCTGGACAGAATAAAATCCACTGGCAGAAAACCATATCACGCTCAGCCACTATTATCCAAAATGGTATTCCAATTTATCTACAACCACACACACGTCAAAAAGAAGTTAATTTTGAAGAGGAACTGATTGTGCTATTCTACTCTGTACTCAACTATCTAAATGATGAGTTTCACTTTGAGGTACGCTCTGTCTTTGGTTATGACTTGTACAAACCGTATCAGATAAAGGAAATGATAGAAAGCGGGAAAGGAATGCGTATGCTTCGTCAAAACCGTCGCAAGTATTTTACAGATGAGATGGTGAAACTATGGAATCTGTTGTTTACCTTCTTTGAACAAAGCCAGTATGTGCAAAGCAAAGAGAACCAAGATGAGCAGGCTATGCTGGTACGGGATTTCAATTTAGTCTTTGAGGATATGATTGATTCTCTAATAGGAGACACTTCGCTACCAGCCGGACTTAAAGAGCAGAAGGATGGTAAAATTATAGACCATCTTTATCGTGACCGTTCTATGATAGATGCTACTGAAGATGTATATTTCATTGGTGATAGTAAGTACTACAAGGAAGATAGCGAATTAGGTGCTAACTCTATCTATAAGCAGTTTACATACGCCAAGAATGTTATCCAATGGAATATGGACTTTTTCCATAAGCATAATGGTTCATATGACCAAGGACTGATGTACCGCGATGAAAAAACCGAGGGGTATAATATTACACCAAATTTCTTTATCCGCGGACATATTGACAAGGAGAAGTTGGATGATTACTCTGACAGTGGATTGGTACCAGAGGGTAAAGAGTACATATCATACCACTTTGAGAACCGCTTGTTTGACAGAGATACACTAATTCTTCAGTCGTACAATATCAATTTCCTTTTTGTACTGGCAGCTTATGTTCAGGGACCGGGTGACCATAAGGAACAAATACGCAGTATTTTCCGCGATAACGTCCAGAAAGTTTTGAAACGTCGTTATAAGTTCTTTGCCCTGAAGCCCCGAATACAACATATTGCAACGCAATACATACATGACAACTTTACTAAAGTACTGGGAAAAATATTCGCTCCTTATGATGAGAATCAAACTAACTGTTACTCGTTGGCATTGGACAAGGGTGCTCAATTTACTGCAGAAAATGTGGCATTGCTTATCGAATTGGATAAAATTTTTCATAGGCATCCAGTAGAAGTGGAGTCTATTGACCAAAATCCGGAACAGTGGTTTGGAGAAGACAAGCAAACAAAATATGAAGAAACGGCTATTGATAAGGATGATATGGCTGTGTTTGTTTATTCCAATCAATTTAGTACAGATTCTAAAAACTTGAGTAGGTCAAAAGGAATTGCAATAGGCTTGAAGGATTCAGCATCGGCTCTCAATTTAGCAAACGGCTTTATACAAACTAAATATTTAGTATTGCATAACAAAGGTAAGTCATCAATCGTCTACAATACTAAGGGAGGTCCTAGATTACTTCCTAACAGGGATGTGTCAGATTATTATGTTAAGCTGAAAGGTTGTGCGTTCTATATTGTTTTTGATATAGATAAGGAAAAAAACAACCTCGATGTGCAAATTGACACACATAAACTGATAACAGATTCCAGTCACAGAGGATATGATTCTGTTATTAGACCAATTATTCAGTATCTGTTATAAAGGCTCTATTCTACATCATATCTTGTGACTTTTTTCAAATGCAAGTCTCACTCAGCGGACATTACGGATACGGAAGATTGCTCAAGACGGCGGTTCCTTCAATTGTGACAATGCTTTTTACATCAGTGTATAGTATTGTTGACGGCTTTTTTGTCTCTAATTACGCCGGAGCCACCGCATTTTCAGCCATTAATATGGCGTTCCCTTTCCTTATGCTCATAGGTTCATTGGGTATGATGTTCGGGACGGGAGGCAGTGCACTGGTCTCAAAGTCTATGGGCGAGGGGCATATAAAGCGAGCCAATGAGATTTTCAGCAGGATAATACGTGCCGCCGCCATATCAGGAACACTCTTCTCAGTTGTCCTGTTCATTGCCTTCCCCTATATTATAGATCATAGCGGTGCTACAGGCGAGTTTGCCAAGCAAACCGTTCTCTATGGCAGAATATGCCTTGTAGGTATTCCCCCGATGATTCTGTCAATAGCGTTCCACTCACTATATATGACTGCGGAAAAACCGCTCTTAGGCACATTAGTTACAGCAATAAGCGGAATATTGAACATAGGACTTGACGCTCTCTTTATCATTGGCTTTGGTTGGGGTGTTAAGGGAGCCGCCATAGCAACGGTCATATCCCAGATGACAGCCGCCATATTCCCGTTGATATATTTTTCATCCAGGCTTAATACGACGGCATTGCGTCTGGTACGTCCTAATATAAGTTACCGATATGTGCTTAAGGCTTGTACAAACGGGCTTTCAGAGTATGTAGGTAATGTTGCTTTAAGTGTTGTAAGTATATGCTACAACTATCAACTGATAAGGCTCATAGGTCCGGAAGGTGTGGCGGCATACGGCATACTTCTCTATATAGGCTTTATATTCGCCGCAATTATAATAGGCTACAATTTAACCGTTACCCCGATAATAGGTTACAACTATGGTGCCGGTGACAAGGTGGAGTTGCGGAGCCTGCTTAAACACAGTCTCATCATCATCGGGGCGATGGGATTCATACAGACACTTATATCGGAGGCGGCAAGTGAGCCGTTGGCACGGATTTTTGTGGGCTATGACGTAGACCTTACCGCCCTGACCGCACACGCCATACGCCTCTATATGATAAGTTTTATGATATGTGGAATAAATATGTTTGTATCAGCGTGGTTCACAGGTCTTAATAACGGCATAGCATCGGCTGTGGCGGCATTCTCACGCACCCTTGTGTTTGAACTTGGCTGCGTATTCATATTGCCCCTCATATTTGGTGTGGACGGAATCTGGGTGGCGGTGGATTTTGCAGACCTCTTTGCCCTGGTACTCTCAATAGCCCTGCTTTTGGGTTACAAAAAAAGATACGGATATTAAACTAAATTAATGTTTTTGCAGTTAATGCGTGACACATCTTTTACACTAAGAGTAGGCATTTTTTTGCAAAACACCAAAAAAAGTTTTATTTTTGCAATTTGAATAAAATTTACTTTTAAGCAATATGAATGCAAACATTGCAATGAACCCAAACAGATTGGTTCAGTTTTTAAAGAAGCCCGCATCGGAGTTTACGCGTGCGGATATTATCAAATATTGTACAGAGAACGAGGTGCAGTTCATAAATTTCCACTATTGCGGATGGGACGGCAGGCTTAAAACCCTTAATTTTGTAATAAACTCTGCAGAACACCTAGAGAGCATACTCTCGGCAGGTGAGAGGGTAGATGGTTCCAGCCTATTCCCATTCATCGAGGCAGGAAAAAGTGACCTATACGTAGTGCCTAAATATAAGACAGCATTCCTGAATCCATTTACAGAGATACCTACAGTAGATATTCTTTGCTCTTTCTATAACAGAGACGGTGAGCCGTTTGAGAGTTCTCCGGAGTATATACTTAAGAAGGCTCATAAGGTGTTTAAGGAGACCACAGGCTTGCAGATGGAGACTATGGGAGAACTTGAGTACTATATAATTGCAGATGCAGAGGAACTTTATCCTGTACCTGACCAAAAGGGATACCATGAGAGTGCTCCTTTTAATAAGTTTACAGATTACCGCTTGGAGGCTATGAGACTTATAGCACAAGCTGGCGGTCTTATAAAATACGGACACTCAGAGGTTGGCAACTTTACACAAGACGGTAAGGTTTATGAGCAGAATGAGATAGAGTTTACTCCTACTAACATAGAGGATGCGGCAGACCAACTTGTGGTTGCAAAGTGGATTATGCGTCAGCTTGCATACGAGTACGGCGTAACCCTTACATTTGCACCTAAAATCACTGTGGGCAAGGCTGGTTCAGGGCTTCACGTTCATTGCAAGTTTACTAAGAACGGAGAGTCTGTTATGGTTAAGAACGGAGAGCTTACAGATGAGTGCAAGAAAGCCATTGCAGGCTATATGGAGGCTGGTACATCTCTGCCTGCATTTGGTAATCCTAATCCGCTGTCGTTTATGCGACTTGTTCCTCATCAGGAGGCACCTACATCTCTTTGCTGGTCGTTCTCTAACCGTAGTGCATTGGTTCGTGTTCCGCTTGGCTGGATTAACAACGGCAAGGATATGGCTGCTGACTGTAACCCGATGGAGAAGGCATCAGGCAGAGATTTCAGTGGCAAGCAGACATTTGAGTGGAGAGCCTCTGACGGCTGTGCCGATATATATCTGCTTATGGCTTCGCTTTGTGCTGCCGCACGTCATGGATTTGAGATACCTAACGCTCTTGAAATAGCAGAAAAAACATACGTAGGTCTTGGTGTTAATATCCACGATGCCAGCAATAAGGCTGTGCAGGAGGCTCTTGAGCAACTTCCTGACTCTTGCGTATCGGCTGCCAAAGAGTTGGAAAAAGACCGTGCCATCTACACATCAAAAGGTGTGTTCTCTGACAGCATAGTGGATTATATGATAAAGTATCTTACTGCGTTTGATGACACCCAACTGCGTAAGGAACTTGGCAATGATACCAAAAAGATAATGAAACTTGTAAATGAGAACCTACACGTAGGATAAAGGGACAAGGAACAAGGGACAAGGAGCAAGGGACAAGGAGTCATTTCCCTTGACCCTTGACCCCTGACCCTTGACC
>JAZLHT010000255.1:0-5978 GCA_045616965.1 Candidatus Enterocola sp.
TAATGCCGATGTTCTCATTGCACCAAACGTAACTATTACAACAGATAATCAGGGTAGATTAGTGATAACGGTTACAGGCTACCCAGCAAACTACACTGGATTCCGTAATGCAACATCGGGTGATGAATGGATTATAAAAAATTCAGAATCTGTAAATGACCCAATGCCAAAAACTAAAGCTAAAAAATCATTGTTTAACCTATTCTAAAAATAAAATTATGAAGAGGATTATTATTGTAGCATTTTCAATGCTAATGATTGGCGGCTCTGTTTATGCTAAAAGATATATCAGTAGGGCAGAGAGTGGAGAAAGCGTATCAAGAACTGTGATTTCAAATGTAGCGGTTCCTGTAAAACAAAATAAGGAGACGGCAAACACGCCTACATCAGTGGTTGCAAAACAAAATCCCAGACAGGAATACGCTTACCTTTATTCCAAATCTGATTTTGAAAAGGCTCAGGCTCTCAGCGATGAGGAGTTTACAAAAGACGTAAACCTACGCAAAGATCATAAGGCACGAGCAGATAGATTCATTAAAAAGGTTAAGGGAACATTTGCCGGTGACGATCTTATGTCAGCAAAATCATCTTTAGATGAGAGGGTTATAACATTTATACAAATGTATGATTTGTTTAAGGACAACATATACATATCAGACATTAAGCATCAACTAATTTCTTCAAACTCAAAGATGAGACGTGACTATGCCAAATACAGTTCTCTTTACAGTTCTGAATCAGAGTTTGTAGATGCTTACCTTTCAAAAAACTTTAAGGCGGACGCTAAAGCAAGAAAGCAGTCTCAAATCCAGTAAAACTGGACCTAAATGTTATTAACCGTTACAAACAAAACAAACCTAAGAATAGTTAATGAAAAAGAACAGCAGAAAAGGTCAAAGTATCCCATTGGTGGAAATCTGGAACACAAACGCATACATTGCCGGTGACATTGTTCCCAGATTAAAGGCATTTAAGGATTATACCGTAAATTATCCGTTAGACTTTAAAAATGGAGATGAGTGGGATAAGGCATTAGACAAAATGATATACGCCTTTGAGTTGATAAGCGAATGCAAGACACATTCTGATGATAAACAGAAGGATATAAAAGAGGGCTTTGAACTTTTCTGCAAATATTTCTTTCAACTATGGGATTAAAAACAGAAATAGAACTGAAAAACAAAATCAAGCAGTTAGAGAGGCGGATAATAGATTTGGCTTGGTCAGACAAGTCAGATTCAATCTATGGCTCCGTTGAGGATTTGGTGTTTGCTGACAGCAAATCAAACGAAAAACTTGATGGTCTGCTAAGGGAAAGGAAATTTTGCCTTAATAAACTATTCAGAGGCACAGACCTTGAATATGACCGTTTAGAAATGGTTAACAACACTTTAAGGGAGAACACTATCAGGCTTGACAGTATGGTCAGTGACCTTTATAAGTCATTAAATAACCTTAATCTGAATTGGTTAGGCAATCTATGCGTTGAAGGTGAAATGACACTGCCCACATTTGATATAGAGTATGACATTTTACCCGATGATATGTACTATGGCTCAGACTTCAACACCATAATAAACATAGAGTGTGCCTACTGCATTGCGGAAAACAGTAATAGAATACACGATATAGTCCATGCAGAACTCCGTGAGGATGTCGATTTCAAGGCATCCGAACTTGATATGGAAATTGACGATTGGAAAGAGGGAATATTTTACTATATGGACAAACAACGAAGTATCAAATGGTGTTATGCATTGCATCATTTAGAAGACCATCTGTTTTTCCCGATTGCCGACATCATACACCTTAAAAAGTTTGAATTATCAGTAAAAAGTGAGGCGGAACACATTATTAAAGTGAAATAAAACATGCAGTATTATAAAATAGATACAATATGAATGAACAGGACTTAACAAAACAACAAAACTTTTTAGAAAAGTTACATTTTCCTGAGGAACTTCAGGTATTTGAAAAAGGCGTTAAACCAGCCGTCAAGATTGGCAAAACAGCAGGGGAGTTTTTATCAGATGCAATAGATGCAGCAGTAGATTACTTTGTAAAATAAAAATATTATGAATGGAGATTTAATTAAAGCAGGCATTAAAGCACTTGCAGCCATTGCAACAGTAGTAGCAGGCGGCACCCTTGGTAAAAAAGGTATGGATGACTATAACCGCTACAAACAAAACAAACAGGGTGAAAATAAATGTTAAAAACTATGGAAAACCAAGAAGTATCACACACCGGTGCTTGGGTGGGAGCCGCCCTTGCCGCCATCTATCTATTCTCACCAATAGATATTGTACCCGATGTAATCCCATTTGCCGGCTGGCTTGATGACGCACTCATTGCTGTAACAGGTGGACTAAATCTTATTCAATCATACCTGAAAGAGAGCAATGAGTTCCTTGCTGGTATAGTCAAGTTCCTTAAATGGGGAATACTCCTATTAGGCATACTTATAATAGGTATTCTGGCATTAACAGGTGCATTGATATATAATGCGGTGAAATAAACTAAGCAGTCCACAAAAATATTTGTCGCAAACAATTGCAACATTGTAAAATATTATCTATATTTGCAATGGAGATGCCGTATTGCATCTGCAGGCAACATATTTTTGTGTGCGTTTTAACGCTATCTGTTGGATAAAGTCTGGAAAATTTTAACCAATGTAATCAGATAAGTTAAAGGCGTATGCGTCTTATTTAGGACGCGGACTGCTTTTTATTTCTTTGATTACAGGGTTTTCCAGAGCCCATCCAACAAGATTTAATTACGCGGTGCCGCGTCTTAATGTACATAACCTTTAATTAGAAAATATATGGAAAATAACGAAGTATCACACACTAGTGCTTGGGTATGGGCAGCACTTGCCGCCATCTACCTATTCTCACCAATTGACATTGTACCAGATGTTGTTCCTGTAGCAGGCTGGCTTGACGATGCACTCATCGCCGTAACAGGAGGACTTAACCTTATTCAGTCATACCTAAAAGAGAGTAATGAATTCCTTGCCAGCATAGTCAAGTTCCTTAAATGGGGAATACTCCTATTAGGCATACTTATAATAGGTATTCTGGCACTAACAGGGGCATTGATATACAATGCTGTGAAATAAAACATGCAGTCTGCAAAAATATTTGCCTTAAAGAGAACACTATTGCAAAATAATTTATATATTTGCAGTAGCGATGCAGATGTTGCATCTGCAGACAACATATTTTTGTGTGCGTTTTAACGCTATCTGTTGGATAAATTCTGGAAAATTTTAACCAATGTAATCAGATAAGTTAAAGGCGTATGCGTCATTTTGACGCGGACTGCTTTTTATTTCTTTGATTACATGGTTTTCCAGAGCCTTTCCAACAAGATTTAATTATGCGGTGCCGCGTCTTGTTGTATATTCTGATTTATAAAACTTAAATTTTTAATTATTATGGAAAAAAAAGAAAGTAATTACAATTTGTATGAAGTTATAGAAAAAGCATTAGGAAACACGCGTATAGAGCAAGAAAAAATAACGAATGAGCCGGAAATAATAGGTGCAATATTGGAAGGTGTGTATAATTCATCTTTAGAAAATCGGTTGAAAATCTACTACGAGTATGAGAAACACTATCTAGATGTGCTTAAAGATTATAAGGAAGAAATAAAATTCGCATCTGCATTGTTAGAAGATGTTAGAAAGGAGCGTGCTAATTTTTTCTCAGAGAAACTAAAAGAAGTATCAGACACGCTGAAAGAAACAGGCGTGGATGATAATGTTAGATGTCAGTGGATAAAAGAATTGGTAAAGAGTTATACTGGTAGTTTGGATGTCTCAAGTCAATTGGCAGAAGAGCATATAGTGGAAACTGTCAATGAAATTAAAAACAAAGAAACCGAAATTGTAAAGCAATTTAAAAAATAGGAGAAAATAATTATGGGATTTGCAAGCACTATTAAGTCCGTCTTTAAATCTATAAATGCACCAGTCGATATTTTGTATGATTGGGCTACGGAACCATTAAAAAAATGGGACAATGAACGTGAACAAGCAAACAAGGATAGAGATGTTCAACGGGAGATTGAGAAGCAGGTTGGAGTAGAAAAAGTAAAGACTGACTTGCAGGTTAAAATGCAAACGCAGATAGAAAGAATGATGGCTGAAACGCGCCAGTGGGAAGAGGATCAAGATGCATCTAGAAGAATAAAATTATTAGAAGCGTTCAAAAAGTATCAAGAGGAATTGATGAATCTAAATACTAATGCAATTAAAGCAATAGGAGAAATGAATCTTGAGTTGAAAGCAAAAGCACAGGCGTTGGTGTTGGAGAAAACGAAAGAGTATAAAGCATTGCAAGACGAATCTCAAAAACAAGCAATGGAAGAGTGTGATTTGATAGAAGAGAAATATGCTAATAATGAACGTATTAAAAATATGATGTTTAATGCGACAGAAACAAAATTAGCAGGTATTATGAATAATTGTACTCGTTTTATCGACGAATTAAGTGAGGATATAAAGGAAATGAATAAGAGTATCAATCAACTTACTGCAAGTGGACAGAGTCATATACAGAAAGTATTGGAAAGTACATTGAGTGTTAAACCAAACAATCTGAAGATAAATGGTGATGTCGAAGATGCAAAAGTGATACATTAGTAATGGTGCAAAATAATAGAGACATGTTGTTAAAAGCATTGAATATTCTCCAAAAAAGTCGGGAATATAATGTGCATCTATTGAAGTCCGACCCATATATACATCAAGCTTGCTTTAAATATAGAAAAAGTCCGGCTGCAATGGCTTTAGTAATTGATAGATATCGAACCGATTTTTTAAACTACCACTTCAAATTAATGGATGGCGAAAATGATTTTGTTAAAGAAAAAATAGCAAGAATTGTGTCTCGACTAATTGAAAATGGTCTTAATATTAAGAATTCAAAATTTGGATATTTTTTGTTGAATGATAAAAAGCGTGTTATAAATGAAATGTTGAAAGTTTCTGATGAGATGCAAGATAAATATAATCGTTTATTAGTTTCGATTGAGAGAGATAAGGTAAGGTACGAGGAAGAGGTGGAAAAGATAATAAATGGAGAAATATGGTGATAAACATCCTGAGTATCGTGATTGGTGCAATGCTGACTTAATGGGCGAAGGATTTCCACCTCATGATAAAAATGGAGACCCTTATGAACTTCATCATATAGGACAACGTCCTGATTCTCCTCTTGCAGAACTTACTGGTGCCCAACATCATGACAACGGTAACTTTCAAGCTCTGCACAAATTTGATGAATACTCAACAATTGAGCGTGGGGAGTTTGACAAGGAGCGTGAGGCTCATTGGATGGCTAGGTTCAAGGATTTTAAGAATTGTTACTCTAAAATAATGTAATTGCTATGTTTCGCGGAGAATCTGTTTTTATATGTCCTAAGTGTGGCAAGAAGTTTGTTGCTCCTGACATTGAGTTGGGAGCAACCGCTAAGTCTCAACCTATGCCTTGCCCACACTGTGGCACTCTGACTGACAAAAAGTCTGTAATCCCGGCATCGGTGTTCAAGTGGTTTAACTAACTATGTGGCACAATATAATGAAAAACTATGAGAAGAGATCAAAGAACTGTAGATGATTTGTCAGAAGAAGAGTATGACGATTATCAAAAGAATCCAGACAACCCAATTTGGCAACAAGTTACAGAAAATACAATTAAATATGCTAAAGAAATGATGTTTCCAGATGAAGATTCAAGACCTGGAGAGGATGACGAAATGCAAAACTTATTAGACATGAAAAAAAACAGAAAATGAACTAAAAGAAGCAATCAAAAAAGGAAAAATTTTGGTTGACCCAGATCCAAATATTCTATATGAAATTTATAGAAGAGCCAAGTCTTTAGTAGTTAAAACACGGTAATAAAGTGCTTAAATTATCCTAATTTAAGAGGTATGGACAAGACGTATGATGTTGTTGTTGATTTTGG
>JAZLHT010000256.1:0-11342 GCA_045616965.1 Candidatus Enterocola sp.
ATTATCAATAGCATTAAGCAGCTGATATAAAATAGTTTTGTCAAATCCTCCCTTCTCTTGATTATAGAAAACCCTCAATTGGCTTAACATAGGGTGAGGAGTGTTACCTGTAAGATTCGATGCCATCTCCTCATCTGATACCACAAGCCCTAATTTCTCACAATTCTTACCAAGTATTATCTCTTTTACACAGCTGTTCCAAACCGCTGTCCTTATCTGCTCATTATACTGGTCAGACAAGCTGCTCTGCCCCATCTCTATTTTGTAGAATGAGGTCATTTCATCTATACGTTTTTCGTAATCCAAAATATTAACCTCTGTACCGTTAACATCAGCCACCTTTTGACGCGATGTTCCGAATATTGAGTTAAAATCAACCATACCGATAATAAACAAAAGCATAGCCACCCCTATCACGATTGACAGTAGCACACCTTTTTGTCTGATTTTCTCTAATGTTGCCATATTCAATAAATTTTAATTTGCATTTTGAAAGTGCGAAGATACAAAAAAAATCAATATGTACCCTAATTTTTAGTCATATTGTTCATAATTATTTTCTATCACCTCTGTAGAATCTTGTTTTTCTTCTCTGTCTATAGGAATTATACCTGTAGGATTTAGGATTGTATATTTTGACAGACGTGTATTGGATTCAAATCCCACACCATTTATAATTTTGTCTGACTGAGTGACTTTTATGCTCTTTTCTGTGTATATTCTATCTTCTTTCTGCTTGATATAAAGTATTTCGGTTTCAAAAGTCTCACCATCAAGATTCATCGCCTTAACATTACCTACCAGTATCCAATCGTCCAATTTTGTATAATATATAGCAGAATCTGCGTCAACCTTTGCAAACACGTCTAAATTCTCATCAAATTTCTCAAAATGAATGCCTTTGGGAAAAAGCCAATTAGGCACATCAGCCTTATCCCAAACCATCCACTCGGGGGATTCTATCCTATATCGTGTGATTCCTGAATCGGAAACCACTGTAGATACATCCCATACATGAAGTGACGGCACAGAGTCACGCACCGCCACAAGACCTTTGTTTGACTTGACTTTTCTACTGCAAGATACAAAACAAAGCAGGATAGTTATACTGATGACTAATAATTTTTTAGTCACGACAACGGACTGTTTCGTTAATCCAACCGCCAATGTGGAAGGTCTCTCCAACCTTTAGTTCAGGTTTAAAGAACACATCTTCTTTAGTTGGGTAGTATTTTACAAATTGGTTAATCAATGCTTGAGCCCTATCAACGCAGTCTGGATCTATCGATTTTGCTTTCTCCAATTTATCCACTGCTGCCCAATAGACTGTTTTTGAAAGAATCTTATCATCAGGATAAGGATTGTGCTTTGGATCTGCATACATTTGAGCCAATGCAATATACGGCTCACCCTCATTAGAATTATATTGGATTGCCTTAAGAGCGGCAGCCTTAGCTTCAGCATATCTCCCTTGTGTCATCAAGATACCGGCTATAACATAATTATAGTCATACCTTACGGTATCATTCTCTGCACCTGGCTCCAATAAGGTTAACGCTTCGTTAAAGAAATCCAATGCCTGTGCATACTCCTCTTTCTTTATAGCCTGATAACCGCAGCCGGCAGCCGTCTCAGATGAAGGATTAAGTTTGTGAGCCATAGCGGACGCCTTGAAATACACATCGCTCTCAGTGCAGTTGGCATTCTTGTACAATTTAATTATTGAAGTCAAATCAACAACATTGTCAGCAGATTCCTCAACCTTAGGTGAGAACACACTGTCAAGTGTTTTACAATCAGCAGCACCTGATTTAACAAATATGGAGTTTACATTTCTCAATGTGGCTTTATAAGCATCTTTTGTCTTATCATTACCAAGCACAATACTACCTTCAAGCAGTCTTGCAACCTTAAGGAAATCATTTATGAAGCCCTCCTTAAATTTTTCTGTATCTGTTTGATATTGTTTCTCTTTCATTCTGAAATAATAATCAACAACAGCCGCATCTGAAGCTGAGCCCCTGTCTGTAACAGACATCTCTAACCAAGGCAGCACAACATCAAGCATATTAGGGTCACCGGATAGTTCTATGTAGTCAATAGCCTGAAGACCACGGATATAAGACTCAGGATATTTCTTATCGCCGCCAAAATATTGGATTCTCTTCTCATAACACTCCATAAGAAGCTTGAACCATTCCTGTTTTTTAGCCTTGTCTTGTTCTTGAGACATCTTATACTTTATAAGAAATGAGCCATTGCTGTAAAGGGTTCTTCCTGCCGCTTGCGGACACTCGTCATAAACAATCTTAAAACTATTATAAGCATCATCGTATGCCTTGATTTTATAGTAGTTGTTAAGAAGACTGGCCTGCTCCAAGCAACGGATACTGTCTTCTCCCGTGCCATATTTACTACCATTCTCTATGCCCTTTACCGCATAAGCTGAAGTGACTGCCAAAACAAAGGCACCTGCCACCAAAAACAATTTTACACTTTTCATAATATACATATTTTTAAGTTAATAACATCAATTCAACCTACGTTTTACAAACCATCTCTCATTCAACGATATGTCCAGTCCAAATTTAAAATAGTCCTCTGCCAACCCTATGGTGCTCACCCCTCCCCGATGACCATATTCCAAGAACAAATTTATGGTTGACATTGCATTAAACAATGGAAAACCTAATCCCGCTGTAACAGCAAACTCATCATAACAATACCCATTTATCTTAGCATACGACTTACCATAATTGGCGCCCAATCTAAATCTCATATTTTCGCCATACTTCTTGGATCCCAATTTTGGTATATATTCCACTCCGACAGCAATTTTAAAATTGGATTTTAACGTATCAGTTAAACTATAATACCTTGCACTTGAAAAATCACACCACTGAAAATCGGCTCCAAACCAAACTTTGTTATCAAATCTATACGTTGCTCCAACTCCTATTGTATGCGGAAAATCAAAACTATACGATGTGTTATCATCCGCTACACGCTGTGTTGATGTTCTTATTTGACTATCTATATGCATTGGAAGTTTAACGGAGTATGCTGCTCCTATTGTCAATTCGTCCTCTTTTATTGGCTGGTGGTACAATACTCCAAAATCACAAAGGAATGCTGTACAATGCAATATTTTTTGTTGATACGTACTGACGTTAAGAGCATTAGATGGGAATGACACTTCTCTTGTATGCGTAACATTACCAAACATATATTTTCCATTAACACCTATTGATACACGGTCTAATATATCAAACGCTATGCCCAAATACACTTGCGTTAAGCCTCCATAACCTGTAAAATTTTGTTTTACGGAGGTAATGCTATCCTCTGTAAGATAGTTATGCATTGAGTTGTCTGTTTTAGAATAGTCATAACCCACAAGCGTATAAGGCATAAGCCCTACACTAAGACCTATGAATCTACAAAGAGGCAACTGAAACGCCACATACTCCACCTGACCCTTAAACTTATTGAATGTTTCACTCCCGCTATTTACACCATTAACAGTACCTGACCCTGCAAAATTGAGCATAAAAGTAAGAGAGTCTATAGATGAGTATGAAGCAGGGTTCATGGGGTTGATAACCCTATTACTATATACTCCAAACCCGATGCCGCCCATACTTTTAGTTGAGCCCATACTTGCAGACTGCAACTCGCCATATCCATAACGTGAATACGGAGAGGCTATGGAGGCGTTCTGACAATAGGCAAGAACACTTATGAAAGATAAGGATAGTATAATATTTAATTTTCTGAGGGTCAATGTTAGTAATTGAAAATTGAAAGTTGAAAGTTATAATTTATAAATTTATAGGTTAAAATTATATGTTAAAATTTCGTTTAGACCGATGGCATTTAGATTTGAAGCTACAAAGATGCTATTTTTTATGTAATTTTCAAAGAAAAATGCGTCTCCACCTGTAAAAAAAACCTGTAAATCGTGATTTTTTTCCTTTAAGGCGGTTATGTAGCCGTCAATTTCAAACGCAATCCCATAAATAACGCCGTCTAAAATGGCGGAACGGGTATCGTAACCTAACAGTGTGTTTCTCCTTTTTTCATTAAGGCTTACAAGCGGCAGTTTCTCTGTATATGAATTTAAGGCTCTGAACCTCATTATCGCTCCAGGTGCTATATTTCCGCCCTTATATACCCCATCGGGTGACAGAAAATCGTATGTTATGGCGGTACCTGCATCTATCACCAATACAGGACACCCAGGTTTTTGCCTATATGCCCCGACGACAGCCGCTATACGGTCCTGACCTAAAGTCTCCGGAGTGGAATATTCATTTTTTATAGGCAACGGCGTATCGGATCCAAGAACCACCACCTTATTAGCGTGAGAATCAAGCCATTTTAACAGACTATCCTCATAGTGCACCACTGCACAGATTATAGCGTTATCTATTGGAAATTTAGTTGCAAGTGACTCCAAATCATCAGTTCCAAGAGTTGAATAACTCTCAGAAAAGACAATTTCATCACAATCAAAAACACAAACCTTGCTACGGCTGTTTCCTATGTCTATGGTAAGATTCATTTTTTATAATCAGCCAATTTCCAATCCCACAATATCCACATCAAGTATATTATGGCGTAGAACACATATTTGGAACCCTCGTGCAACAACTGAAAACGGTTCATATCCTCTCCGCACCAATAAACTATAAGTGTTATTCTAAGCACATTAAGTAAATATACAAATACAATGCCAACCGGTATATACCACAATTTATGTATGGAATTTTTAGGATAAAGCAAAACCACAAGCATAAAGAACAACATCTGTTTTATGCCTGTGCAACTCCACACTATATCAATAGAGGTTCTCTGCTCCACAAAAAATATAGATGAAGACCTTAACTCTATCTGCAAAGATGTCATCTTACTTAAAATGGCATACACAGCATTCACAAGCCAATTACTCATAGTATAGAAACAAGCGGAAACATTAAGTCCGTAAAAAGTCAGAATCTTATTTCCGCTAAGGTCTATCTCCTCTTGGAATCCGAATTTCCAAACTAAATGAACCGCCAACAACACTACAATAAAGTAGATGGTGGATTTTAATGGTTGTAGGTAACTCTTCATAATTGAAAGTTGAAAGTTGAAAGTTGAAAATTATTCATACATCATACATCATACATAAATATCATATTCTTGAGTATGGAACTGAATCAATCCCATCAAACTCCCCTCTCATATACTTGAACATGCCGGCAGTGGCTATCATTGCGGCATTATCTGTAGTATATGAGAATTTAGGCAGGAATATATCCCATCCGTATTTGTCTGCATAATCTTGAAAAGCCCCCCTTACACCACTGTTTGCAGAGACACCGCCTGCCACCGCCACACGATTTATCTTTAAATCCTTGGCGGCACGCCACAATTTATTCATCAAAGTCTCCACTACAGCCCTTTGGAAAGAGGCACAGAGGTCAGCCCTGTTCTTTTCTATAAAATCGGGGTCCTCCTTCATAAAATCCCTTACCTGATATAAAAATGAGGTCTTTAACCCACTGAAACTATAGTCATAACCAGGAATATGAGGCTTTGCAAAATCAAAAGCCTTGGCACTGCCCTCCTTTGCAAGTTTATCTACGTATGGGCCTCCTGGATAAGGGCCGCCTATAACCTTGGCACACTTGTCAAACGCCTCACCGGCAGCATCATCAATGGTCTGCCCTATGATTTCCATATCGTATGGCGATTTCACAAGTATTATTTGGGAATTTCCACCCGATACCAAAAGGCATAGGAACGGAAACTCAGGCACGTGCGACTCCACACCCTTCTCCTTTATAAAATGAGCCAACACATGACCTTGCAGATGATTCACCTCTATAAGAGGCACATTAAGTGCAAGTGAAAAACCTTTTGCAAAAGATGTACCTACCAGCAGAGAGCCTATAAGTCCCGGACCTCTTGTATAGGCTATGGCACTTATATCGTGCTTGTCTATGCCTGCAACCTTGATTGCCTGATGTATTGTGGGTATTATATTCTGTTGATGTGCCCTTGATGCAAGTTCCGGCACAACACCGCCGTATGCACTGTGTACTGCCTGAGATGAGATTACATTAGAGAGCAGATAACCATCCTTAATTATTGCCGCAGAAGTGTCATCACACGATGATTCCACACCTAAAATAACAATATTATCATTTTTTTCACTCATCTAAGCGGTAATTTGTTTATTTATTATTATTTTTGTAAGATTTTAGGATTGGCGAAGCCATATCCGTTTAAAGTTGCAAAGTTATAAAAAAATTCTTTACCATAGTAATTGTTTTAGTGGTAATTATTATTGCAATACCACTTTCTGTCACTCTGCTGCTCAGCAACAAGTATATACAGAATATGCTTGTAGGTAAAGCAACCGGTTATCTTTGCGAATATCTTGACACAAAAGTGGGGATTGGCTACATTGAGTACAAGATACCAGCCTCCATCGCCCTTTCCGATGTCTATTTGGAAGATAAAAATCAGGATACCCTTGCATATATAAAGAGTATATCGGCAAGTGTAAGCATAACCAAATTGTTTAAGAATTGCATTGCCATAAAAGAAGTGGACATAGACAGTGCCCGATTCTTCCTTAAAACAGACACGACAGGAAACACAAATCTTGATTTTATAATTGATAAATTCAAGGATACATCGTTAGGCCCGGTGGATTTTACATTCACAGCACCTGACATACACATTAAAGGCTGCAGATTCGGATTTGACAACACCGATATTCCACCCATTTCAGAAGGAAAATTTGACCCAAACCACATACTTGTGTACAACATTGATTTAGATGTCACCTTAGATCACGCATCCAAAGATTCCATAGTGGCTGAATTGAGTCATTTTGCATGCAAAGAGAAGTGTGGGTTTGAACTTACACATATTGAAACCGACGTTTCATTTACCGACAATAAACTTACAGTGGCTGATCTTGATATCAGAATGCCTTACAGTCGGTTGTCATTCCCTGATTTAAGTGCTGATTTTGACACTTTGGACATAAAAAACACATCTGTGAATTTTGAAATGTCCAAATCGTATCTAAGCGGCAAGGATTTGGCTTGTTTCGTACCACAACTGGGTAATTTGCGGGATAATCTTAAATTAAGCACTCACCTGTATTTTAAGAGAGACACTCTTGCTATGGAAAACTTGAATTTAAGTTACGGCACAGGCACTGTCCTTAACGCACAAGCAAGTCTTGCCCATTTAGTTAAAACGATCAAAGATTCAGTTACCATTGATGACTTTAAAGATGTAACAATCTACGCTACAATCAGTCAATTTGGAACAAACAGAGCAGATATCGAGAACACGGTATCAGACCTGACTAAAAAGCCTTTTAAACTCCCTAAAAGTATAAATGGGTTCAGTTATATCCGTTACAACGGCAACATATCGGGTAAAATGAGCACTGCCAAATACAAAGGCAGAATAGAAACAAATGCAGGTAACATATCCACAGATGCAACAGGCGGCTTCAACTCATCATCAAAAACAATCGCTATTAACGGCAACATAGGCACTACTGACTTTAATTTTGAAAAGATATTCGGCAAGGAATTTAAAATAGGCATTATAAACTTTAATGTAAATGCAAACGGAACATATAATATTAAAAACAAGAGGTTGGCGGCCGCTGTCAATGGGGATGTAAACCAATTTCAATATAACGGTTATAATTTTAACGGCATTTCTTTAGACGCTATTGTCAATCCCGATAAATCAATAGCAAGCATCAAATATTTTGATAAAAACGGTAACGGCACACTCAATATAAACGCTTTTTTTGATAACATGGAGAAAAGTAAGTTTGCCGCACTTGAATTACAAGCAGACTCCATATCTATTGGAGCGATGAGATTGACACCTGACATGCCGACTCTCAAATTTTCTACTGATTTGCAATTATCATCGCACTTTACTTGTATTGATGACATTGTAGGGGAACTTGTGATGGACTCAACATCAATCTCAAACAATGGATTTACATATCTTATTGATAAGCTCACCGTATATATAGAGAAAGACAACCTTGATGCACAACACATAAGAATTAAATCACCGCTTGTCTCAGCCAATATAGACGGAAAATACACACTTTCCACCTTACCGTATAATTTACAGTACATTATTGCTCAACAGTTCTCCTCTTTTTCTCCTTTGCAAATAAAAAAGAGAGAGTCATCTAACGACTTTTACATAAACGCCACCATAGCCCCTCTGTCAAATCTGGCTTACTTACTTGAACTGCCTGTTTCTATAGACGACACCACTTTTATATCGGGTAATTTTAGCGACTACACAGATTATCTTGATATTAATGTTGAGACAGAACTTGTGTCTTTGGGGAAGAAAAACACTATAGACTCTCTGTTTTTACACATGAAGACACAAGATGACGGAAGAATAATAATAGATGCCAACGCTTTGTTTGAAACACCACGTGACACCACTCATCTGTATGTAGCAACAACTGCTAACAACAATATTGTTGATATTGATTTTAATTTTTGGAACACTATAGAGAAAGATTTCAGCGGCGATCTTAAAGTGTCGGCCGAGTTTTTTGAACCCAAGCACAAAGATGCCGTCATAGAAACGCTATGCACCATACATAATTCCGAACTCACAATAAGCGACTCTGTATGGCACGTAAACGAGGGAACCATATTTTTTGACGAGCATAACCTTGTTGTAAAAAACCTTGCATTTGAGAGCACTGACCAATATCTGCGCATAAGCGGATGGTCAAGTAAAGATAAAAACGCAGGCATTATTAAGGCTGATATGAAGGGGGTTGATTTATCTTATATAAGCGAGGCTGTATCTCTACCCGAGATTGCAGAAATCTCACTACTTGGCATTGCCACCGGCAAAGTTGTAATAGGTGAGGTTTTTGGAGGCAGACCTGTACTTGATGCCGACGTATCTGTACAACAATTCGGACTAAACGGCCACCCTATAGCAGACGTAAATGCCAAAGCCAAATTCAATCACGACAACAACCATATTGAGATGTATGCAGAGGCCATGAATGATAAGAACGACACTACCTATATGAATGGTTATGTGGCTCCTATTGAACAGGAATTACAACTGGATATAGATATAAACGAGCTTCACTTAGGCTTTATTGAACCTTATTTGGAATCATTCTCTCACGAGATGGACGGTATAGCCAGCGGAAATCTGTCTGTAGGCGGTAAGTTTGACGCAGTTGAATTATGGGGTGACGCATACGTTCATGACGCCAAATTAGGCATAGATTTTCTAGGCTCTACTTTTTATTTTTCCGATTCAGTGCATATAGGTCGTGATCGTTTTGTGTTCCCTAACATTCATATAAAGGATAAACAAGGTAATGAAGGCATTATCAATGGTCTTGTAACGCATAAATTATTTGAGCAATTCAAATACCAGATTGATTTCTCAATAAACAACACTATGGTATTTAACACAACCGCCACAACTTCACCCGATTTCTACGGCACAGTGTTTGCATCAGGCAATGCATTGATTATGGGTGATGAGAACAAAGTTGATATTACAATAGCGGCAAAACCCGAAGCTGGCAGTTATTTTGCCGTTCCGCTTGACAATTATAGAACCGCTACAAACAATGAGTTTATAACATTTGTAAAAAAAGACACTATTGACACCAGCACCACTGCTCAAGAGAGACGTAGGAAACGATTCAGAGAGATTGCCCCAACTACAAAGGTAAATGTGAATATTTCTGTAGAGGCCACACCCGATGTAGAAGCCCAAATTATTATGGACAGTCATTCCGGGGATATAATTAAAGGCAGAGGTATAGGAAACATTAAGATAAATGTGGATCAGAACGCCAATGTAAAATTATTCGGCAGATATAACATTCAAGAAGGTGAGTATAATTTCTCATTAAGCGGAGCCATTAGAAAAAAATTTGAAGTGGCTGAAAACAGCAGCATAACTTTTGACGGAGATCCGATGAACGGTATTCTTGATATAAACGCAAAATATCAGACCACCGCCTCACTTACTGACCTGTTAGAAGAGAGTTTAACCAAAGACATAAAAAACACATCTGTAAAAGTAAATTGTCTGGCACATATATCGGGTAATTTGTTAACGCCTGTAATTAAGTTTGATTTAGACTTGCCCGGAGCTGACGATGAGGTTGTACGTCGTGTAAAAGCAACAGTGAACACAGATGATATGATGTTGCAGCAAATGGTGTTCCTACTTGTGTTTGGCAAGTTCTACAATCCGCAGCTTGCGTCATCACAAACAGCAAACACAACATCATCTATGGCAACTTCTTTTGCCACATCCACCATATCAAGCCAATTGAATTATTGGATGTCTCAAATAAGCAACAATGTGAATTTGGGTATGAATTATCAAGACGCAAATAATGGTGATGTTTATCGGAACAACTCATTCGAGATGAACGTAACCACCAATTTATTCAATAACAGGCTCATATTATATGGTAATGTTGGTTACCGCAATAAATATGGTTCCACAAACTTTGTTGGCGACTTTGATTTAGAGTATAAACTTACAAAATCTGGACGTTTCCGTCTGAAGGCTTATAATAAGACTAACGATATGCTCTACTCCACCGCTCTATACACTCAGGGATTGGGCGTTATGTACAAAGAGACTTTTGACACTTGGAAAAACTTGGGCAAGACATACAAAGAACTGACACGTAAAAAGACTCCGGAAGAGAAGGCTGCCGCCAAAGAGGCTAAAGAGAAGGCTAAAATTAAGAAAGAAAAAGAAAAGGCAGCGAAAAAGGCCTTAAAAGAGGACCGTAAACGCCGCCATAAAGAATATGTTAAGCAACAGAAGTTGCTTAAAAAAGGTCAAGGGTCAGGGAACAAGGAGTAAAATGTATGATGTATGATGTATGATGTATGATGTATGATGTATGAAAACAACTCCTAAACTCCTAAACTCCTTTACTTTATTTCACTTCCCAAGTATCATTAGTCAGAAGCAACTCTTTCAGTGAGTGATATTGCTTTTTACCACTAATTTCTTCTATCTGCTCATTTACTGCATCGTTGTAGGTTGGAGCCTCAACATCACGTATAACACCAAGTGCTATAGGGAAATCAGGTCCTTCCATAAGTGCAAGTTTAAGTTGCAATGTATTATCCTGGCAATGTGCATCGTGAACAAGAATATCCTTCTCTGTAATGCCGTTCTCGCCAAGTTTTACAACTTTTAAGCCAAAACCCTCTTGCATAAGACCAAACTCATTATTCTCTCCAAAGAGCATTAAGTCGGATCGTAGCCATGTC
>JAZLHT010000257.1:0-6015 GCA_045616965.1 Candidatus Enterocola sp.
AAACTGTTTTGATAATATCATAATACCTCATTTCAAAGAGAACAACAGGTGGTTATTGGCTACTGATGAAGTACAAAAATCTCTTGATAAATTTGAAAAAGCCTGTACTATTCCTAATTTTTCATTGTTTGAAGAATGTAATAGTCTGTATAGGATTGGGGATTATTGTGATATTGGTAATGGCATGGTTTCTGGATTAGATGATGCTTTTCAAATAGAAGACAATGACAACCTTAATCCTGATGAAAAAAAATCATTGATCAATGTATTTAAAGCCAAGAATCTCTCTGCCTACAAAAACAAGGGGGAGGTTAAATATATTTTCGTCCAAGATGAGATAGATGCAAAAGGGTTTGAATACAAATATCCACATTTTGCAACGCATTTTAAGCCAAATTTAGAAAAATTGATTGGTAGATATAATTACAACAGGGTTATTCCTTATTGGGAATTTGTATTTCCGCGAAATCAAAAATTATTTGAGAGAAATGAACCAAGAATTTTTGTTCCTTGTAAAGAGCGAATTTCAAATAAAGACTACTTCAGATTTTGCTTTGCTCCTGCTGGATGCTATCCCACACAAGATGTTACCGCAATATTTAAAAAATCAAAATGCAAAGAATCTTTAGAATACATACTGGCATATTTAAATAATGATAGGGTCTTCAGTTGGTTAGGATTAAATGGAATAGTCAAAGGTGCTATTGTTGAATTTTCCGAATCTCCTATTTCTATGATACCATTCAGACCAATAAATTGGACATCACACAACGAAGTGAACATCCATAATAGCATTACACAAGAAGTGAAATGCTATCTAAAAGACACATCAAAAGATCATATAATAAAAATAAACAATCTTTTTAATACCCTTTTTAATGAATACTGTTAATTTTAAAGACTTGATCTTGAATATGAAAGGTCAGATTGTTGAGAGACCTAACAAATCATCAGCAGGTACATTATCCGGACATGCCGCTGGAGAACCTTTTGAAAAATTAGTATATCATATCTTAAAGGAAAAATATCCAAATCATATATTCAAACAGTATGAATTTCTCAATGACCTGTTTTTAAAACATCCCAAACAAATAACAGTAGAACAACGATATGCATTATTGGATTCTCCCACTGCACTATTCTTACTAAGCAGGGGAGATAAAGCCACAAAAGAATGGTCTATTGATAATATTTTTTCAGAAAAACAAGATGATACCGCTGACATTCTTTATTGCAAGAATGGTTTTTATGACATAATTGATGTAAAAACAAGAAATATGGGAAAACAAGCAATGGCACCTAATATCATTTCTGCTTATAAACTGGCTAAAATGTGTGCGTTGATGATTGATAATAAGGAATATGAAAACATTAGCATTGATTATGTGGAGATTAATTGGAGAGAAAATGGCAAGGTTCTTAAATGTGAGGATGCTTACCACGCAGACCTATTTCTTTCAAATCCATCTGATTTATATATTAATTGGGCGGCTGCAATGCAAATACAATTTCACGTTTGCGATTTGAGTCAATCTTGGAAAGGGACAAAACAGGAGTGGGCAAAAGCATATCTGAAAGCGTTTGTAAATAGTGCAAAGAAGAGATGTAAAAGAATGCTTGACACTTATATCACCCCATTCTTACCATATATCAGTTAATTACAAGGTAAATTCTATTTTTATTAGTAATTTTATGATTGTCTGCATAGCGGAAAAACCATCGGTTGCAAGAGACATCGCCCAAGTCTTGGGGGCGACAAAAAAATGCGACGGGTATTTTGAAGGTGCTGGTTATCAAGTTACCTGGACATACGGACATCTGTGTACACTAAAGGAGCCGCATGAATACAATGAGCGTTGGAAAGCGTGGCGTATGAGTGAGATTCCTATGATACCTGATAAGTTTGGTATCAGGGTAATGGATGATGAGGGGGTTAAGAAACAGTTTGCCGTTATAGAGAAACTTTTTTCTGATGCAGATGAGATTATAAATTGTGGCGATGCAGGGCAAGAGGGTGAGGTTATACAGCGTTGGGTAATGCAGTGTGCCAAATGCACCAAGCCTGTAAAGAGGCTTTGGATTTCATCGCTTACAGAGGAGGCTATAAAAGAGGGATTCAATAACCTTTATGACGCTTCTAAGTTTGACACTCTGTTTGCGGCAGGGTGTGCCAGAGCCATTGGCGATTGGCTTCTTGGTATAAATGCAACACGCTTATACACAATAAAATACGGTAACGGGAAGGGAGTTTTGAGCGTAGGCAGAGTACAAACGCCTACGCTTGCTCTTGTTGTAAAGAGGCAGAAGGAGATAGATAATTTTGTACCACAGCCTTATTGGGAGCTTAAAACTGTTTATCGGGATACTACGTTTAGCGTAAAGCAGGGTAGGTTTGATAAAAAGGAAGATGCCTTAAAGTCTTTGCAAGATATTGAGGGTAAGGAGTTTGAGGTTACATCGGTGGAGAAGAGGAACGGTAAGGAACTTGCTCCACGCCTGTTTGACCTAACATCGTTGCAGGTGGAGTGCAATAAGCGGTTTGGCTATAGTGCAGAAAAGACTTTGCAGATAATCCAAAGCCTCTATGAGAAGAAACTTGCCACTTACCCAAGGGTGGATACCACATTTCTGCCTAACGATGTGTATCCTAAAGTGCCGCAGATACTTGCAGGTCTTATACCTTACAAGGCGTTTACAGAGCCTCTAAAGGGTCAGAAACTGCGCAAGGATTCCACTGTATTTAACGATAAGAAAGTTACAGACCACCATGCCATTATACCTACAGGCAAGTTCTTTAACAATTTTACCCCCGATGAGAAGTGGGTTTATGACCTTATAGTCCGCAGGTTTATTGCTGTTTTCTACCCCGATTGTAAGGTTGCCGGTACTGTGGTGGAGGGTAAGAGTGGCGATGTGGAGTTTCGTGTATCGGGTAAGATAATAATAGAACCGGGGTGGAGAGTATTGTTCCCTAACGATAAAAGCGAAAAGAAAGATGATGAGGCTGAGGTTCTTCCTGATTTTAAAGAGGGAGAGAGCGGACCACACTCACCATCGTTGGCAGAAAAGATGACTCAGCCGCCAAAGTACTATTCTGAGGCAAGTTTGTTGCGTGCTATGGAGACCGCAGGCAAGACTGTAGATGATGAGGAACTGCGAGACCTTATGAAAGAGAACGGCATTGGTCGTCCATCTACGCGTGCAGCCATAATTGAAACACTTTTTAAGCGAAACTACATAGTGCGTGACAAAAAACGCATTGTAGCCACCAAGACAGGCATTGCACTTATAGACACCATTGAGAATGAACTACTTAAAAGTGCAACCCTTACAGGTATCTGGGAAAAGAAGATGCGGGACATAGAGCACGGCAAATACTCTATGGAGACTTTTATGGGGGAACTTAAGGATATGGTGCGTGAGGTTTCTACAGAAGTGAAGAATTCTAAAGGCAAAAGGATTGATATTTAGAAAAATTTTAATTACTTTTGTATTTTTAATAGTTTGAGTTTATGTGTACCCATAACAAGTGCGTCCGCACCCACGCGGACGTATAGTGGGAGGGACCCATAGGCTCACAGAGCCGACTTCTTGTGCGAGTGAGAGCAGAAGCCAAGTTTACTTGGATACTGCCGAGCGAAGCCAAGAATGGCGAAGCAAATGGGAGGGCCGAATACCATCACAGATGGTATGAGTCACTTGGATGGGTACACATAAACTCGTGTAAATTAATAACAATAACTATAAACATTATGAAAAAATTATTCCTACTATTATCAGCGTTTGCAGCACTTCCGTTGTTTGCACAGTCATTCACCCCTGACCAGGTGAATCAATGTTATAGTGATTTTGGAGATAATGTCACCTTTATTTTTGATGAAGGTCTATATGGAATGCAGCCTCAAAGAGTGTTTGTAACAGGTGAGTTCCGTGGTTGGGACGCTTCCACCACCGATACCAAATGGGATTTGAAAAAGGTCGGTAACCAATGGGTGTTGTCATTTGACAATACGGATGAGGCGGTTATTAAATCAAACTCGCAGTTTAAGTTCCGTACCAATAACGGCGATTGGATAGACCCGTGGAGCGGTGCTCCTAATCAGAAAAACGGTAATCTTGTATTCAAGCCACAGGCAGAGGTGTTCCAAATGAGGGCGGAGTTAAGATTATCGGGTAATATATGGGCAGAGATAGGCGATGGCAGAACCACAAAAGTAGAGGATTACAGACTTACCGATGCAAGTGGTAAGGAGATAAAGATTGCCGGCGTTATGCCAAATGGTGCAAGAACCACACTTATAACTCCTGCAGAACCTATAGATATAAGGCGTGTTTATTATCTTGAGTTCCTTCCGCTTAAGCAAAAGGCTTTCTGCTCATACGACGGCTGGTTCCGCGAGGTTTACTCCACTAAGGAGTTGGGTGCCAATGTAGATGACGGTGTAACAACTTTCCGCGTGTTTGCACCGCGTGCCACAAATGTAGTGCTTTATCTTTACAGCGATAAGAATGACTCTATACCTACCATCGGCGAGTATGAGATGGAAAAAGATAAAGATGGCGTATGGGAATTCAAGTATGATAAAGATTTGGCAGGAGTATGGTATGATTTTACCGTACACGGTTTCAAAGATCCTGGCAACAGATTCTATGAGACGCACCCTGTTCATATAAATGACCCATACGCACGTGTAAGTGACGATACATTTGGTAAGTGTCGTGTATGGCATCGTACAGTGCCTGCCACACCGCTTGCAAAAGGTATTCCCGCTATGCAGGATGTAATATCTTATGAGGTTCATGTACAGGACTTTACAGATAAATTACCGCTACCTGACAGTCTAAAGGGAACTATGAAGGGAATGATTACATCGGGTCTTAAAAATAAGAAAGGAGAGCCTGTGGGTTTTGACTATCTTGTGGATTTGGGTATAAACACCGTTCATTTACAACCTATGCAGGAGTATCTTCATATACCCGATGCAGAGTGGCAGGAAGCATTTCAGAATGACTCATTTATGATAGCCCAAGGCATTGCAAATGAGAACTATCAGTGGGGATACCGCACATCGTTTGCTATGGCTGTAGAGAGCCGTTACAGAATAAAAGGCTCAGATAACGGCAGTGAGCGTGACCAATTCCGTGATTTGGTTCAGGCATTCCACGATAATGGCATAGCCGTAATCATTGACCTTGTGCCTAACCATACGGCAGAGGATATGGAAGGTCATAATTGGAACTTTAACTTTAACGGTTTTGACAAGCAGTATTACTACAGAACCAAGAATTTTGAGCATATAGGCGGCTACGGTAATGAGATTAAGACAGAGAACCGTCCTATGACACAGCGTTGGCTTATAGACCAATGTATGTACTTTATAAATGAGTTTGGTATAGACGGTTTTCGTATAGACCTTGCAGGTCAGATGGACCAGCAGACTCTTTTGAAACTGAAAGAGACCATAGGTTATGACAAGATACTTTACGGTGAGCCTTGGATTGGTTCAAATGACCCTGATTATGAGAACAATCCTGATTGGGATTGGTATAAGGAGGATGCTCCTATCTGCTATTTCCAAGATGAGAGCCGTAACGCCTATAAGGGTGCCACTTTTGACCTTAAAGACCCTAAAACAGACCGTGGTTGGGCAGGCGGCAAGTTCTCTGAGAGAGCCAATGTTATGAAAGGTCTTACTTGTACCTATAAAGAGGACAAGAACCCTTGCAGTGGCATAACCTACCTTGATATTCACGATAATTTTGCACTTGCAGACCAATTTGGCGGTGCCGATTTTGACGGACGTACACACGTTGACCAAAAAGAATACAAGATAGCCGCCACTCTTATGTACACCACACTTGGTCCTATTGTTTGCCACGGTGGCTCAGAGATTATGAGAAGTAAGGCTCATGCCCCGATGCAGGAGATTGTAAAACACACAAAGAACTACAATTTCTATTTCCATGGATACAGAGATTCTTACAACTGTCGTGAGGCCAACGATTATCAGTGGG
>JAZLHT010000258.1:0-5860 GCA_045616965.1 Candidatus Enterocola sp.
GAATTACACCTATACCGCCCTCTCTGGCTATGGCAATGGCAAGTTTAGCCTCTGTAACCGTATCCATAGCGGCAGACACGATAGGGGTCTTCAACTCTATGTTTCTTGAAAACCTGGTGGTTAGATTCACGTTTCTGGGAAGCACCTCAGAATAAGCCGGAACCAATAGGACATCATCAAATGTGAGACCGTCCATAACAATTTTATCCGCAACAAAAGACATAATTTTGGGAATTTGAAAATTTGGGTACAAAGTTACTAAAAATTTTCAAATTACACAACAAAATTAACCCCTGCCACTGCATATACTACGCTTCCTTGATTTCTATGCGGAAGGTGGTGCCTTTGCCTACGTGTGAGGATTTTACGTAGATTTTACCATGGTGGTACTCCTCCACTATTCGTTTTACCAGTGGTAATCCCAAACCCCAGCCACGTTTTTTAGTGGTGTAGCCGGGTGTAAACACCTTATTCTTGTTTTTAAGTGATATGCCCTTACCATCGTCCTGCACATCTATGCAAACTGTGCCGTTAGTGTTTTCCATAGATATGCAGATATTGCCTGTGCCCTCCATTGCATCTACGGCATTCTTGCAGAGGTTCTCTATAATCCACTCAAACAGTGGCACGTTAAGCATAGCATAGTAAGTATCCTTACTGCGGAACGCAATTTTAACTTTAGAAGAGAATCGGGTGCCAATATACTGCACTTGTTGCTCTATCACATCATTTACACACTCATACCTAAGTTCTGCCTTGGAACCTATTTGAGAGAAACGGTCTGCTACAGTGTGGAGACGGTTTACATCCTTGTTCATCTCCGGTATCATATCATCTGACGGATATTTGCTTTTTAGTATCTCTATCCAAGCCATTAGCGACGATATAGGGGTTCCAAGTTGGTGTGCAGTCTCTTTAGACAGTCCTACCCAAACCTTGTTCTGCTCTGAACTCTTCATATATTTTATAGAGGTCACAACCAATAGCACAAACAAGGCTATTACTAATATCTGCACTATTGGAAAGAGAAATAACTTTTTATAAAGTATTGAGTTTCCGTAACATACATATTGCACACAGCCGTCGCCCATATCAACGGTTATGGGGGTGTGCTTGCTTGCAAACTTTACGGCAAGTGCCTTCAACGCCTCAGGCGATAGACTCTCATCCTCTAAATTCTTATAAGACAATACATTATAAGCACTATCTGTAAGCAGTACGGGGATTGTGTTATTTCCTGTTATTATGGATTGTTCAAAACTGATGTCACAGTTCATATCCGCCCTCAGTATCTGCTCTGTGGCATCTGCCAGCACCTCCATCTTGTTGTGTTCCTCTTTGGCAAGACTCACAACTATATCTTGTGTAAAGAAAAACGATGCCGCAATTATAGCAACACCTATAATTACAAGCAGACTTCTTAAAATGACGGTAGGGTTTTTCATATTATTTACCTATATTTACTTTGTGAGGAGTCGTCCATTATGCTTAGGTAACTTCTGTAGCGAGACTCGCTTATTCTGTGTTCTTCCACAGCCTTAATAACGGCACAACCAGGCTCTTTAGTGTGTGTGCAGTCAGAAAACCTGCAATTTTTACCCTCTTCAAAAATCTCCGGGAAGAAATGGCTTACCACCGATGGCTCAATATCTACCGTTCCAAAACCCTTAACACCTGGAGAATCAATAATATAGCCACCGTAAAACGGAAACATCTCCGTATAGGTGGTGGTGTGCATTCCCTTTAGGTGTACATCTGATATGGCTCCCACTTTTGTATTAATGCCACTGTCCAATGCGTTTATGAGTGACGATTTTCCTACCCCGGAATTGCCCGATAATAGTGTTATTTTACCTTTTAACAGCTCTCTTAATTCCCCGATGCCATCTTCTGTAACGGCACTTGTCTTTATGCACTTATATTTAAGGTTATCACCATACAGACGCATGTAGGCATCTGTTACTTGCATGCAGTATTCATCATAAAGGTCCGTTTTATTAAACACTATTATTACAGGCACTCTGTAGGCGTATGCAGTTACCAAAAATCTATCAATAAACTCTGTGGCTGTCTCCGGCATAGTTATGGTAACAACCAATACCGCTTGGTCTATATTTGCGGCAAGCACCTGAGACTCTTTAGAGAGATTTGACGCTCGGCGTATTATGTAGTTCTTACGGTCACACACCTCTGCTATGTTCTCTCCGTCTATCTCCACTATGTCACCCACCGCCACAGGCTGGGTACTACGGAAGCCATTAAGGCGGAATTTACCCTTAACCCTTACCAAATGCTCCACTCCGCACACATCTATAGCGGAATAGACATTACCTGTACTTTTTATTATTCTACCTTTCATATATAGTTGACAGTTGATAGTTGACAGTTGACAGTGAAAAATTGTCCACTGTCCATTGTCCACTGTCCACTGCTTTAGAACGCTTCCGTAGCGGTTATATTGAATTTACACTCCCCATAATTATTAAACGACACATCAAACCTCAGGTTCACCCTTGCCTGATTAAGACGGCATCGGAGTCCTAAGCCATACCCTACTTTAAGCTTATTATAAGTAGGGTCATAAATATCCATAACATCTCCAAAACTACAGAATACAGCCGCTTTAAGCCTCCACCAAATTGGTATCCTGTACTCCGTCTGCACCATCCACATAAACTTATCTGTAAACTTACGCTCACGGAATCCGCGTAAATTATCTGAGCCGCCTATGGTAGGCAGCATACGGAACGGCACATCACGTCCAAAACGGGCATCCGCATAGATTTGCCACGCAAAAACCTGCCCCACCCAAGTAGGGACATACTGACGCACATCAAGAGTGACAGACGTAACGTCATAACTGCTACCCAATGCTTTGTTGTATGTTGTAGCAGACAACTTTGCAAAGTTACTGAATTTCTGCGGATAAAACTGATTGTCACGGCTGTCGTATTGTATATATGCACCTAACCCCCACATAAAATAGGGATCCCAACCTGCTCTGCCATACGCACCTCTAACCTCTTGATACGTAGGGGTGTAACTCTTTTTTACTATTATTTTCTCCCATTGGAATGCAAGATTCAAGCCCACAGCCAAATTATCAAGAACATAATAACATGGATTGAATCTGCATTCAAAAGACTTTGATGTGTATTGCATACCTTTGCCTCTTAAATCTACAGAATCAAGATACGCCGATTTAGGAGAGCTGCCATTACCTATACCATAATACACATCGGGGTAGTACTTAAAATTGGCATTGCCTGTAAAATACCACTTCTTGTTTTTAGAGTAGATTCTAGGATTTATATTAACCTTTGCCTGATTAAGTATTGTGTATATCACACTACCCGATATGCTGCTGATTTTGCTTAATGAACTGCTGTTAAAATAGTATCCGCCTGTAGCACCAAATCCAACGCTTGTCTCCTCCTGATAAAAAGCGATCGGCACCGCAAACCAACTTCTTTTTACAAAAGGGTTGGTCTGTAGTGTCAATGTATCAGATTGGGCAAGTACTATCAGCGAGACTGAAAACAGAATTATAATAACTGCAAGACGCTTCACAAGGTGGAATTAAACAGTCATAATCTCCTTATCCTTAGCCGCTAAGGCATCATCAACCATCTTAATGAACTTATCGTGGATTTTCTGCACTTCTGCCTCAGCGTCCTTCTCTACATCCTCAGGCATACCGTCTTTAATGGCTTTCTTAAGAGCCTCTATGGCATCACGACGTGCATTGCGGACACCTATCTTGGCATCTTCGCACTCTTGTTTTGCCTGCTTTGACAGTTGGCGGCGACGTTCCTCTGTAAGCGGTGGAATACCTAACCTTATAATCTCTCCGTTATTCTCAGGGGTTATGCCCACCTCAGAAGCCAAAATGGCTCTCTCTATATCACGAAGCATGGATTTCTCCCAAGGTTGTATCACTATTGACTTGGCATCGGGGGTGGTGATGTTAGCCACATTAGACAGTGGTGTCATTGAGCCATAATACTCCACCTTAACTCCGTCAAGAATTCTTGGATTAGCTTTTCCGGCACGGATTCTGGCAAGTGCCTCATCCAAATACGCCAACGCATTCTCCATCTTTGCCTTGGCATCATTTAAATTTTTTGCTTTGTCTATCATAATATTACTGGTGATTTGGTTATTCGGTTATTTGGTGAATCGGCTATTTTCTCGTCATCCTGAGCACCTCTTTTCGTCATCCTGAGCGTAGCGAAGGATCTCAAATTCATTGTGAGATGCTTCGTTACGCTACGCTACACTCAGCATGACGTGGGAAAGTTCGCCCTCATACATCATACATTATACATCATACATCATTCTCTCTATCTGCGAAACGTGCTTCTGACTCTTCTTATTATAACTTACTCCCACAAACAGCATATCTCCACGGTAGTGTTGCAGCAGGTCATCGTACTCTTTATTCTTTATTTGGTTTATGGCACTGCCTGCACTATCGTTGCATTTTAACTCTATAATTAGTGCAGGTATATTAGGAACATACGGTATCAATGCAAGGTCTGCATAACCCTTGCCTGTAGGCAACTCCTTTATTACTGTGTATTTTAGGTTTGCATAAAAATATGCCAAGCCTATGGCACTCTGGAACGATGCCTCATTATTGTAGGTCAGCGGATTTGTGGCTCTCCGGTGTGCCTTGTCAAGTGCCGCCGCAACTGCCTTCTCATTGCAGTTTATGGTTTCCTCTACAAGCTGTCTGGAGGCTTGTATCTGCTCTATAACCTCACTATATCTTTCATCATTACGCACGGCATCCACCCACTGCTCACGGATTTCACGGTTTGGGATATAGCATTTTCCGTTTATTTCCGTTTTGTAATCGGGTATCTCGTATGCAAGGTAGCCAAGGTGTATAAGGTAGGTGAACACATCGTCCTTGGTCTCAAATGAGTCCATTGTGTTCACAAAGGTGCGGATATTAACCTCAACCTTGCCACCGCCTATCATTGTAATCACATCATCTTTTATGCCCTTGAAATTCATCAGTATGTAGAGCCTTAGTGCGTCAAAAGAGCCTGTCTGTGTCCAATAACTGCAGAACTCCTGATTCATCATAGCCTCCACCACTGACTTGGGGCTGAATATCTCCTTCACTTCCTTAAGGCTGTAGCCGTCGTACCAGCGGCAGCACTCAGCATAGTCCATTCCATACTTCTTGCATAAGCCTTTGGTCTCATCTGCCGTAAAGCCTATGAACTCTGTAAGATTATACGGCGTAACCATAGAGTACTCCCTGAACAGATTAAGTTTAGACTGGATTTTATCTCTTACTATAGGCAGGATTCCTGTAAGGTACGCAAGTTGAATGGCTGGAGAAATGGTTGAGTTCTTAAAAAGTGCGTTAAGAAGTGACAGATATTTGTCAAACAATTCCTTTGACACTCGCTCCCTTACAAGCACATCATATTCATCTATTATCACTACAAATTTCTCTCCTCTTACACTATACGCTTTGGCTATCAACTCTGCTATATGTCCACACTTTGAAAAATCCACATCAGCAAATGCTGCAACAAATTCATCCTTGATTTTTTCTGTAAGTGCCTCAAGCAGATTATCTCTGCTTACCTGATACTCTGAATTAAGGTCTATCTTTATTACGTTAGTATTGTTAAGGTTGCTCTCAAAACTTGGGTCTTGGGCTATTTTAAGATTTCTGAAAAGTTCTCTTGAATCACAACCCTTGCTGTAGTATGCCGCTATCATATTGCCAGCCATACTCTTTCCAAAACGGCGTGGACGGGATACGCAGACATACTTATCTGATGTACCTATCAACTTATTAAGTTTAGAGATTAGCATAGATTTGTCTATGTAAATC
>JAZLHT010000259.1:0-8559 GCA_045616965.1 Candidatus Enterocola sp.
GCAATGTGAACAATACCTGTACCGTCCTCTGTGGTTACGTAATCACCGGGAATTATGCGGAATGCACCCTCGCCCGGATTTACCCAAGGTATAAGTTGCTCATACTCAATGTCTACAAGGTCAGCTCCCTTGCACTCTCCAACTATCTCAAACGGTTCTGCCTTTTTTTCTCCAAAATAGTTTGCCACCAAGGCTTTTGCCATAATATATGTGGCTTCCGCTCCAGAATAAGGATTAGCTGATTTTATAATTACGTAGTCTATTTTAGGACCAACGCAAAGTGCTGTGTTTGAAGGTAATGTCCAAGGAGTGGTGGTCCACGCCAGGAAATATGCGTTAGAGCCAAAGCGGTCTCCCTTTATTTTGAACTGTGCTGTAACAGTGGTGTCCTTTACATCTCTGTAGCACCCCGGTTGGTTAAGTTCATGCGATGACAATCCTGTACCAGCCGCAGGAGAATATGGCTGAATGGTGTAGCCTTTATAAAGCAAACCTTTATTATACAGTTGCTTAAGCAGCCACCAAAGGCTCTCTATGTATTTATTGTCGTATGTAATGTAAGGGTTGTCCAAATCAACCCAATAGCCCATTTTCTGTGTCAGCGATGTCCACTCTTTGGTATATTTCATAACCTCACTGCGGCACTCTGCATTGTAGTCATCAACGCTGATTTTTTTACCTATATCCTCTTTTGTTATACCAAGTTTTTTCTCTACGCCTAATTCTACAGGCAATCCATGGGTATCCCAGCCCGCTTTACGCTTAACTTGGAAACCTTGCATAGTCTTGTAACGGCAGAAAGTGTCCTTTATAGTTCTTGCCATAACATGGTGAATGCCAGGCATACCGTTAGCGGATGGCGGACCTTCAAAAAATATAAAAGAGGGGGCTCCGTCACGGGTTTCTATACTCTTTCTAAACAAATCACTCTTGCTCCAAGCCTCACAGATATCCTTGTTTATTTGTGAAAGGTTGAATTTCTGATATTCAGCAAACTTTTTGCCCATTTTTTATGTAAGAATTTTAATAGGACGCAAAGTTAATAAATTTAACGCAATCTGTCAAGAGAACGAACCAATACTTCATCTTTGCCTATGGCTCTTATAGCCAAATAGGATAGAATAATGTTAATAGGTAATATGACTGAAGGTAGTAAAATGGATATTAAGGCACCTGTAGTCTTGCGTTGTATATAAATGTAGAATACGCATAGAAGTGCGGTAAGTATCATTATTATTATGTTGAAACTGTTAAGCCTCATTTGAAGCACTCTTTTCTTATACAGGAAAATGGATACCAGACTTACACAAGGCATAAGCACTATCAGCACTGAATATGGAACAGTACAGCCCATTTTAAGTATAAAATCCCCACACGATGCTATTGGAAAGCAGCACATAAGGATACCAAGTATGGTGACGATAAGCAGGTATATGGTTTGGATTCTTTGAATCATAATATAAAAGGGTCAAGGGTTTAAGGTAAAAAAAAACGGTGGGGCAAAAGCTCCACCGTAATTTTCGTTGTTAAAAAGTGTTGATTATTCAGCAACTTCCTCAGCAACAACAGCAGCTGAATCAGCAACGACAACAGTTGAATCAACAACCTCTTCTAATACTACTGGAGCAACAACTTCTTCTACTTCTACAGCTTCTTCAGTAGTTTCCTCTTCAGCAGCCTGATTGTTGCAAGAAGCAAGAGCAACTGCAACCATAGTAGCAACAAATAAAACAAATTTCTTCATTGTGGTAAAAATTTAAAATAAATAACAATTGTTTTTTAATTCGGTGGCAAAGTTATGTATAATTTTTTTATTTAAATAATTTTTTTACAAAAAAAAACACATTTTATGATTATTTTTACAAATTCATATTGATATTTGTGTATAAATATCTCTTAATGTTGCGTTTCGGGGTTTTAACAAATTCATTTGGGTATAGAATTATTTTAGTGATATTTTCATAATTTGCCACAATTTGATTCAAATTTTTCCTGTTCTCCTCCATAATAAGGTCTAAATCAGAGTGGGAAATGCATGCGGCATCAACTGCGTCATAATCCGGATATACAAGAGCAAACAACTTCCCGTCCCTGTCAAGCACAAGGCTTTCCATGATAAATGGCAGGTTATTTAATTTCTCCTCAATCTCTTCGGGATATATGTTTTGTCCGCTCGCTCCAAGGATCATAGTCTTGCATCTTCCTTTAATAAACAGATTGCCTTCTTTGTCTAATACCCCGATGTCTCCTGTCCGCATCCAGCCGTCGCTCATAAATGCCGCTTTGGTGGCTTCTATATTCTTGTAGTATCCGCTCATAACATTTTCACCTCTGACTATTATTTCTCCCGCTATACTATAAGGATCATCAGAGTCTATCTTTATTTCCATTTTCGGCAAGGCTTTGCCAACAGAATAGGGTGCATATTGGTCCCAAGGTGCGTATGAAATAAGAGGAGCACATTCTGTCATGCCATATCCTACGGTAAATCTGAATTTGATTTTTCTCAAAAAATCCTCAACCTCCTTGTTAAGCGGTGCTCCGCCTATTATAACTTGTTTAAATTCATTTCCAAACGTCTCTTCAAGCTGGGCGTTAATCTGGCTGTAAATTTTATCATCAAGATAAGGAATACTTAAGGCAAGCCTCATACTGCGTTTTAATAATGAAGGCTGTAACTGCTTTTTGTAAATTTTCTCCAAAATAAGTGGTACCATGAATATTACAGTAGGCTTAATCTCCTCAAAAGCTTTGGTAAGCACCTTGGGGCTTGGAATTTTGTTAAGCAATACGGTATGGGCACCTACGCACGTTGCGGTCAGAAAATCAAATGTCATGCCAAAAGCGTGGGCAAGCGGTAGGAAAGCGAGCACTCTGTCCCCTTTTTCAAGCAAATGCGTATCTATTCCAAATGTTATGTTGGCTGCAAGTGCGTTTCCGCTTATCATAACCCCTTTACTGAACCCTGTTGTGCCCGACGTGTAACTAATCATTACAAGCTCTTGATTATCAAGCTCGGCAAAACACACATTATCTTTATGGAATCCTGTAGGGTATCTCATATCAAATGTTGCATCAAGGTTTTGCATTATTTTTTGAATACGCTCACCATCACGTTGATGAATGCAACGGAAATCATCTATGGAGAATACTGCTGTCAGGTTTTGCATTTTATCTTCTTCAAGATTATCCCAATTCTTATCACTGCAGAAAAGAAACACTGAATCAGAGTGATTTACTATATGGTGAACATCATTTGGACTAAAATCTTGCAGGATAGGTATGATAACCGCTCCGTATGTAACCACGGCTATGTATGTAATAGCCCAATTTGGTGTGTTTTTGCCTATGAGTGCTATTTTATCGCCGTGATGTATGTTCGCCTCTTTAAAAAGAACATGCAGTTTGGCTATTTGTTTTGCGGCATCGCCGTATGTAAAAGTAATGTTCTTATAATAATTGGTATATGCAGGCAAATTCCAATTGTCTTTAAAGCTTTTCTCGAGTAGTTTTGTGAATTTTTGCTCAATCATAAAAGTTTAGGAGTTTAGGAGTTCAGATGCCAATGGATTTATAAAATAATCGGGTAAATTTGGTTGAAAGGCTGGCAGATGGACTATGTCTAACTTGAATTTCATATTCCTATACCTGTTTATTATAGCATCGTAATGTTCACCCTTCTCATTAAGGCGTATTATTCTGTTAATTTCGGAGTATTTCCATCCTAAATTATCTTCATCGCTTTTTCCGCACATACCATCGGAGGGCACCTTATGAGTAAGGTTTGCAGGCATGCCAATATAATCGCCTATGGCAACAACTTCTTCTGTAGTAAGCATACATACAGGAGCAAAATCACCTGCACTGTCACCATAATGGGTGGAGTAGCCTTGTACGTCCTCACTACGATTACATGTGTTTGCTACACGGCAATTCCCTATTATGGCGGCAACGCCATAAAGAGTTGTCATTCTAAGTCTTGCAGGCGTGTTTGATATATATTGAGGCGTAAGTTCCTTGTCCCTCATTTGCAGGGCAATCTCATTTGTAAGCCCCGTATAGGCATCGTTAATGTTTATTGTAAGGTGCTTGATTCCAAGGTGCCTTACAACTGCCATCGAGTCATCAATATCGGGTTGCAGACCATTGGGCATAAGTAGGCCAATAACACGATCTTTCCCCAATGCCTTAACAAGTAACCCTGCAACAACAGTAGAGTCCTTGCCTCCGCTTATGCCAATAATAGCCTTGGTGGATTCGTTGCCGTTTTTCTTGAACCAATCGCAAATCCATTCCACACACTTGTCTGTGATCTCTTTTATATTAAATACGTAAGGTTTCATTATAGGTATGTAACAACAATTTCGGTTCTTCTGTTCTCAGCCCTGCCTTCTTCGGTATTGTTGGGTGCAATAGGTTTATCATAACCGTATCCCTTAGATGTAAGCCTGTCAGGATCGATACCTTTCTCTATAAGATAAGTGGCAACTGATTGAGCTCTTTTTTCAGATAATGTCATGTTGTGGGCCTTGGTTCCTGTTTTATCCGTATGTCCTTGAATTTCAAGACGCATTGTAGGATTGTCGTTAAGCAATTTTATAACATTGCTTAATTCCACTATGGATTCTAAACTTAAATCCGCCTTATCTATTTCATAGAATAGGTTTTTAAGAACAACACTCTTTCCTACAGCAATCTTTTTTAATACTATGTCTTTTGAAATCTCTTTATATTCATTTTGTTCCGGTAAATCAAAATTTTCTGAATAAAACATGTACCCTGGATGGCTTACTGCAATGCCATAATTTGAGCCGCCAGGTAGAATGACCTGATAAGCTCCGTTCGTTTCTGCATCTTGAGTGGCGATGATTTGTCTTAGATTATTGTCAGACAACGCAACCTTTGCTTTTAAAACAATAGAATCATCACCCATAACTATACCTTTGACAAGTGTTATTTTTGTAGAATCAAGGTGAGTTGCCTCTTCTAAATTCAAATCTGCTAAAAGTTTGTCCGATAACATTGTAGCAGGTTTCGGAAGATCAATGGTGAGGGTCTTGCCCAATATGTAGGAAACAAGGTATAAGTCCATTCCACCCTTGCCGCCGTCGCGATTGGAAGATATAATTGCATCACGCTCTCTTTGACACTTGAAATAGAAAGCGTCATCTTTATCGGAGTTTATGGGCTCGCCTGCATTTACTGGATCACACCACTCTCCATTGTTTAGTTTACTGTAATAAATGTCATATCCTCCGAGCCCTCCGTCTCTATCAGAGGCAAAGAACAATATGGAATCGCCAACTAAAGTAGGGGTTATTTCATTGTTTTCGGTGTTTATTTTATCCCCTAAATTTACAGGTTTGCTCCAACTTCCGTCATTGTCCAAATGGGTTACATATAAATCTTGTTTGCCAAACCCCTTTCTGCGTTCTGTAGAAAAATATATTGAGGTACCACTTGTATTAGTGCAGGATTTTTTGATTCTGGTATTGCAAATTTTTATTTTCCCGCATTTTTTCCATTTGGTTCCATTAAACCCATATATCAGAATTTTGCCGTGAGCCGTGCCTTTGTAAGCGTAAACAGTATCTTTTGAGGGCCAACCCACAATATCGATATGGGAATATGATTTTTTTAAAGATAGAATCTCGCTATCAGGCACCCATTCCTTGTTTTCAAATTTTGCTAAATGCACCCGCTCATTATAATCACCGTGTTTAAGTGCTTTTGATTTAGTGTAAGCCATTTTATCACCCGATGGGCACAATATTGAGTTGTACTCATTATCGGCGGTGTTTATATTCGACATCGGGGTAAGATAGCTGTTGCCTGTCTTGGCTTCGGTGCAGATTGTAAATAAGAATACAAGTATGCAGACAAAAAATTGTTTCATTTTAATCACATTGATCTAAATAATACTTTTGTGCGTTTTTAGCCCCTAATTCAACGCCCTTTTTATAATCGTTGCACGCACCGTCATAATCTCCAAGATACTCTTTGGTTATTCCTCTGTTTACGTAGGCGTCACCATAATTGGTGTTTGCCTCTATTGCGTTGTTGAATTCTTTAAGAGCGTCATCATACATCTCTTTCTTACACAGTGCAGACCCTTTGCCGTTGTACGCTGATGCAAGATTCTTGTTTAATGAGATAGCCATATTAAAATTGTCAATGGCAAGTTCGTAGTTTCCTGACTGGGCGTAAATATATCCCTTTGCGTTGTAATAACCGGCATTGTCCGGTTCTGACGCGATAAGGGTATTCAATATTTCTGTGGAATTAACGGTATCATTTTTTGATATCCATGTGGCAACAGCAAGATTATATGTGAATTTAGGGTTGCTTGGATCTGCTTTGTGGGCTTTGTGATAACATTCGTATGCCCTGTCGGTATCATTAAGTGCCAAAAAGCAGTTTCCTTGCTCATTATAGGCTGCGGCATTGCCTCTTGTGTGATAAATGATAGAATTGTACACCTCAATTGCCTTCTCGTACTGTTCTGATGATTGTATCAAACCGCCCTTGTCAAGCATTGCTTGTATGTTTAACGGATTTATTTCCAATGACTTGTCAATGTATTCTATAGATTTGGGAATATTTCCAAGACAATAGTTGGCCTTACTTAAAAGCACGTAACAATCAGATGTGTTCTCCTCGCTAAACTGACTTAATGCAATCTCAATATCGGCAATGGCTTTGGTATATTTTTCCTGATTAAAAAAGGCTACAGCCCTATTGTAGTATGCTTTGGTGAATTTTGGATCTATAGCGATAGATGCTGTGAATTTTATAATGGCTTCATCGTATAAACCTTTTTTCAGCAAATCAATGCCGTCATTATACACCACTTCTTGCTCCGGCAGTTGGATAGTGCTTGCAACTGTTGCCTTTGAAGCACAGTAACACGGTGTAATGGTGAACGTTACAATAATAAATACAAATAACTGTTTTTTCATTTTTGTAATGATTTTTGCCAATTCCATGCAGAGGCGATGGTCTCATCTAGCGTCTTTTCCGCTTTCCAGCCAAGCTCATTGTTTGCAAATGATGCGTCAGCCCACACTTTCTCAATATCACCTTCTCTGCGTGGACCAACCTTGTAGTTTAGTTTTACACCTGTTACTTTCTCAAATGAGTTTACAATCTCAAACACCGATGTGCCCTTTCCTGTACCAATGTTAAACACCTCTACATTTTGTTTTTGCTTACCGTTCTCCATTCTGCTTACCGCTACTACATGGGCTTTGGCAAGGTCAGTAACGTTTATGTAGTCTCTTATGCATGAACCGTCAGGGGTATCGTAGTCATCGCCAAAGATGGTAAGGCACTCACGTATTCCGGCGGCGGTCTGTGTTACATAAGGTATCAGATTCTGAGGAACTCCAAGCGGCAACTCCCCAATAAGTGCCGTAGGGTGTGCCCCTATCGGGTTAAAATATCTAAGCAGAATAGCGTGAATAGTGCTGTCTGATGCTACTGTATCACGTATAATCTCTTCACAAATCTGTTTTGTATTGCCGTAAGGCGATAAGGCAGGCTTAATAGGGGCGTTCTCCGTTACAGGCAGCACATCCGGTTGCCCATATACAGTACACGATGATGAGAACACAAGAGAGCCCACGCTAAACTCTTTCATGCATAAAAGCATGTTCATTAAGCCTACAAGATTGTTGTTGTAGTATTTGAGAGGCTCTCTTACAGACTCTCCCACAGCTTTGCTTGCCGCAAAATGGATTATTCCGTTAATGCCCTTGTTCTCGCTGAAAACCTTTCTAAGTGCATCTATATCTGTTACATCAACCTGATAAAACGGCACTTTTCTACCTGTGATGTCTTTTATTCCGTTTAACACATTGATATTGGAATTGGAAAGATTATCTATTATCACGGGCTCGTTGCCTGATTCTACCAGTTCCACCACTGTGTGGGAACCTATATACCCTGTTCCACCTGTTACAAGAATCTTCATAAACTACGCAAAATATAATAAAAATGCAAATATAAGATTTTTATTTGATTTTTCAACTTTCAACTTTCAATTTTCAATTATTTTATTGTAATTTTGCAAACGCAATTCAATTATTATGGGACGCATACTTGCAGTGGATTACGGTAAAAAAAGGGTGGGGCTGGCAGTTACAGACCCCTCTAAAATTATTGCCGGAGGTCTTACCACCGTAGATACCCCTAATGTGCTGGACTATATATGTAACTATGTGGCTGCCAACGATGTGGAACTTATAGTGGTGGGGCTGCCCAAGCAGGTTAACGGCAAGCCGTCTGAGTCTATGAATTACATAAATCCGTTTGTAAGGAATCTTAAAAAGAGGCTGCCCGATATGAGGATTGAGTTCTACGATGAGAGGTTTACATCGGTGTTGGCACACAAAACCATGATAGATGCAGGATTGAAGAAAAAAGACAGGGCAAATAAAGCCCTTGTAGATAAAATCAGTGCCACTATAATATTACAGGATTACTTAGTGAATGTATGATGTATGAATTAACTTTTAATTTATTATGATTTACCCTATTGTTATTTACGGAAACGCAGTA
>JAZLHT010000260.1:0-29705 GCA_045616965.1 Candidatus Enterocola sp.
GTATGTATAAAATTAGTTGTAATTTTGCCCGATGTGTATGAAAGCAATTAATTTTTTTTTATGAAACATAAAGCTTATTTTGTTTCCAAGGTGAATTATATAGTCATATTGGCAATGGCTGTTTTTGTGTCGTGTAAAAAGAGTAACGCAATAATGTATGATGAGGAGCCTTCCGGCAAGAAGATTGATATGGTGTTTGTGGCTTCATCAAGAGAAACTTTGAAAACAACAGTTAAGTCTGATGGTACAACGGTGGTATGGTCGGAGGGAGATGCTATAAAAGTTTTTTCTGCTTATGATTATCAAGGCGGTGAGTTAATACTGACAAGTGGAGCTGGTAAAACAACAGCAAGGTTTAGCGGACAGTGCAGTGAATCGGGACCATGGTATGCTGTGTATCCGTCTTCATCGGTAAATAGTTTTAATGACGGAGCAATAGATATTACAATGCCTGCCGTGCAAACATACGCAGGTGCCACTTTTGCCAAAGGTATGATGCCGTGTGTCGCTTATTCTACAACAACAGATTTGAATTTTAGGCATTCGTTTGGAGTCCTGAAACTGATTTTAACAGGTGAGGGCTTGGTAAAGAGTATAAAGGTTAAGGACAACGACAAAGAAGTGAAATTAAATGGAACTTTTACAGTGTATTCGGCATCGGATGAGGTGGCTGTAAAGTTGTGGAATAATGGCACAAATTCCATAACACTTGATTGTGGAAATGGCGTTGCGTTAGACTCAAATAAAGATACTGAATTTTGGTTTGTAGTTCCGCAAGGGGCGTTTAAACAAGGATTTGAGGTGTTCATCACATCAACAGATGGAAAGATTGCTGAATTTTCAACAACAAATGATAATAGTATTGTGGCGGGTCAAATTAAACCGATGCCGACAAAAGAGGTTGTGTTCAGTGCAACGATTCCGGAGAAGTGCTCGGCTTCAGATTATAAGCAGATAACCATAGGTACTCAAGTCTGGATGGCGGAAAATTATCGCTGTTCAAAATATGACACACAGAGTGAGGCGTATCAAGAAGGTGTATATACGGTCAATTATACAGATGCAACGGATAAAAGTAATTGGCTTACAAAAGAATGGTCTGGTAATTTGACTGATGATCAAATTGGAAAGTTGGGCTATTTGTACAGCTGGGATGCGGCAGTAGGTCTTGTGAATGGAACAAGTCAAACAGCAGTGTTCAGTGGAAGGCGTCAGGGTGTTTGCCCCAATGGGTGGCATATCCCGTCAAAAGAGGAGTGGCAGAATCTGTATGATTTTATATATGCAGAAAAGGGTTTGTCATCAAATCAGGTGGGTAAATATCTTAAATCTGATTCAGGGTGGTATGATAGTGGTGATGGTGTTGATGGATATGATTTTTTTGCCTTGCCTACAGGTTCATATAGAGATGGGGGTGTCAACTATGTTGGACGTAGTGTCGGTTTTTGGTCTGCTGACATAGCGGATAATGGATACGCATATTTAAGAGCACTTTATAACAACCTTGATGATTTGAGCGATGTTAGTAACTTTAGACTCTATGGATATAATGTGCGTTGTTTGAAAAATTAAAAAATCATTTGATTATGAGTAAAGTGAGAGTGCGTTTTGCACCAAGTCCTACAGGACCGCTTCATATAGGCGGTGTGCGTACAGCGTTGTATAACTATCTGTTTGCCAAACAGAACGGCGGCGATATGATATTGCGTATAGAGGATACGGATTCCACACGTTTTGTGCTTGGGGCTGAGAAATATATAATAGAGGCGCTTACTTGGCTTGGCATTAAGTTTGATGAGGGTATAAAGGATGGTGCTGCCACTGTACGTCAGAGTGAGCGCAAGGAGATTTACCGTAAATATGTGGACTATCTGCTTGATAACGGTAAGGCGTACATTGCTTTTGACACTCCGCAAGAGTTGGATGCCAAACGTCAGGAGATTAAGAATTTCCAATATGATGCCACCACGCGTATGTCTATGCGTAACTCTCTTACATTGGGCGATGATGAGAGCAAGAGGCTTATTGCAGAGGGTACGCCATACGTAGTGCGTTGCCTTATAACCCCCGATGAGAATATTACGCTTGAGGATATGATTCGTGGTACTGTCACCATAAACTCCTCAATATTAGATGATAAGGTGCTGTATAAGAGTGCCGATAACCTGCCTACTTACCATCTTGCCAATATAGTGGACGACCATCTTATGGGTATTACCCATGTAATAAGGGGCGAGGAGTGGTTGCCGTCTGCACCGCTACATGTATTGCTTTACAGATATTTAGGCTGGTCTGACACAATGCCGCAGTTTGCACATCTTCCGTTACTGCTTAAACCCGATGGAAACGGAAAACTAAGCAAGCGTGACGGAGACCGCCTTGGATTCCCTGTGTTCCCGCTTGACTGGTTTGACCCTAAAACAGGAGAGAAATCATCGGGTTACCGTGAGGCTGGCTATTTCCCTGAGGCTGTGGTAAATTTTCTTGCACTGCTTGGCTGGCACGCAGAGGGCGATGAGGAGTTCTTTACTATGGACGAACTTATTAAGCGTTTCTCTTTCAGCCGCGTAAGCAAATCGGGTGCTAAGTTTGACTATGAAAAATGCAAGTGGTTCAATCATCAGTACCTTATGAACAAAGATGATAAGACTCTTGCAGAACTAATTAAGCCTCAAATACTTGCCGCATACGGCATAGATTGCCCTATGGACAAGTTAATAACGGCGGTAGGCTATACAAAGAACCGTTGCACGTTCCCGTCTGATTTTTGGGCTCAGATAGGTTTCTTTTTTGTGGCACCTACATCTTACGATGAAAAGACTGTGCAGAAACGCTGGAAAGAGAGTTCTCCGCAAGATATGCGTGCACTTTACGACGTATTGGAGTCTATAGATGATTTCTCACTTGAAAATACAGAAAAGATTGTAATGCAGTGGATTGCAGATAAGGAGTACAACACAGGCACCATTATGAATGCCTTCCGTCTATGCCTTGTAGGTGAGGGCAAAGGTCCGCACATGTTTGAGATTACATCACTGCTTGGCAAAGCGGAAACTTTACAGAGACTTGATAGAGCAATTAAAGAATTAAAATGAAGGGACAAGGAACAAGGGACAAGGAACAAGGCCTTGACCCCTGACCCTTGACCCATTATTTTATTATGAAGCGCAATATACTATTAACATTATTTTTTTTGTTTTCCTTGGGTTTGTTTGCCCAAGCGGTAGATGATGACCATAGGCCATATAATCCCATTCCTAAAAGGGAGTTCAGGGGAGTGTGGGTGCATACAATAGAGCAGTTCTATTTCTCTGAACTGACATCGGAGCAGATAAGGGACACCCTGCGTAAGCAGTTGGATATGTTCCAGAAATGTGGCTTTAATGCAATTCTGTTTCAGGTGAGACCGGAGTCTGATGCTTTTTATAAGTCTGATATAGAGCCTTGGAGCCGTTATCTTACAGGAGAGCAGGGCAAGGCACCTGATGACCCCGATTTTGACCCTATGGCGTTTCTTATAGAGGAGTGCCATAAACGCTGTATGGAGTTCCACGCTTGGGTGAATCCATATCGGGCTAATATAGACAAAACAAAGTACAAGTTATGTGATGAACATATCTACAGTACACACCGTTACATGTTTTTTTCTTACGGAACGTGGTTGCTGTTTAACCCAGGCGTGCCAGAATCAAGAGAATATATTTGCAGGGTTATAAAGGATATAGTATCCAGGTACGATATTGATGCCCTACACATGGACGACTATTTTTATCCATATCCTATCAAGGGTCTTAAAATACCCGATGACATGACATTTAAAAAGTATGGTATTCCTGCAGGATTTAAGGAGAATCAGAAGGCTGACTGGAGGCGTGATAATGTAAACAAGCTTGTCAAAGCCCTTTCTGACACCATACACAGTGCTAAGCCTTGGGTAAGGTTCTCAATAAGTCCGTTTGGAATATACAGAAACAGCAATCGTCACCCCGATGGCAGCAGTACAAATGGTCTTAGTTGTTACGATGATCTTTACGCCGATGTTATGCTTTGGGTAAAAAACGGATGGATAGACCAATGTATTCCGCAACTGTATTGGGAGGATGGTCATAAAAATGCGGACTATACAACACTTATAAATTGGTGGGCTAAAAACACTTTAGCCCCATGCAAGTTCTACGTAGGGCAAGATGTGTCACGCACCTATAGGCAGATGAATGCAAAGATGACCAAAGCACGTGAACTACGTAAGGTGGAGGGTAACTGTTTCTTTAGCGGTAAGATGATTATGGAGAATATGGGAGGCATACAAGATAGCCTACAGGTATATCAATCCAAGCCAGCCTTGCTTCCTGAATATCCTGGCATAGATATGATGGCTCCTGCCGCTCCTACTGATTTAAAGTATGAGACAGACAGTACCGGCATTACCATTTCTTGGGAGTCTGCCGAGACCACAAACCCTAAAGATGAAATACGTTACTTTGCCATTTACATGTTTGAAGAGGATCAGGATGTAAATGTAGAGAATATGAACGCATTGAGATGCGTTACCGCAGAAAGAAGTTACTTTATTCCTGCCGATGAGTATATACTCTGTAAGTGGTTTGTAGTTACTGCAATAGACCGTATGCACAATGAGAGCAAGCCTACGATGGTGCTGATAGACAATTAGTTTATATTTAGAACGTGGCTCCTACTATCACTCTGAAATTAAATCTGGGCATAGGGTAGCCACGCACAACCTCATATTGGGTGTTGCAGAGGTTGTTGAGTTGCACTGATGTGTGCAGTTTCCAAACCTTGAACGGATGGGTGTAAGAGATTGCCACATCGTTTGTAAACCAAGCCTCTACATAGTTGGCAGGAATGTTAGCTGATGATGAGTACCGCTCTCCCGTATAAATAAAACTGTAGTTTAGCGATAGTGTCTTGTATGCAATGTTAAGTATGGCGGAACCGCTGTGCCAAGGTGTGTATGGCAACTGACCGCCATAGTAAGGGCTTGATTTGTCAAAACTTTGGTCTGCGGCTTTCTGATATGAGTATGCAAGCCTTAACCCCGATGTCCAATACTTGCTCCACTGAAGCCCCATATCTATAGAGGCATCAACTCCCGTAATGCTTACCTTGCCATAGTTTTTCATCTGCCAACGGAACGGATTGGCGGCTGGTATGGCAACTATCTTGTCTTTTACAGAATTGTGGTAGCCGTCCACTTGTACGGCAAAATTACAGAATACGGCATTTGGTTTAGAGTATTGGTAAGAGAACCCTACATCATATTGGTTCACATACTCAGGATTTAATGAGGGACTGCCTACTATGGCATAGTACAAATCATTGAATGTAGGCATACGGAAAGCCCTTTTGTAGAATGCACGTATATCAAAAGCAACATTTTTGGCAGGTCTTATGGTGAGCATAGCCGTAGGTGTGAATACATTGTATGGCTTGGATGCGGTGCCGTTTTTTACATTATCCTGTACAAAATTACCAAGAACGCTTGCCTGAAACCTTACGTTAGGGTGGCGGAATGTGGTGGCAAGCGCCACTAATTCTGTGTATCGGGTAGGGAATGCAAAGTTTTTAATGTCAGAGTTAAGGTAATTATACTGGAAATCTGCGGCAAGCGATACGTCCCACCAACTGAATATCTTGTAATTCAATGCCCCCGATATGTACGCCTCCTGCTGCCTGTATGAGTTATCTACGGTAAAGTGAGTGGTGTCAGGGTCAAGATAGCGGGTGTAGTCGTAGGCATATTTTGCCTTTGCCTGAAAGCCTAACTTGCCGTCAATGTAGTTTTGCTTGTATGAAGCCTGAATAAAGAGATTATTGTCCCACTGGCGTTGCGGGTGTGAGAACACATTACGGGCTATATAGCCTGGTAACCCTCTGTCAGAGTAGTAGTTATATACTTTTGCACTCCACTCTCCGTTTTTTACTGTGCCAAACAGTGCCGCCTCTGTCCTGACAGATTGTATGTCTGCATTTTGCCTTACGGCTGTGGTATCGTATAGGGTGGTGCCATCAGGGGCGGTTTTCTTGTAACGGAATTTATATTTGCCGTTGGAATAGGTGTATTCTGCACTGAGTGTAAGTATTACAGACTTACCTAACTTTTGGCTGTAGGTGATGCTTGGGTTTGCAAGGGCAAAACTGCCTGCCTTCATCTTAACGTCAACAGTATAGTTTTTGCCGTTGCTGAACGATGGTTTTTTAGTGGTTATGTATATGGTTCCAGCCGCTCCGTAGTCTTTTGCACACTGCAAGCCGTCTCCTTTTTGTCCGTTGTAAAGGTCTATAGCCTCTATGTTATCAAGTGAGAACCTGCCTAAGTCAATTTGTCCGTTTTGGGCGTTGCCAAGTTGCAAGCCATCGTAGAACACGCCCATCTGGTTGGTTCCCATAGAGCGTACATTTATGGTCTTTAATCCGCCTACGCCACCGTAGTCCTTAATCTGCACCCCTGAGAAAAACCTTATGGCATCAGCCACACTCTGACAGCCAAGGTTCTCTATTACCGCTGAATCCATACGCTGAAACGGTACTATATCGCGGCGTATTCTCTTTGGAGAGAAACACACCTCCTTAAGTGCATACACTTTGGTGGTGTCAAGCTCTGCACCCAACAATGTTAGTGGGGAAACTAAGAACAACAGTAATATGAGTATTCTGCGGTGCATAACAAATAAGGGTCAGGGGTCAAGGGTCAGGGGTCAAGGCCTTGTTCCTTGTCCCTTGTTCCTTGTCCCTATTTAAAGGTTATGGCATACGGTATATCTCCGGCAGTTTTTCTCCATTGCTTTCTGCCATCGGGGCTATAGCAGATAACGCTGCCCGGTGTTACGTAGTCTGCCGCATCACATACGTAGAGATTGCCGTTCCTGGAATCTATGGCAATATTACTTGGGTTTTGCATCTCTTTTTCTGTTCCGTCTGTAATAGGGGATTCTCCTATAGTGTATGTTGCCAAATCTATGGTGTAGAACTTGTAGGTGGTGTTCCAAGACTCGTCAAACTCTTGTGAAAAACAGTAACATTTACCATTATGAATATCCAATCCCGATACAGGAATGTCAAAACTCTTGACCACTGTTTCTGATATCGGGTCAAAGACGATCAAACGTCCAGGCACATCATAGTAATTGCCAAGAGAGTTGATAAGTAACTTACCATCAGCAGTGGGGCGTACCTTTGACATGTTCAGTGCCACATCTATTTGCTCGGAAACTTGAAAGGTGTTCATATCAATAACGGTCAGTTCCTTGCTGTATCCATTGTTATAATCCCCCACATTAGCCACATACATTTTAGTGCCTACAAACGCCATCTCCTCAGGGCATACGCCAACTGTACACTTACGGGTAATGGTAAGGTTTGTGGTGTCTATCTCAGATACATAACCGTTATTAAAGCCATTGTAAGAGGTTACATACACCTTGCCGTTGTAGAAATTAATGTATCGGCAACTGTTTATTGTAATGGAAGCCAAGTGTTTGGCGGTGGAGGCGTCCGCTACCTCCACTAAATTGGAACCATTAACTGTAATATACAACTTGCCTCCGTAAATTTTGGCATCGTTGCCTACGTCTCCAAGCCCAAGGGTTACTGACTTGTCAAAAACATCGTTCTTGTAGGTGCCGTTAAGGTAATCAAAGCAGTCAAGCGATGCTTTGTTTGTGCCCATATTACCCTGATTAAGAATGTAAAAGCCTGTTGTAAGAACAGTATCTTTAGAATTTGTAGGCTCGTCTTTTTTACACGATGCCAAACTAAGCACAGTTAGTGCCAAAAACGCAAAAATAGAAAGTCTGTTTGCTTTCATAATGGTAATGAGGATGTTCAGGAGCCTCTCTGTCTGTGTCCCATTCCACGGGGACGTTAAACAAAATATGTAAGATTTTGGCAGGTCTTCTGACTTGGCTTCTCTACTTTAGCCTTCCCAAGCGATACGCTCAGTGGCAAGTGTGGTGAGTGGAGTTTTGAACCCTTACGGGTTAAGCCTTACAGCAGCGGGACTGTTCAGGACTTTCACCTGATTCCCTTTTAGTCGCTTATCTGTGTAATAAAAGCGGACACCAAAATTTTTTGCAAAAGTACATAAGTGAGAGCAAAAAACCAAAAAATATCAGATATTTTTGAAAAAAACGCCACGCTTGCTGCTATGCTTGTGTGGCGTATAGCAGCCATTTCCAAACGGGAATGACCTCTATTGTACCAAAATCATCTTGAATAGATGCCTCCTCATCAAAGGTAAAGATGGTCCTACGCTCACATTCTATAGCCTTATACAACTTAGTAAGTGCTGTTTTTTCTCGTTTAAGAGTGTCTTCGTTATGGATGGAATAACATACTTGTATTGCCCATTTTTGTTCGGGGATGTAAAAATCAACTTCATAACCATTGCTGTTATAGAAATAGACGGTGTCGTTATCCTTATCATGTCCAAATAGACGAAAGAGTTGCAAGGCAACCATATTTTCCAACAATGCAGTCTCTCCATTCAACAGAAACAGATTAAGTATTCCGTTATCCACAAAGTAATACTTGCAAACACTCTCCTTCTCACTGAGAGCGGCAGCAATATTTCTTAGACGCAACACCAGCCATGCTTCCTCAGTGTGATTAACATAACTGACAATGGTTGTGGTGCTCATTTTCTCTCCCAATGTAGATAGAATATTAGCCAAACGATTATATGAAATAGGTTGTCTCACACTTTCAGCCAATTTCTTAATCATCAACCGTAAAGCAGGAATATTACTGATATTATTGCGCGATGCAATATCACTTAAATATATTTTCTGGAACGTGCTGTTCAAGTAAGCCCTCTTCACATCTAACGATACAGTCTCCGGCAATCCCCCATCATGTAGATAATCGTTATACGCTTTACGTATTAGAGACGACTCTTTAGTGTCATATTGTGTCAGTGTATTGTAAGTCAGATTTTTGGCAAAAATATATTCCCTGAAACTATACGGATAGACATCTTTTTCCAAATATCGTCCACCTAAAGTTGTCAAAAATTCACTGCTAAGCATTTTGGCATTACTACCCGTAATATAGACCCGATGTTTTGTATCAGCCAATCGCCGTGCAAATTTCTCCCATAAGGGAATGTTTTGTACCTCATCTAAGAAAATATAGTGCGGCTCTTGTCCGTACATCTCAATATGACATTCTATGAGTTTACTAAAATCTTCCGAATGAAATGTATCGAATCTATTATCCTCAAAATCTAAATAGAGTATATCACTCCACGATACTTGCTGTTCTATTAAATTACGTATATGTTGATACAAGACGTAGGACTTACCGGCACGACGCACCCCTACAAAGGCATAGTTCATGTCATCACCGGTTTGATATGCTGGGCGAGCCATAATCTGATAATTCTGCACGTCATTTTTTTGATCCTTTAGTACAGATTTTAATAGTTCCTTATCCATTTTTTTCAATCAAATTGTATAAAATTCACATACTCTATCCAATACTATTGGATAAATTTTGACTACAAAGATAGTGCAAACCGAAAACAAAACCAAAAAATGTGAAACATTTTTTGGTTTTGTTAAGGTGCAGCCTATCTTCACGAGTGGTGCAGCCACGAGTAAAGATAGTAACTCTATAAATATGGTTGAAAAACTTTAGTTAATCGTACTTTTTTTCTATATTTGTAGCCTCAATGTGTGAATTATGAAAAAAGATGTTTTGATGTTCATCATAAACCCCAAAGCCGGCGGTTTTAAGGAGTCTGTTTGGGAGGATGTGGCAGTGATTCTAGATAAGAATAACCGTGAATTCAATTACTACAAAACCAAGTGTGCCGGTGATGCCACCCGTAAGGTTCAGGATTGTATAAAGGAGGGGTATCGTCACTTTGTGGGCATCGGGGGAGACGGTACCATAAGTGAGATAGTTAACGGTATGATGATGCAGAACTACGTGGATTATGATGAACTGCTGCTTAGTGCCATATCTTACGGAACGGGTAATGACTGGGTTAGATATTATGGGCAAAGCAGTGACCTTAATATGGCTGTAAAGGGTGTGCTTTTTGGCAAGATTCGCACGCAGGATGTGGGGCTTATACATTACTACCAAGATGGTGAGCATAGACGTAAGTATTTTATGAATGCGGCTGGTTTTGGCTACGATGCCAACATTATAGAGGCTACCAAAACCATGACTGCCAAGCAGCGTGGTAGTAAGACCGTATATCTTAGCAGTCTGCTTAAATGTCTGTTCTCCACTAAAAAAATAGACTACACCTATAAGCATGATAACGGGGAGTTTACGGAGCATACGCTCTCTGTAAGCGTGGGTAACGGCCGCTATACAGGTGGTGCCATGTTACAGACCCCCGATGCCGTAATAGATGACGGACTTTTTGATGTGTCTGTGTTTGGCGATGTATCCAAGTTTGCCGTAATTCAGAATGTAAGGCGTTTATATTCAGGTACAATTAAGAGTTATAAGAACCCACACATGATATATTTCCGCACCTCTCATCTGCGTATGGAAGCCCCTATAGAAACTATCTGCGAGATAGACGGAGAGATTATAGGCTCCGCCCCATACGATATAGAGGTTATAAAGGGAGCGTTACGCGTGCAAATCTAAAAAAGCAAGCGTGGCATTATAATCCAAATCTACTGCTTTTATTAAAATTTGGCTGTAATCAGACCATAAAATCAGCCGAATTTAATATAATTCATAAAATTTGGCTTGAATTTTTGCTATTTACAAAATAAATTTGTTTCTTTGCATAAAAATATCAATTGGTTTATGAGTGTAATAATAGGCAGAGAGAAAGAAAAAAAAGAACTACTTGATTTATATAACAGTAGTAAGTCTGAATTTGTAGCAGTATATGGCAGACGCAGAGTTGGGAAAACTTACCTTATTAGGGAAACCTTTAAGGATTGTTTCTCTTTTTATCATACAGGACTTTCTATATATGGAGATAAACCTGCCACTACAAAGGACCAACTTAAACATTTTTATCATACCCTTACCCAATACTTTCCGGATAGTTCCATATCAATGCCAAAAACATGGATGGATGCCATGTATATTTTAGAGGATTGCTTGGCAAAGTCAAATCATATAGGCAGACAGGTTCTGTTTATAGATGAGTTGCCGTGGCTTGATACTGATGGCTCTGACTTTATGGTGGCTATAGAGGCATTTTGGAATGGATGGGCGGCAGGTAGGGATAATATCATGTTTATTGTATGTGGTAGTGCATCGTCGTGGATGATTAAAAATTTAATTAATAACAAGGGAGGTTTGTACGGCAGATTGACTTGGGAAATAAAGTTATCCCCATTCACACTTAATGAATGTGAACTTTTTCTAAAATCCAAGAACATTACGCTCAGCCGTTATGATATAGTACAAACATATATGTTCTTTGGAGGCATACCATATTATTTAAACTATTTTCAGACAGGTCTTAGTTTTGCACAAAATGTTGATAATATACTATTTGCAAAAAATGCTAAACTGTCATTAGAGTTTGACAAACTTTTTTCTTCCTTATTTAAGAATCATGACATCTATATGAAAATCGTAAGGTTTTTATATTCAAAGCGTTGTGGTTATAGTAGAGCAGAGATTGCAAAACATTTAAAGATTGGGAGTGGCGGAACTCTTACAAAATTACTTTCTGCATTACAGGAGAGTGATTTTATTAGGCAATATAAGCCATACGATTCTAAAAAATATGAAACTCTTTATTGTTTGTCAGACTCATTTTGTCGTGCGTATATACACTATAAAGAGAAAAATCAGATAACGGATTCTACTTTTTGGCAGCGTAACATCAATACGCCAATGGTAAACAGTTGGTGTGGAATTGCGTTTGAAGAGATATGTTTTGCACATATAGACAAGATTAAGAAAGCGTTGCAAATAGGGGGAATCGTATCAACAGAGGCTCCATACACATTGCGTGGTGATGAAGCACATAATGGTACTCAATGTGACTTGATAATAGACCGCAAGGATAGGGTGATTAATCTTTGTGAGATAAAATTTTGCAGTGATGTTTTTGAAATAGATAAGGCTTACGATGCGGTTATCAGGCATAGAATGTCTGTTTTACAGGGAAACATTCCAAAAACCAAGAATCTACAGTTTACAATGATAACAACATTTGGTGTTAAGACTAATATGTATAGTGGTATAGTACAATCACAAGTTACATTGGATGATTTATTTAATGCGTAGCAAAAATCTCTTCCCGTTATTTTGAACGCTACGCAAGCATAGCAGCAAGCGTGTCGTTGTTTGCTTAATTACACCGAAAATATAGAACTTTATATACTAATTTACACCGAAAATTTGGAATTATAGAGTTTTTGCACTATACTTGCATCATTAAGTTTATTGATATGGAAAAAAGAAGACAGTTAATAGAGACAATATCCGGACTTAAAGATGGAAAGTTAGGCAGAATTCTGGTCTTTACCGGTGCAAGACATTTTGGACAAACCGTTAATCAAGGCTTTTGTTTTAAGCGAAGACCCTATAACACAAAATTTCACAGACAATATCCATGCTGTAAACTCCGCAATGTTTTTGGGATAAATCCAGTAGATTTTCTTAAGAAAATTCTTAAAAACTAACTGCGATAAAAAAAATTTTTCATACATCTGCAACGCATATCAGTACAAATTAGGTGGAATATGTGACTAAATTTGAAGTAGACCTTATGGCAGGGATGTAAAAAACATTATTAACATAACCCAAAATTATCTAATTATGAACATTAAAAGTTTATTTAAAGGCACTATGTCCGCACTGACGGTATCCGTTATGGTGGTGCTTGTTCTCTTGAACAGCGGATGTAAAGAAAAGTCTGGATCTGATCCTTCCACCGATGGCAGTATCGTAGGCACTTGGTTAGGTACAGTCACAGATGGAGAATTTGAAAGTCCATGTCAATTGGAGTGTAAGTTCTTGGAAAATGGTACCGGAACAAATACTTTTACTTTTGAGGAAGGTGAATTGTCATTTCCTATATTGTGGCGTATTGATGACTCAGGCAAACTTTATATGATAAACGAAGAGGATGCGGAAGATTATGGAAAAGACGTTGAGTGGCCTGATTTTTCTTACAGCATGTACAACCGAACATTGGAATTGCAATACTCAGACGATGCAGATCCAGTCTATTTAAAAAGAGTTAACCAATAAATAGAAATTACCTTAAATAATTAGACGTATGAAAAGAATTTTTGTAAATTTACTCATTTTAGTAGTAGGCCTTTTATGGGCTTTAAATATAACTGCACAGGAAACACGTCGCCCTATATGGGTTGTGCAACATGCTTCCAATTCATACAGATGTTTTGATAATGCAATGGAAGATGGGGCCAACGGAGTAGAGATTGATTTGTGGACTAATAAGGCGAATAAGGAAAATGACTGGAGTGTTGACCATGGTCGTAGTGGAACAGAATATTGGTACTATAACGAATCTGCCAGGAAAAGTAAAAATGCAGGTATTAAAGATCCTAGAGACTGGTATCGTAGTCTTAAAGAGTATTTAGAGGATAAGGTTTTGACAAGTAACAAAATAAATATAATTATGCTGGATATGAAGAGCTATCACTGTGCTGATGCTTTGATGCGGCATGTACATAACATTTTGAAAGCAAAAGGATACAGCAAGGATAATGTGCCTCCATTTCAAATTATATATGGCTTTTATAATACCAATCATCTCTCTGCAGTAACATCAGAACGGCGTGATAATGGCATTGTTTCATCTTACAATGGTAGTATGATTGCATATTTCACACATGAGTTGTGGCCAAACGAAGGTATTAACCTGGCGTATGAAGGAACTCATTGGAGTCCTAATTGGAGTGGTAGATTAGGTGATATAGAAAAACTTTTAACTGATAATAATTTCCCGATAGAGCACCATTTTACTACAAACGGGTTGTTTAGTGGAATAGGTGCTACCAGGTGGTATCATGTTGTAGATGCCAGAAAATTGATGATACAGAATAGATATTGTGCAAGAATAGGTTGGTGGACTTGCCAAACTCAGACAAGGGGTGCGGAATGTGTTTATGAAGATTTGAGTGGTGCAATGAAGGCTGATTTTATTCTTATTGAGGGTAGAACTGACTTTATAAGTGCAAGGTTTGGAGCCCGTCTTGCCTTACAAAAATTTGTAAAGAATTTCTTTAACCCTAATGAATCTTTGTATAAGGATTACAACAAAGGTAAATACCGTCTTGCTACAAGAACAGACAAATTTTGGATATTATATAAGGATCCGTCACGTGTCAAATATATGAGTGACAATTAGTCAGAAAGAGGTTAGGCAAATCTTGAGTTTCGGTCTATTAGGAGTAGTCTGTTTTCCAACGCCTCAATGTTGGGTACTGCTACTCCTTTTGATTTTGCAGATTTAATAACCTCTGTGTAGATGTATTGTATCTCCATAGGGCGGTGGTGAGCATAATCCACATACATGCTGGGCTTATATGGTATCATGCCGTCTGTGGCTTTCATCATCTCATCTGCGTATGAGGCAGTAAGTTTGGCACCGTTTGCCTGTGCCGCCTTAACCACTTCAAGCATAATGTTATATGCCAGACGCCTTGATTCAGGATTATCCATAATCTCTTTTGTAGATGCATCTAAGGCAACGGATAGTCCGTTAAAAGGCATATTCCAAACAAGTTTTCGCCACCTCTCTGTGGTGTAATCCGTGGAGTGTACTGCCTTTAGCCCCGTGGTGTTTATATCGTTGCAGAATGCTTTGAGTATATCGTCGTTACCCCGATATAAGCCTACAGTGATAGTGCCGAAATTAGTGTGTGTTATCTCTCCTGGTGCGGTTTTAGTAACAGATGCCATAACCATACCGCCTGCTATACCCACACTGTCAGGAAGCTGCTCACATACAAATTTCTCCATATTTATGCCGTTCTGTATAAGTATTACAAAACTGTCCGGTTTAAGAATGGGTTTTATAAGAGCAGGAATTTTATCTTCATAAATGGTTTTTATGCACACTAATATGACATCGCACAGTGGCATATCTTCTGTAGAGTTGTAGGCATTCACATTGTTTAATGTAAAGTCTCCAAGAATGGAGTTAACAGTAAAGCCCTTCTCTTTAACATCATTGTAGTCTGAGCGGAATAGGAAATGCACATCAAATCCTGCGTGGGCAAGCATGCCTCCAAACAGACCTCCCATTGCCCCTGTTCCTATTACAGCGTATCTCATAGTAAAATATACGGTTTTGATTAATACTGCAAAGATATAAATAATAACCATCGCCGTCAAGTGTCAGGGCACGTTTTTGTATAATGATAATTATGATACAAAAAATTTACATAACTTTGTAGCCAAAACCAATTGACTAATCAATCTAAAAAAATACAAATGAGAAAACTATTTTTAATGTTAGTGGCTGTAGTCGCTATTGTATTGACTGGCTGTAAAAAGAAATCAGAGTTACAACCACAAGAGAGTGAGGATATTATAGTTTACGGTGATATTTACACTGCCGAGATAGATTCCACTAAAGCCCCTGATTCGCCAGACTACTATAAAATGGCTAAGGCAATGGTCATCAAGGATGGCAAGTTCCTATATGTTGGAACTGTAGAGGAGGCGGAGAAGTTGAAAACTGATAACAGTCGCATCATTGACCGGAGAAATAGTGACGGTATCATAATTCCGGGTATGACAGACGGACACGCCCACTATCTGCTGAAATACGTTAATGAGCAAATGAAGGAGAGTACTCTCCAGTTTGATGAACTACAGAATTATGAACAGGTTATTGCTATGGTGCGGAATTTTGTGGAGACAGCCAAAAAAGAGGGTAGGCAATTAGACTATGTCTATGGTGAAGGATATGACCCTGTTAAGATGGAAAAAGACGGTAAAGACCAACGCCATAGAAAGGACTTGGACGCCATAACTACTGACATTCCTATTTACCTTACAGGTTATGACCACCATAGCACGCTTGTGAATACCCGTTGTATGATAAATGCAGGCATCTTATATGAGGACGGCAGAGAAAAGCGTACACAAGTGGCAGGTGGATTTATGTATCGTGACGATAATAATGAGCTGAATGGTGTGTTTGCAGAACGTGCTATATCCCTGCTTCAGGGGCCAGGTCTTAACAACAAGATGCACCCTACCTCCACTCAAGTCTTAAATGGTATCGGCAAAATGCAGGAATATCTGCTGTCTGTAGGTATCACAAATATCATTGAGGGATGGGGCAACTATTATGGTGCGGATGATGTGTCATTGATCCAAGCGTTGACCGAACTTGACGCCAGTAACAGTTTGCACCTGAATGTCTCTGTCACATACGAAATTGAGCCGTGGTACAACAATAATGACCCGTTCTGCTATGTGCAAAAAGCGGCACTTGTACAGCAAAAATACCAATCAAAGCACGTTCATCCTGACTACATAAAACTATTTATGGACGGATGTGTGGAGATGGGTACCGGATTCTTGATAGGTAAATATAATGGCGGAGGCGTGAAGGACAGTGTTTTCTCCGGTCATGGCACCGCACTATGGAGTCAGGAGGCCACTGATAGAATTGTGAAGTTAGCAAATGACGCTAATCTTTCAGTGCATACCCACGCTATGGGAGATGGAGCCGTTCACCGCTGTGTGCTGGCTTACAGTACCAATGGCAAAAAGGAGATGAGAAACAGCATCTGCCACCTGCGTAATGTAATTGCTGAAGATTATGCTTTAATAAAGCAAAACGATATTGCGGTTACGTCCAATATGAACTGGCATTGCTTTACGGAAGCGGCTCCCAAAAGGTTTGCTGAAACCATGCCTGCTCCGTATGATACTAAGGCATATCCTATGAAATCATTCTTTGACAACGGCATATTAGTCAGTCAGTGTACTGATACTCCTGCTGATAATGGTATTAATTACCCTTTCTATTGTATGCAGGTTTCCCTAACCGGTGCGTATGAGCCAAGTTCTTACACTTGGGATAAGGATGAACTCATTAACCGTTACCAATTCCTGCAAGCCGCAACTTACAATGGGGCTTGGGAGTTGCATTTGGAGAAGGAACGTGGCAGCATCAAGGAAGGTAAATACGCAGATTTTGTAATTTTAGACAAGAATATATTGACCTGCGATGTGCAAATGCTCAAGAACGTACAAGTTCTATACACATTCTTTGAAGGTAATGAAGTTTATCCTAAAAAATAGTACTCCCCGTTAAAAAGAAGGAAAAGGGCACAAAAAAGGGGGAAACTAATGTTTCCCCCTTTTTCGTGCCCAGGACCGGGATCGAACCGGTATGGAGGTGAATCCACTGGTGTTTGAGACCAGCGCGTCTACCAATTCCGCCACCTGGGCTTACGGTTGTTTTAAAAAACCGATGCAAAGGTAAGGCATTTTTTTTAATAATAAAAATTTTTTTTATAACTTTGCAGGGCGAAGTGGAGATTTTTCGCTACGCTCAAAATGACGGGAAGTGAGTATGAACAATATGACAGGGAATGTGTATGAACAGTAATAATTTTTGTGTAATAATGGCGGGCGGGGTAGGCAGCCGTTTCTGGCCCTACAGCCGCAATGACCGTCCTAAACAGTTCCTTGATTTTATGGGAACGGGGCGTTCTCTTTTGCAGATGACGTTTGACCGTTTTGCAAAGATAATGCCGCCTGAGAATATCTTTATAGTTTCTAACAAGGCGTACAAGTCATTGATATTGGAGCAGATACCTGTTATAAACGCCAAGCAGGTACTATTGGAGCCGGCAAGGCGTAACACGGCACCGTGTATAGCGTATGCGGCAGCAAGAATCCATGCCATAGATAAGAATGCCGTTATGGTGGTGGCTCCAAGTGACCATCTTATAACTAAAGAGGAGGAGTTTTTAAGTGCCATATCAAGCGGGCTTGAGTTTGTATCGGGTAATGACAGAATGCTTACTCTTGGTATCACCCCTAACAGACCTGAGACAGGATATGGGTATATTCAGGCTGGAAAGGATTTTGGAGACGGCTTTAAGAAGGTTAAGACTTTTACGGAGAAACCTAATTTAGAGATGGCTAAGGTGTTCTTGGAGAGTGGGGAGTTCTTTTGGAACGCAGGGGTGTTTATGTGGAGCGTTAAGACCATAAGGGCTGCGTTTAAGAAATTATTGCCGGAGATTTCAGCGGTGTTTGAGGAGGGTGCTCCGTTAATGGGTACGGACTCAGAGCAGACATATATTGACAGATATTTCCCATCGTGCCAGAATATATCTATTGACTATGGCGTTATGGAAAAGGCGGAAGATGTATTTGTTCTGTGTGGTGACTATGGCTGGTCTGATTTGGGTACATGGGGTTCATTATATGATATTTCAGCCAAAGACGAGTCTGGCAATGCCACTGTAAAAGGAACAGCACTGCTCTACGAATGTGAAGACAATGTGGTGGTTCTTCCTAAGGGGAAAGTCGCTGTACTTCAAGGTCTTAAGGATTATATTGTGGTGGAGACTGCAAATGCACTGCTTGTTTGCCGTAAGAAAGATGAGCAGCAAATCCGCAAGTTTGTTAATGATGTCTCCAATCTTGAAAACAATAGTGATTTTATTTGATGGGATCATCTGAAGATTTGATATTGCGTACAGAGCATCTGGTAAAGCAGTATGGCAAGCGTACTGTTGTAAATGATGTGTCAATTGAGGTAAGACAGGGTGAAATAGTTGGTTTGCTTGGTCCTAACGGAGCCGGCAAGACCACCACCTTTTATATGACCACAGGTTTGGTTAAGCCTAACGATGGTAAGATTTTTCTTAATGATTTGGATATATCCAAATTCCCCGTATATCAGAGAGCAAGAGCGGGTATAGGTTATTTGGCTCAGGAAGCTTCTGTGTTCAGACAACTTACCGTTGAGGATAATATACGTGCAGTTCTTGAAATGACCAACTTTACCAAGGAATATCAGAAAGAGAAACTTGAAAGCCTTATAGCGGAGTTTCACTTGCAGAAGGTAAGGAAAAATTTTGGTGACAGATTATCGGGTGGAGAGAGACGTAGGTGTGAGATAGCCCGATGTCTTGCCATAGAGCCTAAATTCATAATGCTTGATGAGCCGTTTGCAGGTGTTGACCCTATTGCTGTGGAGGATATTCAAAGTATAGTCTATAAGCTTAAATACAAGAATATAGGTATTCTTATTACAGATCACAATGTGCATGAGACACTAAGCATTACAGACCGTGCATACATGCTGTTTGAGGGTAGAATCATGTTCCAAGGCAGGGCTGAGGAACTTGCAGTGAATCCTATTGTAAAGCAGAAATACTTGGGCTCTAATTTTGTGCTTCAACGCAAAACTTTTTCAGCAGAGTAATTTCATCTGCCCATAAGGTCTCATCGGGGGTCTCAAGAATAAGCGGAATGCCGTCAGTGCGTCTGTCTTGCATTATGGCTTTAAAAAGTGCAATCCCTATTTCCCCTTTTCCTATACTATCGTGCCTATCCACCTTGCTGCCAAGCGGTTTTTTGGCATCGTTAAGGTGCATTCCCTTTAGGTATTGTAATCCTATTATTTTATCGGCGGCAGCCATAACAGATTCATAACCTGCCGTTTCTGTTTGGAATAAATCTGCTTGTACATCGGGTCTTAAATCATACCCCGATGCAAACGCATGGCAGGTGTCTATGCAGAATCCAACCCTGCTCTTATCCTCCACGCCATCTATAATCTCTGCTATATGCTCAAACCTGTAGCCTATGTTGGAACCTTGCCCTGCGGTGTTCTCTATAACGGCAATAACCCCTGCGGTCTTGTCAAGAGCCATATTTATGGACTCCGATATACGTCTTATGCACTCTGTTTCAGAAATCTCACGCAAATGGCTTCCCGGGTGGAAATTAAGGCGGTCAAGCCCTAATGCCTGACAGCGTGCCATCTCCTTTATAAAAGAGTCTCTTGATTTTGCAAGACTCTCATTATCAGGGTGTCCAAGGTTTATAAGATAACTGTCGTGAGCAAGAATGGAGCAAGGCTTATAGCCAAACTCATCACACCTCTGACGGAACAGAGAGATACTTTTATCACTTAAATCAGGTGCAAACCACTGCTTCTGATTCTTTGTAAAGAGGGCAAACGCAGTTGCTCCTATTGCATTTGCATTAAGTGGGGCGTTCTCCACACCGCCACCTGCACTAATATGGGCTCCGATGTACTTCATAGGGTCAAGGGTCAAGGGTCAAGGATCAGGGGTCAAGGGACAGGGAACAAATTTAACTATTTTGTAACATATTATCAATAAATTGCAATTTTTTTTACTTTTTTCAATCGGATTTTAGAAAAACTATGTACCTTTGCATTGCGAAATCTTAAAAAAATTAACATTTCTTGATATTTTTAAACTATTTTAATTTTTACAATCATGAAAAAAAATTTACTTCTTGTAGTAGCATTGTTGCTTGGAGCAACTGCTGCATTTGCGCAGCCACGTGCTGTAGGTCTTAGAGTAGGTAGTGGTCTTGAGGCTTCTTACCAACACTCTCTTGGCGAGTCTAACATGGTAAGTGTTGACTTCGGTATGATTTATCCTAATATGACTATTGCATCTTTAACTACAACAACAAAAATAGACGGCGAGACATTTAAAGACCATACAAATGGTACAGGTGATGCAGGCATGATAGGTGTTGAGGCTGCCGCCACTTACGATTGGATTAACCCGGGTGGTGTAATGATACCTTGGAGCCATAAAGGTTCTTGGAACTGGTATGCCGGTGTAGGTGCCGATGTTGCATATATGCATACTACAAATGTAGGTGGCGGAAAAGGTAGTCATTGGGGTTCTGTGGGTGTAGCCGGGCGTATAGGTGTAGAGTATAACTTCTGGTTCCCACTTCAGCTTTCATTTGACTGGAGACCGGTTATAGGTCCTGCATTTAGTGCATATAGTCGTAATATAAGTATACCTGAGATTGGAATTGATGAGAAGACACATGTTTCTGCAGTTGCATATAACCTTACAGGTCTTTATGCAGGTGCTCTCTGTTTAGGTGTACGTTACAAATTTTAAATTAATTAACTATAACTTTTTATCCCGATGTTGAGGAAAACCCGGCATCGGGATATTTTTTGTATAAAAAAGCCTCGCGTGCGCAATATATTAGGTGTAAATTCGTTATTATTGAGGTTTTTTGCGTAAATTTGCAAACTTTACACAAAAGGGTCAAGGGACAAGGGTCAGGGAACAATAATATAGTATTATGATAGAGTATATTTCAGGCAATATTGCGGAACTGTCTCCCACACTTGCTGTGGTGGAGGCTAACGGAGTGGGGTATGGCGTTAACATTACACTAAGCACATATACGGCACTTGAAGGCAAGCAAAGTGCTAAATTATATGTTTACGAGGCGATAAGAGAAGACGCTTACACCCTATATGGTTTTGCTACCAAAGAGGAACGTCAGATGTTTCTCTTGCTTATATCTGTATCTGGGGTCGGTGCAGGTACCGCCCGTATGATATTGTCGTCTGTAAGTACTGCAGAGCTGCGTGATGCGGTGTTGCTTGGTAATGAAATACTGCTAAAGGGCATTAAGGGAATAGGATTGAAGACCGCCCAAAGAATAATTATAGACCTTAAAGATAAGGTAGCAGGTATAGATGCCGGCACAGTTGCAGGTCAATCTAAGGCATCTGGTGCATCTGCCGTGGCCGAAGAGGCTGTACAGGCATTAGTAATGCTTGGTTTTACACCAGCCGCAGTACGCAAGACTGTGCAGAAAATATGCACAGACTCTCCGTCACTGAGTGTGGAGCAGATAATAAAGCAATCACTAAAAATGATGTAAAAGTGTTCAAAGGATTTGGTAGTATATTAAATCTAAAATTGGCAATGGCCTTGCTGTTATTAGTATTGGCTGTGTGTGCCTATTCCCAAAACGCAGATTCTGTGGCTGCGGCAGGTGCCGACACCTCTACAGTCCACTATAAATCAAGACCTGTTTATCCGGAGTCCGCTTCAGACCTTGATGCCAAGGGCATGACAGATCTACAGAACCCTGACAATATCAAAACGGAGGTTCAGTACGACCCTGCATCGGGTGGGTATTACTATAACACCAAGGTTGGTGAAGATCCTATAGGAGTGCCTTTCTATTTGCAAAGCAATGAGTATTCAGACTACATGGCACGCCAATCCATGCGTGAATATTATAAAAATAAGAATGCCGAGGCCAAGAAAGGTAAGCACGAAATCTCATTTACAGATATGAAGTTTGACATAGGACCTGCCGACAGGGTTTTTGGACCCGGAGGGGTGCAACTTAAACTACAAGGTTCTGCAGAGTTGGATTTTGGACTGAATATAAAGCGCATAAAAGACCCTTCACTTAGTGAGCGTTCTCAAAAACCGGCACCCACGTTCGATTTTGATGAGAAGATTCAATTGGGTGTTGACGGTTCTGTGGGTGATAAACTTAAATTCGGTTTAAACTATAATACAGAAGCTACTTTTTCGTACGATCAGTCTATGCTTAAAATACAGTACGAGGGTAAGGAGGATGATATTATAAAGAAAATAGAGGCTGGTAATGTAAGCATGCCTCTATCCGGTTCTCTGATTACAGGAAATACATCTCTTTTTGGTTTCAAAACTGATTTGCAGTTTGGCAAATTAAGCATAGGTGCAGTTATATCCCAACAAGAGAGTGACGGAAAGACTATCAATACCAATGGCGCTCAAACCACCAAATATGAGATTAAGGCGGACGCCTATGATGAAAACCGCCACTATTTCCTCTCCCAATACTTTCGTGATAATTACGACAAGTGGATGTCTGATCTGCCCAATATATCAAGTGGTGTTACAATAGGGGAGATAGAAGTGTGGGTTACAAACAAAAATTCGGTGAATTACGACAATGTAACCAATATAGTTGGTTTTGTGGATATGGGTGAACCTTCTAAAATTTATAACCCCACAATAACACCTACAGGATCGTCCATAGCTCCGGATAATGACGCCAATACACTGTACCCAACAGTGGTAAGGTCTATAGGGGGGCTGCCGGATATTTACAGCGTTGATTCTTATTTGAACGGCTTTAATATGATAAGCGGTACAGATTATGCCAAGTTAGAGGGTGCCCGTAAGTTGGAACAGTCGGAATATACTGTAAACAAGACATTGGGTTATATCTCACTAAAAACCGCTCTGAATAACGATGAGGTGCTGGCTGTGGCATTTCAATATACATTTAAAGGGCAGGTGTACACTGTAGGTGAGCTTTCAAAAGGTGTGGATCCCAAAAAACCATTGGCTCTTAAAATGCTTAAGGCAACGGAGAGTTCGCCTGACCTTCCCACTTGGAACCTTATGATGAAAAATATATACTCTCTTGGAGCGTATCAGGTACAGCAGGATAAGTTCACACTTAACATTATGTTTAGAAATGACTCCACAGGTATAGATCTGCGTTATTTGTCAGAAGGTCCAATCGCTCGAGAACCGTTGCTTAGGGTTATGAATCTTGATCGTTTGGACTCTCATCTTCAAAAAACGCCTAAGGGTGACGGTATTTTTGACTTTGTGGAGGGTTACACCATAATAGCGCAAAACGGTAAAGTGATATTTCCTGTATTGGAGCCTTTTGGCTCATATTTAGCCACAAAATTGGGAAATGATCCTGCACTTGTAAAAAAATACGTATTCCAAGAGTTATATGATTCCACGCTGGTTGTGGCTCAGGAACTTGCAGAAAAAAACAAGTACTATTTGAGTGGTCAGTACAGGGCGTCATCGGGTTCTGAAATAAGACTAAACGCAATGAACATTCCCAAAGGCTCTGTAAGAGTAACGGCAGGTGGTAGGGAACTTGTTGAGAATGTGGATTATACGGTTGATTATATGATGGGTGTGGTAAATATTCTGAATCAGGATATCGTGGCTCTTGGAACACCTGTAAGCGTTACCCTTGAGAGTCAGTCAATGTTTAATCTTAAACGAAAAACGCTTATTGGCACTCATTTGGACTATGCCATAACAGATCATTTTAATGTAGGCGGTACCATTATGTACTTGAGTGAGAAGCCTCTTACAGAGAAATCCGCTTATGGAGATGATCCGGTAGCCAACACTATTTGGGGCTTGAATACATCGTATCGCAATCAGTTCCAAAGCATTACAGACGCTCTTAATAAAATTCCGATATTAAACCTTAAACAGGCGTCAACGGTTGCGTTCAACGCAGAGTTCGCTCACATGATACCAGGTACTGCACGAGGTGCCAACGGTAGGGTATATGTTGATGACTTTGAATCCACAAAAATAGGATTTGATGTGCGTTATGCGTCCAATTGGAAATTGGCTTCAACCCCTTCAAGGTTTGTGGAGTCAGCCTTAAGCAATAACATAGAATATGGCAAGAACAGGGCACTTCTTGCATGGTACTACATAGACAATATGTTTAACCGTAGCACAGCCCAAACTCCGTCTCATATCCGTAATGACAAGGAGCAGCTTTCCAACCATTTTGTGCGTGAAATTGCCGAGCAGGAGATTTTCCCAAATAGAGAGTTATCGTATGGTCAGTCATCTTATATACAAACTCTTGACTTGGCATTCTATCCTACGGAGCGTGGTCCGTACAATATAGATTCAAAGCAATTTGACAATAAAGGAAGACTTACCAAGCCTGAGACAAGGTGGGGAGGTATTATGCGTAAGTTGGAGACTACAGATTTTGAAACCAACAATATAGAATATCTGGAGTTTTGGCTCATGGATCCGTTTGTATATGATGCAAATGCAAGCGGTGGTGATTTCTACATAAACTTAGGTAATGTATCTGAAGATATTCTGAAAGACGGCAGAAAATCGTATGAGAACGGATTGCCGGGAGATGGTTCTGACAATGGTGTTATGGAGACTGTTTGGGGCAGGGTCTCAACAAAGCAGTCAATCAATTATTCGTTTGAGAATGAGAGTGGTACCAGAAAATATCAGGATTTAGGACTTAACGGATTGTCTTCTGCTCAAGAAAAAAATTTCGGGGCATACAAGCAGTTCTACGATGATATGAAATCAAAGCTTGACCCGTCTGTGGCGGAGAAAGACCAATTTTCCATATTAAATGACCCTGCAGGCGACAATTTCCATCATTATAGAGGTTCTGATTTTGATAATGCCAAGACTCCTATTTTGTCTCGATACAAACACTATAACGGTACAGAAGGCAACTCTCCTGTACAATCTGGTAATCAATATACTACGTCCGCCACTAATTACCCCGATGTTGAGGATATTAACCAGGATAATACAATGACCGATACAGAGAAATATTTTGAGTATCACGTGTCATTGAGGCCTGGAGATATGAAAGTAGGTCAGAACTTTATTACCGATATGGTGACATCTGTGGTGACTCTTCCAAATGGTCAAACCGGTTCTGTACGTTGGTATCAGTTTAAAGTACCGTTAAAGGATAGTGACAAATATAAATCTGTTGGTGGTATAAGAAATTTCAAATCCATCAGATTTATGCGTATGTATCTGACTAATTTTTCAGATAGTGTGAATCTTCGTTTTGCCACTTTGGAACTGGTAAAGGGAGAGTGGCGTGCGTACAACCAGCCTGTCAATCAGGATTACTATGAGCCAAGTGGTGTGATAGAATCAGCATCAGTAAGTATAGAGGAGAATGCAAACAAAAGGCCTGTGAATTATATTTTGCCCCCTGGCGTAACAAGGGAGACAGACCCAAGTCAGCAACAGGCACGTCAGGAAAATGAGCAATCTATGGTAATGCGTGTGCAAAATCTGTACCCTAAAGACGCCCGTGCGTTATACAAGAAACTTGGCGGATATGACATGAGACAGTACGGACGTTTGCAGATGTTTGTGCATGCGGAGGCAATGGATGAGGTAAGCATGTTGCAAGATCAAGATGTAAGTCTGTTTATAAGATTGGGTTCAGATTACAAGAACAACTATTACGAGTACGATATTCCTTTAAGTTTGACACCTCCAGGGACGTATTCAAATAATCTTACTTCAGATCGTAAGATTGTATGGCCCGATGATAACAAACTTGATTTGCCGCTATCTCTATTTACCAACCTGAAGAAAAAGCGTAATGCGGATAAAGGCGTGTCAGGTTCCGCTGTCTCAAATCTTACGGAGTATGCCGGAGTTGATCCGAATAAGCCTAATAACAGGATAGCCATCAAAGGAAATCCAAGTTTAGGCGAGGTTGAAGTTATTATGATAGGTCTAAGAAACAATTCAAGAGTAATTCAAAGTGTGGAGGTTTGGGTTGATGAATTGTTGCTTACAGATTTTGATCAAAAAGGTGGTGTGGCGGCACTTGCCAATCTTGATATAGCGTTATCGGATTTTATAACGCTTAGTGCGGCTGGCAGGGTGGAGACTATGGGATTCGGGCAAATTGAGCAAAGTATATCGGAGCGACGTCAAGAGGATTATTATCAGTATAGTGTAAATGCAGGAATAGATTTAGGTAAACTTATTCCGGAAGTGGCGAATGCCACAATTCCTGTAAAGTTCTCTCTCTCAAGCGATATAATGAACCCTAAATACAATCCGCTTGACAAGGATATACTTTTAAAAGATGCGTTAAGACTTGCTGAATCGGCTCAAATGAGGGATTCAATAAAGAAACTGGCACAGACTGTGTCCAGAAATATGAGTTTGAGTGTGCCAAGCATAAGGTTTGGATATACAGGCAAGAAAGGTCCGAGACCTTGGGATCCAGCCAACTTCATAATAGGAGGATCTTATTCACAAACTGAGTATAGAGACCCTAATACGGTAAGGGACATAGAGCAGTACTGCAACGCATTTGGCTCATACGAGTTTAATTGGACACCTAAACCTTGGGAGCCGTTTGGAAAAATAGAGAAACTAAGAAATTCAAAGAATTGGAAGTGGATAGCAAGTTTCGGCATAAACTACGCACCAAAGCGTTTTGCATACAAGACAGATTTTACCAGAACCTATTATGAGCAACAGGTAAGAAATTTTGATACTTTTGAATCGTTAGACCCTACATTCCAGAAGAACTTTATGTGGAATAACAGTTTTGATATTGCTTGGGATATAACTAAAAATATAAAACTTACATTGAGCACCAATAAGGCATCTCGTATTACAGAAAATGAAGGTGGTGTAAATAGTAAGCTTTACCCCGATGAGTATGAGGCTTGGAAAGATTCTGTAAAGGCATCATTGAGGCATTTAGGCACCCCTATGGATTATAATCAGAGGTTTACTGCTACATGGACCATACCGTTTAATAAGATAGCGTTCCTAAATTGGTTATCGGGTAATCTTAAATATGACGGACAGTATATCTGGGCATACGGAAACGAGACTATAGCCAATACCGCTAACAGCAAGGGTACGTGGGGTGTTGACGGTAGAATAAATTTCGAGACGTTGTATAATAAATCAGGTTACGCCAAGGAGGTGAACCGTAAGTTCAACTCAAAAAATGCTCAAAAGAGACAACCACAAAAAGCTAAGACATACAAGCAGAAAGTATCGTTCAAAAAGGGTGAAAAGGTATTGATAAGACACCGTCTTAACAGCACGAACCTTATAGTGGAGGCTTCTGTTAACGGTGGTACCGCCACCAAACTGAGGTATCAGACTATTGATAACAACACCATACAATACAAGGCAAAACGGGACGGGGATATGGAGGTTACGGTTACTACGAACACTGAGGAGAATCTGGCTATGGACATTTCCGCAAGAGTTGGTATGATGATTAGAAACGTAACATTTAACTACTCTCAAACGGACGGAACCGTATTGCCAGGATTCAAGCCAAGCGTGGCGTTCCTGGGAATGGAACGTTTTGGCGGAAAAATGGCGCCTGGTATGGATTTTGTGTTTGGTGTGCAAAAAGGTGATATGCTTGACAGAGCCATAAACAATGGTTGGCTTGTTACTGACGGTTCTGTTTATAATGCAGCTGTAATGTCTCATACAGAATCGTTTAAAGCCACTTCCTTAGTGGAACCGTTCCCTGGATTTAAAATAAACATAGCGGTTGACCGACAATATGTGAACAATCGTGAGGTGCAGTTCCAAGACGGTGCCAGAGTAACATCTCTAAGCGGTAATTTTTCTATGAGTTTTGTGGCTATAGGAACCTCTTTCGCACGTATGTCCAAGACAGGAAATCTAAACTCAGATTTGTTTAACAAGTTCCTTGAATACCGCAATAGGATTCAAGGCAGGTTAAATAGTAAATATAATCCGTCAACATCTTACGGATTAAATACCGATGATGTGCTTGTGCCGGCGTTTATGGCGGCATACGGTGGACGCAATGCAGATAAAGTCAACCTTAACCTTATACCAAAATTCTGGACGTTCCTTCCTAACTGGCAGGTTACATTTGACGGATTAAGCCGCATACCTTGGGTTAAGGAGCATTTTCGCAGTATTAATCTTACTCACGCATATAACTGTAAGTACATTATAGGGTCATTTACATCAGATCAGTCCTATAGTCCGGTTAATGGTGATTCCTTTGGTTATGTAAAGGATTCGCAAACTGGAGGGGTGGCTCCGTCAAGCCGTTTTAACTTAGGTTCTGTTACCATAACTGAGCAGTTCAGCCCACTTATCGGTGTGGATGTAAATATGAAGAATTCATTTGCGGTAAAAGTGGAGTGGCGTAAGGGGCGCTCTCTTGGGTTGAATCTTGCAAGTAATCAGATTGTTGAATCTTGGAACAATGAATATGTGGCAGGAATCGGGTATAAATTTGCGGATTTGAACTTTACCATAAAACAGAAAAATCGTCAGAAAAAGGTTAAAAATGACCTGAACCTTAGAGCCGATTTCTCACTCAAGGATGTGGAAACTATAATAAGAAAGATAGAATTGGCACAGTCTCAAGCCACTGCCGGAGATATGGTCATAGGATTTAAGTTCGCCGCCGATTATGTGTTTAGTGAAAGAATAAATTTCCGTTTATATTACGATTTGGCAGTACGGAAGCCATTGGTCTCAACATCATATCCTACAACAACACACGATTTTGGTATAGCGGTTAAAATATTACTAACAAGATAGCATGTTCAGAATATTAGACAGATATATTATTAAAAAATCGTTGGGTGCGTATGTGCTTTCTTTGCTTATGATTATAGCTATAGCCATAGTTATAGACATAACTGAGAAAATGGATGACTTTTATACAAATGGTTTGTCGTTTAAAACAGTGGTGTTTGAATATTACATAAATTTTGTTCCATACTATATAAATCTATTCAGCCCATTGTTCACTTTTATCTCCATTATGTTTATTACGTCCAAGTTGGCGTTTAATTCAGAGATAATAGCGATGCTTGCAGGAGGCATTTCATTCAGAAGGCTTCTTGTTCCGTACATGGAGGCAGCTGGATTGATTGCATTGTTTACATTTTTTATAGGTGGCTATATAATTCCCCCGTGTAATGTTAAAAGATTGAATTTTGAGACTAAGTATGTGGATTATAAGCCAGAGACCACATCTCTTAGAAACGTTCAAATAAAGACTGCTGATAATGAAATAGCGTATATGGAAAGCTATGATTTTACAGAGCATAAGGGCTATTCGTTCTCGATAGACCCTTTTGACGGACAGGTGCTAAACTATAGACTTACAGCCAG
>JAZLHT010000261.1:0-3375 GCA_045616965.1 Candidatus Enterocola sp.
TCATGGGAAAATCCTTCATACCAACCCACTGCATTCTGTTTGAAAGCATAAGATGATGGCACGGCTCCGCACCGGCTAAAGCCGGATTAACCAAATAATAGTTAAAATGATATTGGCTGTAAATCAATTCATCTTGTGCATAAACAGCACCTAGTCCGAAAACAGCAATAAATATTGCTGATAAAAATCTTTTTGCTTTCACTATCTTTTCAAAACAAAGTGTCCTTTAAATTGTTTTCTTATCTCTTCTACTGTTATTATATACCAATAGTCGTCACTTGGCATTTCGTGTCCGTTATACATTCCGTCCCACCCGATGAAATCCTTGTCATTGTGCTCGCCTGAGTAACCTCCCTTGTTGAACACCACAAGTCTTTTGCCGTGGCGGTCAAATATCTCCACCTTGTACTCCGAGTAGTAGCTCAGGTTCTTCACCGTCCACAGGTCGTACAGTCCGTCGTCGTTAGGACTGAAGAACACGTCTGGTATCACAGGAACAGGAGGAACCTCAAACATCTGATTTGTCTTGCATGTGGCACTGTCCTTCACATACATTATATGGGCGCCTATGGTCAGTCCGGTAAACACATTGCTGTCCACAAAGTCCTTGCCGTTGGTTGAGTAATAGTAAGGCTCCGTTCCTGATTTCACTGTCACTATCACCTCACCCTGCTCTCCGTTCTCTATACTCTCTATTATAGGCAACGGATGTACCCTTACCGTCGTCTTGGCTTTGGTTGAACACAAGTCCGTGGATATCTCTACCTCGTATGTGGTGGTTGTCCTTGGGGTCGCCTTTGGGGTCGCCGATGTAGCGTTGTCCAACGATGACGCAGGACTCCAACTGTAGTACTTGCCGCCCGTCACCTCCAACTGTCTGCTCTCGCCCACACATATATCTCCGTCCGGACTTATTGTATATTCTATCGCCGGCTCCACATTCACCGTGCTGTTCTTTGATGCAGTGCACACGTCTATAACCTTGGCTTTATATTTTGTCGTCTGCGTAGGCTTCACTGTCACCTTGTCGATCTCCGATATCGGATTTTTTTCATCACCATCAATGTACCAACCCACCGTGGCTGTGACCGGGTAGTCCCACATCTTCAAAACAGCACTGTCTCCGCTACAGATACTTTGATCCGCACTTACCTTGAACTTTATAGGTGGATTAACCTTTACCGTAACCACATTGCTTGTATCACGGCATACACCGTTCTCCACCGTCAGACGGTACGTGGCTGTCTCCTCAGGGGCATACGCCATTATGTCCTTGCTTGTCTTGCCCTCCATTACCTTGTAGCCCGAGCCTGTGTCATGCTCCCATATATACTTGGTGGCGGCACTGGTGTCATCATCAGTAAGGTTTGTTACAGATTCCTTGCAAATGTTTTTGTCCGATGCGTCTATCACAGGATTTGCAGGCATGTCTGCGTACATGGTTATATCTCCGCCTCCGTCGCACTTGCCGTCCATCAATGTCACCTTATATAATACACTGCTCTCGTTTATGGTCTCGCCTGTGAGTTTTGTGCCCTTCTCCGTCAGCTCCACGCCTGCCTTCTCCCATTTAAGCCACTCGTTGTCCACTAACTTGTAGGATGCCGTCAGATTGAACAGGTCGCCCGCACATATACGGTCGTCCGCTACATTTGACGATATTGGTATCCTTGTATAGTCAGTAAGCGTCACCGTGGTACCCTCCGTGGCGCTGCATGTGCCTGTGCCTATCGTCAGACTGTATTTAACAGATGTGGCTGACTTTGCTACACTGCTATCCGTGTGCTCCAACGTAGTCTGACCGGGGGCTACTACACCGCTATCCACCTCTACGCCGTCCTTATACCATACATACGGTATCTCGCCACACTTGACCTTCGCCACTATCGTCACCGTAGGGTTGCTTACGCATATCGAGTACGGCTCCATCTTGGCTATCTCCGGCAACGGGCTCACGTTCACAGTCGTCTTAGCCTCCGCATTACACAAGTCCGTGCTGATCTTTACCGTATATTCTGTAGTGGTCAGAGGCGATGCCGTTGGCGTGCTTGATGTGGCGTCGTCCAACGTCTCCGCAGGACTCCACTCATAGTATTTGCCGCCGCCCGCCTCCAGCTTTACCTTGTCTCCGTAACAGATGTAGCTGTCCTCGCTCACCGTAGGCACTATCTTTGGCTCCACTGTGACCGTAGTTGTCTTGGTTGCATTGCACATGTCCTCCACTTTGGCGGTATATTCGGTGGTCACCGTAGGACTCACCGTTGCCGTAAGTCCGTCTCCCACTTTATTTTTCCCTTCATACCAGCCTATTGTGGCTGACGGCGTCTGTCCGCTCACCTTCATGGTCAGGGTGGTCCCTCCCCCCTCGCAGATGGGTTCCGGATCCGTTATCACTATGTCTATCGGAGGATTGACCGTCACGGTCACCTCGTTGCTAAATTCTCTGCACTTGCCGTTCTCCACCGTCAGACGGTACGTGGCTGTTTCCTCAGGGGCGTAGCCCTTTATGTCCTTGCCTGTCTGACCTGCCATATCCTGCCATGTAACACCGCCGTCCTCACTCTTCTGCCACTGGTACTTGGTCGCCTTGCTGGCGTCACTGTCTGTTATGTCTATCGTGGTCCCCTTGCATATATTGGTCTCATTAGCCGATATCTGTGGTTTTACGGGGGAGTCCGCATACATCTGTATCTCGCCCTCGCCCTTGCAGCCGCTGCCCAACAGTCTTACCGTGTACTTGGTGTCCGCATCTATCTTCTGGTTCTTAAGCACCGTGCCGCTCTCGCCAGGTATAACACTGCCGCCCTTGCTCCACTCCAGAGTCTCACCGCTCTTCAGTGTGTAGCCTGCCGTCAGAGTGAACGTGTTGACAGCACAAACACTGTCGCCTTCCGCATCAGATGTTATCTGTATCTCCACTTCCGTGCCTACGGTCACCTTGGTGGTCTGCTCGTCCTTGCAGTCGCCTGTGCCGAACACCGCCTTGTAGGTCACCTCGCCGGCTGTCGTGCCTACGCTTGTATCATTATAATCAAAGCTTTTGCCCTTGTCTGCATCCGTCACCGTGAACCTCTCCTTCTCCGTGTCACCTTTATATATAATGAGGGTTCCTGTTCCAGTCGTAACCGTTGCCGTTATCGTGCTCTCCGGATTGCCCGAGCATACAAACGCAGGGGCGGCCTTCAACGTGAACGAGTTCACTGGGGTCAGATTGTAGGTTACATTCTTTTCCGCATCGCAAGCCTTGCCCGATGGGTCGCTTGCCACCACCGTTATGGTACCCTTGCCCGGAGTTGAGGGCAATGTGTATGTGGATCCTGTTCCCAACTGCTTCTTACTCTCATCCTGCCACTTGAACGTCACACCCGATGGGCT
>JAZLHT010000262.1:0-14819 GCA_045616965.1 Candidatus Enterocola sp.
CCCACGTCATTTTGAGCGAAATGATAGGAACAGTCCCTTGTTCCTTGACCCCTGACCCTTGTCCCATAGCACCTTTAGGTGCGTATTTCAATCCTTGACACAACAGACAAGGTAAACAAATCCCGGTAACTCCACCTCAAAAATTTTGGAATTACCGGGAAATAAACATTGAATAACAATTCTTATTTATGCTGGAAATTTTATTGCCTCTCTTGGTTTAAAGAATCCTTTTATGCAATTCATATTACGAATGCAAACCTGAATATGTATCTTTTCATAAATCTCAGTATCAAAAATCTTTCCACCTTCAGTAAAGCAACCACGCACAGTATCGTAAGACTTAAATAATGCATAGTGATTTTTAACCATCTCCTCTTTATAGGCATTATCAGTCCTTTTATTTAAATAATTCAGTACTGCACAATCAAGACTCCTTAAAATTTTATCATTGCATGGGTCTGCCTTAATGTTTCTATTTTGAGGAATAGGTTTGTTGTTTTGCAACAAATCTGACATACAATCCTTATATGCCTGCTTTATTAGATTAATACAATTGGTATTCATTAAGTCCAAACAGTTTCCCAATTCATAAACAACACCAACTACTGCAGGATTTTTCTTTTTATTATCTTTTGCCCATTGCAACGCACGTTCATAGTTGTCATCCCATACATAAAAACCACTTCCCAACCAATCATATTCATTGGTACTTCTACGAACATCATTGGGATTTATCAACAATTTTTCTACCACAGAAAATTCGCATCCGTGATACCCAATATACAAAGAACCATGTGTATGATATACCTCATTCATTATGCCTCAACAAACACATCTTTATACTTGTCTGCTATTGAACCATCTGAATTCAATATACCACAATCATACAACCTCTGAAAAGCGGCTTCTTTAGTCCTACTCATACTATCAAATACTGATAGTTGATGTTTCATCTGTTCTTCACTCATATCTTATTCCTCCTTATACTTTCTGCAAAGACACAAAAAAACTATGGAATACGCAATTTTTCTCATCACATATTCACCCGATAATTCCAAAATTTCAAAGAACACCACTCACCACGTCATTTTGAGCGGAGCGATAGGAACAGACCCTTGTTCCTTGACCCCTGACCCTTGTCCCATAGCACCCTTAGGTGCGTTTTTCAATCCTTGACACAACGGACACTTCGGGCATCGTTTTTGTAATTGTAATCCACTCCTAATTTGGTGCTTTTATAATGCAACACATAAACATACGCCATATCAGTATCTTTAGCATCGGCAGATCAAAAGAAGCAACCGCTTCCTACTCCACCCAAATTAGCCCACGCCGCATAACCCGCAGGCAGTGCTGAAAACCCAAAATCGTTTGTACCAGTATTACCACCATAACACCATCCGGTAGAAGACTTCAATTTTGTTCCTGCAACAGATGCCCCTCCACAGTTATTTGCTAACGTATTCCATTCTGAATTATTAGGAACATGCCAGCCATTAGGACAGATTCCCTGTCTTTTGCCGGAATACATGCCAGTTTGTTTTAATGCGGCAATGCCTGTATAAGCCATCACCGCATTCCAATTATATACAAGCCCTAATTTACCTCTTTGAGAATTAGTAAGGTTATCACTATAATCTGTTTCCACATTCCTACAATCAATATAATATGGGTCATCCGTTTCATCATCAATTTCAATTATTGTTTTGCCAGCCATTTCACTTTGCGTATCATACTTGGTGCATTGCAGATTTTCCGCCATCCAATATTGGTTTCCTATTTTTACAACAGGATAAACATGACCCTGACAATCTGTAACCGTGGTGTTCTGTGCCATCATTAGCATTGGCAACACACCACATAAAACAATAAAAACTGATTTTTTCATAGTATTTGTATTATTACCTATTCTTGACACAACGTACACTAACCGCAGCAGTCATCTCAACATCACCAAAAGTGACTTCCGCTGAATTACAGTACAATAATACACCATAAGCCTCATGATGATTAGAGAGAGGAGTAGATGTCCAAAAAGCACACGTAGTACCTACATCATAAATATTTTTACCTCCTGCGTCACCTGCAGGAAGAGCAGAAAACCCATAACCATTTACACCCTTCACATAATCTTTACCCTGATACGTGTCTTTATACCAACCATAAGAGGTTCTCATCCTAACACTTGCAATAGTTTGTCCATCACAAAAATCTATTAAGTCCATGAACTCATTATAACTTGGTAAATGCCAACCATTAGGGCATATACCTTGTCGTCTTTCACTATCTCCAGCAGAGACATTAAGGAGTTGTTTCTCATTATAACCTGTAGCGGCAGCCCAGTTATACAACAACCCCAATTTCTTTTTATTTTCAGCTGTCAAATTTTTGGTGGTTTCTCCAACGTAATTCCGCCCATCTGCATAATAGGAAGAATACTTACCTAACCCATCTGTATAAGTGAACACACTAGCCCCCGCACGCTCACTCTGCGTGTCATACTTGGTGCATTGCAGATTTTCCGCCATCCAATATTGGTTTCCTATTCTAACTACTGGGTAAACATGACCCTGACAATCTGTAACCGTGGTGTTCTGTGCCATCATTAGCATTGGCAACACACTACACAAAACAATAATAACTGATTTTTTCATAGTATTTGTATTTTAAGTTTAATATGCTATGACTGCCACAACCCACCACATATTACCATCAACAGACACAACTGCATTACCTTTATCCAGACAGTAATGATATGTTTCTGAATCATAGTAATAAGGAGAACTACTCCACCATTGGTTTTGACCTTTTAACAGTGTGGTGTATGCATTGATATTCATAAGTTCACTAATGGTAGGCAAACGCCAATCATCATATCCGCCTAATGACAGTTGGTTACATTTTCTTTCAGCATTACTGTAAGATAGCCTTTCACCATCTTCAAACACCTTAACGACAAGCCTTAAATCCCTTAAAATCACATAGTCCTTAGATTCTTTAGGTTCGGAGCCTTGTTGCTCTTCACTTGATTCCCCGCCTTTTTTGTTAACCTCACTACTCTTGTCTTTCTCACAAGAAATACACATAAAGCACAAAAACACATTTAGTGCTATAATCATTAGTTTTTTCATAATACTAAATTATTTGCATTATACAACACTGACAAACAAATTTCATATCAATAATTTTACAATCATCTTAACACAACATACTGATTAAATAAAATGGAGAAACCTTCAGTATAATCTCCTACTGTAAGATTCGCATCTTGTCCACAACAAGCACAACAATCTACAGACTGTGTATCACCGAACTCGTTAAGTGTATTATTACCAGCAACGAATTGCCAATTCCAAACATAAGATTTAGAACCAGCAGTACAATTTCTAACAGTAACCAACTGCGAAGTTGTTGACGGATATGTAAATGAAACCACAATAGACACCTCACCTCTTGCAGGTATGGTGCCATAACTTTTCGACACACTAATACCTGTACTTGGCAAACCACTGAAATACCAATCAAGTTCTGTTGAGCGATAGTTTTTAATACGCATAATTTTAGTTGTTGTCTTTCCCATCAGACTACTTTGACTACAGCTAAAAACCATAGTCATTGCACTCCCTGTGTTTATAAAGACACCCCTTCCTAAATCTACCGCAAAAGGATGAGATACCGTTAATATGAAGTTCTTGGTGTTGCTTACCCCTGGCTTGATGTTAACATATTCATTCTTAGTTTCATAATTGTCTGCCTTAATTGTAAAATAATACGACTCTTGACGCTTAATTTTAATAGATGTCAGGATGTAATGTCCAGAGTTATCTGTGTATGTATCATGAGAGTTATATCCATCACTATACGTAACACTGGCTCCGATAATAGGACTCCCATCTTGGTCATAAACATAACCTTCAACAGTAGCAGGCTCAAAATCCGTATGAGCCATAATTGTTTGTCCGTACGCAACACCATACTCATTTTCTGCAAAAGCACGACAATAATACGTAGTAGCCGACTTTAGATTAACCATTGTACATGTAAATGATGATTTACCATTGTCTGTTAATACAATGTTATCATTAACAGTAGGATTCCCACTATTATTGTAACATATCCCTTGCCTGATAATCGGAGCCCCTTCTGTTGATTTCACACTGCCTGAAATACATAAACTATATGTTCCAGTTACGTACCCAGACTGCGTTGATACAACAGGTAAAACATCATTAGTTTTTATAGTATACATAGAACTATAGCCAACACCTGCCGCATTGATTGCATATGCACGCAAATAATAGGTGGTATTGGCTTGTAAATCCTTAATTATACTAACAAATTTTTCAGTACCAGCACCTTCATTTGTATGATTCCCATCTATACTCGCAGATTGCTGTTGTGACCAGCATACTCCTTTAGCAGTTATGTCTGAACCACCATCGTTTGTAATCTCACTTTCAAATATGGCAGAAAAAGCAGTCACATCACCTGGCGTTATCAACTTGAGTTGTGGTGCTGAAGGATTTAGTGTCTTAAACTCTATTTCATTGCTATATGCAGTATCCTTAACATTAATTGCATAAGCACGAACATAATATTTAGTTGCTGCCATAAGATTGGTGACATCATAAGTAATTTTCTCTTTGATATCAGGTATTTCTTTTGTAGGAATAGAAATTTTAGCAACAGTGTTGTTTAAATCAGGATGAGCGGATGTATTTATAACAAAACCAAATTTATCAAACGATGGTATACCTGTTTTCACAATTCCACCAATTAAACTGACTTTACGACATGCAATGTTTGTTGCGTTATAAATGTGAACTTCTGGAGCCTCATACCCATCTGCGGACACATTAATTTGCTTGCTACCATTATTAGAAGTGATATGTAATGTGGTTTCGTTCACACCCTCGGCAAGAAATGTACGGTCAATCATGATAACCACAGATTGTGTAGCTCCTGCTTGAAGTTCTCCCTCTTCTGGCTTTATCTTTGATATCCATTTAACAGAAGACGTGATCTGCCAAGTAAGTTTATTTTCACCATTATTAAATATGTTTATTGTCCTAACTACATCATCAGGGGTGTAACCAAAATTTATATCTTGTACAGATTTACCTGTTTCATCCAACACTTGTAATGCTGGTGGTAATTTTTCTAACTGCACATCACATTTGAATTGCTCGCTGCTATTATACGAAACCTTAACATCTGGCGTCTTATAATCCATATATCCTGATTTTTTTACATAAAGATTATATGTGCCCTCTTCAACATTTGCAAATTCAAATGAACCATCGGTGCCTGTAACTGTACTTAGTCCTAATGGAACAAGTTCTACATTTGCATTGGCAATCGATGTGCCTGTGGTTTTATCGATCACAGTACCATACAATGATCCACTTGATTTAGACTCTGCCTTATCTTTTTTTTCGCATCCAACTAATAGACATGCAACTACAAATACAGTAAATACATGCAAAAAAAATTTTGTTTTCATATTTATGCCAATTATATTACTCTTTTGTTAATGTGAATGTAACTTGTTGACGTTCTCCTGCATGTAATGTTACAGTTTTTCTATCCGTTTTATAACCTTCCTTTTGTGCTGTTAGAGTATATTGTTGTGCCTCTAAATCCAAAAATTCATAATAGCCATCATTCCCTGTATAGGAATTCCTAGAACTTGGGATTAAAGTCATCAGCACATTATTTAATGGTTGCTGAGTTCCAATTTCCACTACAGTGCCATAAATTGAGATGGATGTATCCACCACTTTTTTCGCACATCCTGTCAAAAAAAGCGACAGACCAATTGCTAATGTAAAATAAACTTGTTTCATCTTTAGTATTATTAAATTAAAAATTTATTTGAAAAGCTAAACCCGCATTCCCATATTTGTCAATCATTGGTGAAAACGCAAAATCATAGTTCTTTTTAACCTCAATATGATCATTTCCATGTGCGACGATTCCATCTATTAGATTATAAACATAAACTGCAACCGCAAAGGCAATACAACCATAACCGACATTTTGCCAAGTATCTGCGCTACTCGCATAACTGTCAATATGTTTTTTGTCTTGTTGCATCAATTTTTCATAACTAGATTTCATACAAAAACTTGTAACAATACCTCCCACACCTAATGCTTCTAATCCTATAATAGCTCCTCCTTTTGCTTTGCTCCCTTTGTATATTTGAGCCATTCCAGGTACAAATACACGTGCGGAAAATGGATATTTGTTTGTTATTGCCACATTCTCCATTTTGTACGTTGGATTTTTTGCGGTTTGTGCCAAAAGATATACTCTGTACACACCACCCTGAACATGTTCACAATATTCATCAATCACACGCGACTTAACTATTATATCATCAGAACCTCTAACAACTACATCATTACCAGAGAATGAAACATTCGCATTGGCACCAGTTGCTATACTTCTACGACTTATTAATTCTGACACAGCATTTTGCCTCGCATTTTTCTCATCCCATCCAGTGCTTGACACAACCTCAATGTATGAGTTATCCGCATCTTGGAAAAAGCCGTCAATCCAAAACGGTTTTTTATGTTGGGATAACGCCACTTGACTTCCCCACACAAGGAAAATCAAAAGGCAAACAATCAAAACCATATTGTTTTTCATAATTAACGACTCTCCTTATATTGTTTGAAACGCTCTTCCATCTGTTTCCTGTATTCCTGCTCATTAAAGCCTATACGGTCTTTTTCATCTTGTGTAAGTTTTTCTTCCACTTCTTTCGATATCTTTTGAGCAGTCTCTTTTTTAGATATTATTACAGACATGAAGCATGTAATATGTCCTTTATCATTAATCTCAGACCACTCTACACAAGAATGCTTTGAATCGTTAATAATTTGGTCTATTACTCTATCTCCAGCTGATTCCATTTTACGCTCAACATCATTTCCTGCATTATTCCCAACCGATGCTGAATACTCGGAAACCATACCATTGTAAGTATGTTTCATCTTTAACCTTATTAAATCCTGAGCAGCAAGCAAAGCACCCTTTTGCACTTCATTCATTTGATTGCTTGAACCTTCAAAAATACCAGTTGCGGCAAATTCTTCATCATTGTCATATACTTGACAAGGTGCTACAAAGGTTTCTCCAAAAGGATTTTTTGGCTTTGGTTGTTCTACACTCTTTTTAGCCTCACACATCGCAAAAGGAACTATAAGCAGTATAATGCTTATTAAAATCGTCTGTTTCATAATTATTAATTTGTTTTAGAATTTAATTATCACGAAGTAACTTTGCTCACCTGCAAAACAGCAGGTGAACAAAGTTAGCATTGCATATAATCTAAATTTGTGCATTATAATTTTACTTTCTATCCTCCTTGTACTGTTTGAAACGTTCTTCCATCTGTTTCCTGTACTCTTGTTCATTAAAACCTATACGGTCTTTTTCCTCTTGAGTTAATTTATCGGCTACTTCACTTGCTATTTGAGCGGCAAATTTTGCTTTTGGTATTGAAATGGCTATATAACAGGTAATATGACCATCTGTTCCTATTTTTGACCATTTTAAGCATGACGCAGAAGTGTTGTTTACTAACAGATCAAGAATTTTATCTCCTGCACTTGTCATTTTACGCTCAATATCGTTACCACTATTGTTACCTACAGATGCAGAATACTCACTGACCATACCTTTATATGCATGACTCATTTTATTGCGGATTAGATCTTGTGCATTGAAAAGTGCGTTTTTCTGCACCTCACCAAGCTGCTTGCTGGAACCTATAAATGATCCGGTTGCCGCAAAATTCTCTTCAGTGTCATAAATTGTACATGGCATCTCATACGATTCTCCAAATGGATTTTCGTCAGGATTTGCTACTGTTGTAGCACTTTTTGTTGATTTGCAACTTGCAAATGTCAAGGCTGTAATTGCAGCCAAACTCAAAAACATAATCTTTTTCATAATTGTAAAAATTTAAAATGTTTAAAAATTAAAAAAGTTAAAAATATTAAATAGGTTTGAATTATCTTTTTCTTTAAGCAGTTCCTCAGCATTGGAGGCAAATAAGCCACCACCCTCCTGTATCTTGCGGAGACGCTTGTTGGCATCCAAAACATCACCACGCCTCATTGCACACAATGCCTGCATATACTCCGCATCCTCTAAAAGTTCACTGTCCACCTCTTTAAAATAGTAGCCCACCAAATCATCAGAATAGGTGCGGTGCTTTAACTCCTCTATAAATCCGGCAAGTGAGTCATTTACTTGGTCTAATGTTTCTCCATCTTGTTTAAGCATTGACTTGTAAAGGTTTATCCGCATCAAGTCAGCATCGCCACGTACGGTCTCCACCTCAAGATTATCTATTGCCGCACTACTTATATTGTACATTCTGTTTTTTACGCCGTACCACCCAATTATGCCTACAAATGCTATGCATGCCGCCAGCGATGAAACTCCTATCCAAAACGCACGGATGCGTTTGCGTTTCTGCACTCTGCTTTTAAGTCGCTTTAACATTGCCTGCGATTTAAGTTCCCACATTATTTCTTCTTCTAAATTTGTCATTCTGCCTGTTAATGCCTTGTTTTTATTAAAAAGTAAATGTGTTATTAAATTTTTTTACATCGATGTACTGTTATACAACTCCTCAAAACGTTTCATACACTTGTATTTCTGTGCCTTGGCGGTATCTGCATTAGGCATTCCCAATTTTGAGGCTATTACAGCCATCTCATAACCGTAAGCATAAAAAAAGTCAAGCAGATTACGGCATCGGGTATCAAGTTTTTCTAAAATCTCTCTAACGGCTTGGCGTACAGGGTTCTCTCCATAATCAACCAAATCAACGCCCGGCTCATCATCGCCACCTTTTACGGCAACAAACTGTAAATCTTTACGCTCACTAAGTATGTGCTTTGCCTTTAGAGAGCCTACACCTATTATATATGTAAGTATTGATGACTTCATATTACCCGATGTCAACTTACCACGCCCCACATTCTCCCATACCACAAGTATGGACTCATTGTAGATATCCTCCACGTCTTCTGCTGTAAGGGTGCTGAATTGGTGCCGTATATAACTGATAAACCTATAGCGGTATAGGTCATAGAGTTTTGTGGTCGCTTTCTCGGGGTCTGAGGCGTACTCTGTGATGTAGTCAAATTCCTTCATAGGCTATCAATAAGGATTGCAATAGGTTCTTTATTGATACACTACAGGCATAAAAAACAAACGTGGAATCTGACTTATTGTCAGTTCCACATATCGAGGCTCTTGCATGCCCTTGCCGCCGAACAGACAACGCCAGAGACCACGCCAATATGAACATACTACACCCTTTATGAGTGTATGCACAGTCATATCAACGGTCATCTACCGTTGCTTTGTAAAGGCGACTCTGAGATTTGCAAGATTCCGATATGTCTTTATCAAAGCGTTTGTAAACGCCGTATGTATTTCAAACTACAAATATATGAACTTTTTTATTATCTACAATTATCTACGGCGGTTTTTTTATACGTTTTAAGTAAAGATACAAGATTTTGTGTTTTTTTTAGTATTTTTGCAGTTTGTTTTGTAAAGTTTTTAACGTTATGATAAAACAAATTAAGGATACCGCTGTGTTGCTATTGCACTGCCCTGATAAACAAGGCATTATAGCAACCGTTACAGAGTTTATAAATGTAAACAAGGGTAATATAATCTACCTTGACCAACATACAGACACCGTTCAAAAGGTGTTTTTTATGCGAATTGAGTGGGAGTTGGAGGGCTTTTTAATTCCAAGAGACAAGATTATAGAGTATTTCTCCACCCTTATAGCCCAAAAATACAGTATGGATTTTCAAATCTATTTCCATTCCCAAAAACCAAGAATGGCTCTGTTTGTATCTAAATCGGCACACTGTATGTATGACCTTTTGGCACACTATGAGGCTGGCGATTGGAACGTGGAGATACCTCTTGTTATAAGCAACCACCCTGATTTGGAGCATATAGCCAATAAATTCGGCATACCTTTCTATTGTTTCCCTATTACTAAGGAGAATAAGGCGGAGATGGAAGCCAAAGAGTTGCAACTATTGGCAGACAATGGCATAACATTCTGTGTACTTGCACGTTATATGCAAATTATATCACCTGATATGATTAAGCGTTACCCTAACAAGATAATTAACATCCACCACTCTTTCCTGCCTGCATTTGTGGGTGCAAAGCCATATCATGCCGCATTTGAGAGAGGTGTTAAAATCATTGGGGCTACAAGCCACTATGTAACAGAAGAACTTGATGCCGGTCCTATAATTAAGCAGGATGTGGCACGCATATCGCATAAAGACACTATAGAGAACCTTATAAGCAAGGGGCAAGACCTTGAAAAGGTTGTGCTTTCACGTGCGGTAGAGAAACATATAGAACGGAAAATACTTGTATATAAGAATAAGACGATAGTATTTGGATAAATAGTTCCTTTGGAACTAGGGACAAGGATAAAGGTACAAGGAACAAGGGTTCCAACCTTGACCCTTGACCCCTGACCCCTGACCCTTGACCCCTGACCCTTGACCCTAATATTATGGTTGCGGTAATAAAATATAATGCAGGAAATATCTACAGTGTGGTGCATGCACTACGCCGAGAGGGGGTTGAGCCATTGGTAACAGATGATAAAGAGCTGATTACCAAGGCAGACAAGGTTATATTCCCTGGTGTTGGCGAGGCTTCCACAACTATGGATTATCTGCGTAAAAGCGGACTTGATGCCACCATAAAGGGTTTAACGCAACCTGTTCTGGGTATATGCCTTGGCATGCAACTTATGTGCCGCCACTCTGAAGAGGGAGACACCGATTGTCTTGGAATTTTTGACATCGATGTAAAAAAGTTCACACCAAAAGAGAGGGAGAAGATTCCTCACATGGGTTGGAACCAGATTCACTCTCTTAAATCTGACTTAATGAAAGGTTTGGATGAGAACAAGTTTGTTTATTTTGTGCATAGCTACTATGCCCCTCTATGTACCTCTACAATAGCACAGACAGACTATATAGAGACTTTTAGTGCCGCCCTTAACAAGGATAATTTCTATGCCACGCAGTTCCACCCAGAAAAAAGTGGAAAAATAGGCAGTGAAATTCTAAAAAATTTCTTAATTTTGTAGTTTATGATAGAACTTATTCCCGCCATAGATATTATAGACGGAAAGTGCGTAAGACTTTCGCAGGGAGACTACGATACTAAAAAAGTGTATGGAGACAACCCTGCCGATATGGCTAAACGGTTTGAGGATGTGGGAATTAAGCGTCTGCATATAGTTGATTTGGACGGAGCCAAAGCATCTCATATTGTAAACTATAAGGCACTTGAGAGTATAGCTAAAGCCACTAATCTTACCATTGATTTTGGCGGAGGGCTTAAAACTGATGATGACCTGCGTATTGCGTTTGAGAGTGGAGCCTCTATGGTAACGGGCGGCAGTATTGCTGTTAAGAACCCCGATGTTTTTGAAGGCTGGCTGAAACGCTACGGCAGTAGCAGAATTATTTTAGGAGCAGACGTTAAGGAGAGGAAAATCGCAGTATCGGGTTGGATAGAGAATACGGAAGTGGATTTATTTGATTTTATTAAAGACTATACAGGGAAAGGTGTAAATAAGGTTATCTGCACCGATATAGCAAAGGACGGCATGTTAAAAGGTCCGTCTATAGAACTTTACAAGGATATTTTGGCTAAGCACCCTACCCTGCACCTTATTGCAAGTGGCGGTGTAAGCGCAATGGCAGACATAAAGGCTCTTGATGCAGCCGGCGTTCCTGCCGTAATCTTTGGCAAAGCGATTTATGAAGGAAAAATAAAACTAAAAGAACTATGTTAGCGAAGCGAATTATTCCATGTTTGGATGTTAAGGACGGAAAGACCGTCAAGGGTGTTAATTTTGTAAATTTCCGTGATGCAGGAGACCCTGTAGAGATGGGCAAACAGTATAGTGAGGCAGGAGCAGATGAGCTTGTGTTTCTTGATATTACCGCATCTTACGAGGGCAGAAAAACCTTTGTAGATGTAGTAAAGCGTGTTGCGGCAAATGTAAGTATTCCATTCACAGTTGGCGGCGGTATAAATGAATTATCCGATGTAGATAAATTACTTAACGCAGGAGCAGACAAGGTTTCAATTAACTCTGCGGCACTGCGTAACCCACAACTTATTACAGATATTGCAAAGAATTTTGGTTCACAAGTCTGTGTAGTTGCCATCGATGGAAAAGAGGACGCCCCGGGCGATTGGACCTGCTACATAAACGGCGGTCATAAACCTACAGACAAGAAACTGTTTGATTGGGCACGTGAGGCACAAGAGCGTGGTGCCGGTGAGATTCTGTTTACAAGTATGAGCCACGATGGTGTAAAGCAAGGCTACCCTAACGATGCCCTTTTACGCCTTCATAATGAGTTAAGCATTCCTGTAATAGCATCGGGCGGTGCAGGTAAGATGGAAGATTTTAAAGACGCATTCCTTATAGGTCAGGCAGATGCCGCCCTTGCAGCCAGTGTTTTCCATTTTGGAGAAATCAATATCAGAGAGCTGAAACGCTATCTAAAAGATAATGGGATTGTAGTGAGATAGGGACAAGGGTCAAGGGACAAGGGTCAAGGGACAAGGATCTATTACGGAGCCGTAGGCGACAGAGGGCGATAGCCCGAACGCTTGGCGAGGGGGTTCGGGGTTCTCCCCGTAAAAAAGGAGAAAATCATAAATTTTTCCTTTCAAGTTGCTGAATACTAAAAATTATATATAAAAATTTATGACTTTGGATTTTAAGAAACAAGGAGGACTTATTCCTGCAATTATTCAAGATGCAGACACTAACAAAGTGCTTATGCTTGGATACGTGAATGAGGAGTCATTAAAAAAGACACAAGAGACAGGTAAGGTAACATTTTGGAGCCGTTCACGCCAATGTCTGTGGACAAAAGGCGAGACAAGCGGCAATTTCCTTAATGTAGTGTCAATTAAGGAAGATTGTGATAATGATACACTTCTTATAAAAGTCCACCCCGATGGACCTGTATGCCACACAGGTTCAGACACCTGCTTTGATGAGGTTAATGAGGCAGATAACATAATGTTTATAAAGACTCTGCAAAAATTCATTGAGAAACGTCATCAGGAGATGCCCGAAGGGTCTTACACCACGTCTTTATTTAAGGCAGGAGTCAACAAGATGGCACAAAAAGTGGGTGAAGAGGCAGTGGAGACTGTTATTGAGGCTACAAACGGCACAAATGACAGGCTTATATATGAGGCATCTGACCTTATGTATCACCTTATAGTATTGCTTACATCAAAAGGTTTAAGCATAGAAGACATAGCAATAGATTTAAAAAAACGTCATAAAGTTACAAAAGATGAGTACCCTCATAAATTATAAGAACGTAGATGTCTGGCAAAAAGACCAGCTTGTTTTAAAAAACATAAACCTTGAAATAGGTGAAAGTGAGTTCTGGTACCTTACAGGCAAGGTAGGCGCAGGTAAAAGTAGTTTCCTAAAGACTATTTATGCAGAATTGCCTATTGAACAAGGCGAAGGCAATGTATTTGAATATAACCTAAATACCATTCGCGATAATGAGATTCCATATCTACGCCGTAAGATAGGTATAATATTCCAAGATTTCCAACTGCTTACAGACCGCACTGTAAAGGATAACCTCATGTTTGTTCTAAAGGCTACCGATTGGCATGGTACAGATGCTATGGAAGATAGAATTAAAGAGGTTTTAGAGGAAGTTGGTATGCAAAAGAAAGGCTATAAGATGCCAAACGAGCTGTCAGGCGGTGAGCAGCAGCGTATTGTTATAGCCCGTGCCCTACTCAACAAGCCAAAACTGATTCTTGCAGATGAGCCTACAGGAAACCTTGACCCTGAGACAGGCAAAGGACTTATGGAGTTATTGCAGAAGATTTGCAAAGAAGGAACCACAGTAATTATGGCAACCCACAATTTAGGTCTGTTGCAAGAGTTCCCTGCAAATGAGATGCACATAGAGGACAACACTCTGCAAATCAAGCCCCTCCCCAAACCATCAGAATCTACAGAGGAAACCATTGACGCTTAAAAATAAGCATCAATATTAAAAATTTCTTGCTAAATGTTTGTTATAATAAACATTTATTACTATTTTTGCATAAAATAAACAACATTTATGAGCAAGAATACATTCGGAAAGATGATGCCAAGGGCACTCAGTGAGCAAATGAAACTGATGGGTGAACAATTTATGCTGGCTCGTAAACGCAGGCATCTTTCCATGCAGGATGTTGCGGACAGAGCAACAGTGACACGTCTGACTGTCTCAAAGGTAGAGCATGGTGACCCAACGGTCAGCATGGGTATTTATGCGCGTGTGCTCTATGCGTTAAATCTGGAAAAAGACATCACTTTGCTGGCAGCAGATGATGCTCTTGGCAGACAACTGCAAGATGCAGAACTCCTCAAAAAGAAATAATCCAACAGGCTACACATCAATATTCTATGAAACGCATTACCGTTTACGCAGACTTCGACTTTCTGACCACACCACAGGAGATTGGGGTGTTGGGATATGAGCATGTTCGTGGCAACGACCACTTCGTGTTTGAGTACTCTCGTGAGTGGCTCAAGCAGTATGGTGGCATTGTGCTTAGTGGCGATTTGATGAATGTGCCTTCGCTTCAGCATCCTCGTAACAATGACAATGTGTTCGGGTTTGTAAAAGATTCTTTCCCTGACCGATGGGGACGATTGTTGCTTGACCGCAGAGAGCGTATCA
>JAZLHT010000263.1:0-9059 GCA_045616965.1 Candidatus Enterocola sp.
ATACCCTCCACAATGGTCTTGCCTTCACAAATCAATGTGGCTATAAGTTCCGTCTGATTGGTCTTTCCTGAACTTAGTTCTGTGAAATGGTATCCTTTCTCAAGCAACTTAGCCTCAATCTCATCCATATTATCCACTCTGGCTACTGTTACAAGTGCAAAATGTCCTAAGTGCGAATGGATTATAATTGGTTGTGCATCTGTGTCGCTTATAACTCCTATACCCGATGTAGAACCGTCAAACTTACCTAAGCCTGCCTCAAATTTAGAACGAAAATACGCTCCCTCAATGTTATGAATGGAGCGTGTCATGCCTTTAACAGGTGAGTAGGTTGCCATACCGGCACGTTTTGTACCTAGATGTGAATTGTAGTCTGTGCCGTAGAATAGGTCTGCCACACAGTTTGACTTGGAGATTGTTCCGAAAAATCCGCCCATGATAATGTGAAAAAAATTTGAGAGCACAAAGATAGTAAAATTTAGTTGAAAATTGAAAGTTGAAAGTTGAAAGTTAAAAATTTTTCAACATATAAAATTTATTGATAGGTATCTTTTGAGGCGTCCGCACCCCCGCGGACGGAACATCGTGTGCAAGCGAGAGCAAAACCACTTGTGAGTTTTGCCGAGCGTAGCCACGAATGGGCGTAGCCAAAGGGGGAGGGACCCGTTAGGGTTACAAACCCTAATGGGAGGGGCTGAAACCCTTTACAAAAGGGTTGAGGTCCGAAGAAAGATACGCTATCAATAAATTATGTTGAAAACTTTCCAAAAATACTTGACCCTTGTTCCTTGACCCTTGACCCTTTTTTCCTATTTTTGCAGTTGTTTATGAAGCGTTTTACAGCACTGTTTTTTACAAATTTCTGGGGTATTCTGAATGATAATTTTCTGAAGACCCTGGCATGTTTTGTGGCTGTCAAGTGGGTGGCGGACGATTATCAGCCGCTTGTAATAAGTATGGCGGCAGGAGCGTTGGTACTGCCATATATACTGTTATCGCCACTTGCAGAAAGAATGACCTCTCTTTACAGTAAAAAGCGTATAATACAGATATTCAAATGGTTAGAAATACCCATAGTGGCTGTAGGCGTGCTTGGATTTTACCTGCATAATGTGTGGGTTGTAATAACGGCGATTGTTCTTATGGGAACGCAGAGCAGCCTCTACTCCCCTGCCAAATACGGACTTATACGTGACATCGGGGGCATTAGAAATGTATCTACAGGTATGGGCGGAATGGAAGCCATTGCATTTCTTGGAATGCTTGCAGGTACTGTGGCGGCATCTTTTCTTGCAGAAAAACCTATTTACATCTCCTATATACTACTTGCAGGGTTTGCTATACTTGGCTTGATTGGTAGTCTTACCATCAAGGCACAAGAGACTTTATCTGATACTGATTACAGCGTAAATCCTTTAAGGTTCTATACTGAGGGCAAAAAAGTTTGCGACAACTATAATGGCATTCTGCCCGTTGTGCGTACTCTATCTGTTTTCTGGTGGATGGCGGCAACTCTGCAAATGGGGCTTATTATTTTCTGCCCCACTGTGCTTGGCATGAGTTCTTTCCAAACAGGCATAACACTTGCCATAGCCGCCATAGGCATTACAACAGGTTGTATTGTAGCGGGTTACATTGACCGCAAGCATAGCATAATACACTTCACCCCGATTTTTGGAATACTTTTGGTTATTGAGAGTCTGGCAATCTTTTTCATTCCCTGGCAATCACTGTCAACTGTCAACTGTCAACTATCAATTTTTATTTTCGCCCTGACCGCTGGAATTTTTAAGATACCACTCGATGCCGAAATTCAAAAAAATGTCAAAGGCTCTACGCTCAATCTTGTGCTTGCATTCTTTAATCAGGTATCATTCATTTATATTCTAATTGCATCAGGGACATTTGCTGTGATGACTATGGTACTGCCTATCAGTTATATATTTATAATGATTGCAGTAGTGATGTTCGCTGCCTCAATATACATTTTTCTGAGCAACAGGACTGTTTTAGGCAAAACGTTCAAAAGAATACTGCACTATCACTACGATGTAAGGGTGATTGGAGAAGAGTGTATGACGAGTACATCAAATGGTGACAAGCCTTATACACTACTGGTTCTGCCTACACATAAGGCTGTTGCAGACCCATTTATAATAATGAGTACATTCTCTGACTACAATCTGATGCCTCTTGTTGACGAGGGATACTATGGCTCTGCTCTCTTTAGAACTGTACTGAAAACTTTTGACAGCATCAAGGTTCCTGATTTAAGAAAAAACCGCAGGGGTGCAAATGTTGCAAAAACGCTTACAGACATCACAATCAATGCTCTTGAGAGTGGTAAGAATGTGGTTTTCTACCCTACAGGGCATATAACCACCGATGGAACGGAGAAGATGGAAGGGCGTAAACTTGCATTTGAGGTGTGTAGCAGGTTACCTGAGAATGTAAAGGTTATTGCAGTCAGAATAGATGGTCTCTGGGGTAGCAAGACAAGCCGCTACGGACGCAATAGCACACCTAATCTTATTTTGACTTTTTTACATTACTTCTATAAGTTTTTTGGTGTAAAACGTGCTGTAACGCTGAATGTTGAGGATATAACCGCACAGGCTCTGGCTTGGACATCGGGGCATAACAAAACAGAGTTCAACAACGCTTTGGAAGCTTATTATAACAAGGTAAGTTCTGTTTATTGTTGAAAACTTTCCTAAACTCCTTGTCCCTTGTCCCTTGTCCCTTGTCCCTTTTTTATTATCTTTGCACTTTGGAAAAATAAGAGCATGAAGAACATCAGGAATTTTTGCATAATAGCCCACATTGACCATGGTAAGAGTACCTTGGCTGACAGACTGTTGGAGGAAACAAGTACTGTTGTGGGTAAGGATATGCAGGAACAGGTGCTTGATGATATGGATTTGGAGCGTGAGCGTGGCATAACAATAAAGAGCCATGCCATCCAGATGGACTACAAATATAAAGGAGAGACCTACAAACTAAATCTTATAGACACTCCGGGACACGTGGATTTCAGTTATGAGGTGTCTCGCTCAATAGCGGCGTGTGAGGGTGCCCTGCTTATTGTAGATGCTACGCAAGGCATTCAGGCTCAGACTATTTCTAATCTCTATATGGCAATAGAGAATGACCTTGAGGTTATTCCCGTTATGAACAAGATGGATATGGACAGTGCCATGCCTGATGAGGTTGAAGACCAGATAGTGGAACTTTTAGGGTGCAAGCCTGAGGAGATTATTAGGGCAAGCGGCAAGACAGGTTTGGGTGTGAAAGAGATTCTTGATGCCATTGTAGAGCGTATTCCAGCCCCAAAAGGTGATCCCGATGCCCCACTCCAATGCCTTATTTTTGATTCCGTCTTCAACTCTTTCCGTGGAATCATAACTTATATGAAGATTGTGAACGGAACCATTCATACAGGTGATTTGGTTAAGTTTGTTAATACAGGAAAGCAGTATAACGCCGATGAGATAGGTGTTCTTAAACTTGATATGGAGCCTAAAAAAGAGTTGAAGTGCGGAGATGTGGGTTACATTATATCGGGTATTAAGACTGCAAAAGAGGTGCGTGTGGGCGATACAATTACACACGTAGGGGGAGGCTGTAAGAGTGCGATTGAGGGTTTCCAAGAGGTTAAACCTATGGTATTCGCAGGTGTGTATCCTATAGATTCAGAAGATTATGAGGATTTGCGTTCTTCTATGGAGAAACTTCAACTCAACGATGCCGCACTTACATTTACACATGAGTCAAGTGCAGCATTGGGGTTTGGTTTCCGCTGTGGATTTCTTGGAATGCTCCACATGGAGATAGTTCAGGAGAGGCTTGACCGCGAGTTTAATATGGACGTTATTACAACAATTCCTAACGTTCAATACAAGATTTACACCAAGCAAGATGAGGTCTTGGATGTGCATAACCCATCGGGTATGCCTGACCCTACCCTTATAGACCATATTGAGGAGCCTTATATAAGGGCTTCAATTATTACAAAGACCGATTTTATAGGTCCTATTATGACTCTATGCCTTGGAAAGCGTGGAGAGCTTGTTAAGCAGGAGTATATATCGGCTGGCAGGATTGAACTGCTCTACGATATGCCTATGGGTGAGATTGTGTTTGATTTTTATGACAAACTAAAGTCTATATCAAAGGGTTACGCATCGTTTGACTATCATATAAACGGGTTCCGTCCGTCTAAACTTGTTAAGCTTGACATTTTGCTTAACGGTGAGAGCGTTGATGCCCTATCTTCTCTTACTCACGCCGATAATGCTGTTACAATAGGCAGGCGTATGTGTGAGAAACTGAAGGAGTTGATACCGCGTCAGCAGTTTGAGATTGCTATTCAGGCTGCCATCGGAGCCAAGATTATAGCCAGAGAGACTATTAAGCCTGTGCGTAAGGATGTTACAGCCAAATGTTATGGCGGCGATGTTACCCGAAAGCGCAAACTGCTTGAAAAGCAGAAGCGTGGAAAGAAGCGTATGAAGCAGATTGGCACCGTAGAAGTGCCGCAGAAGGCGTTTATGGAAGTTTTAAAATTGGACTGACGTCCAATTTAGGGACAAGGGACAAGGAACAAGGGACAAGTATTTCCCTTTATCCTTGACCCCTGACCCTTGACCCTGAAATACAATTATAATTGATTCACAAAAATATTTACTATTATGGAAATTCCAGGTTGGATGTTAATTCCGTTTGCAGTGATGCTGTTGTGCATTGCTGTAATCCCACTGATGCCAAAGGCAGGAGAATGGTGGGAAAGCAACTTGCACAAGTTGTATGTGTCTTTAATTTTAGGTGTGCCTGTTGGCATTTGGATGTGCTGCAATGGTGGCAGTCATGAATTCCTACACACCGTAGTGTATGATTATATTCCTTTTATCCTGTTGCTTATGGCACTGTTTGTAACAACAGGGGGAATAAACATCAGGGGCGACCTTAAGGCCAAACCTATTACCAACACAGGTATTATGGCTGTGGGTTGGGCGTTGGCATCATTTATGGGAACCACAGGTGCCGCAATGCTTATGATCAGACCTATAATGAAAAACATTTCTGAACGTAAGTACAAGACTCACACCATGTTGTTTTTTATTGCAATAGTTGCTAACTGCGGCGGTCTGCTCTCCCCTCTTGGTGACCCACCGCTATTCCTTCTGTTCCAAAAGGGTGCTCCTTTTACATGGTGGATGCAAAATATGATTGGAGAGTGGCTTGTAACAGGTCTACTGCTGCTGATTGTATATTTTATAATTGACACCTATTATTATAAGAAAGAGCCTAAAGAGTGTATAGAGGCAGATGAAAAGAATTATGAAAAAATGAGCTTAAGGGGATATATTAACATATTCTGGCTACTCTGTGTAATTGCCAGCACTATGTTCATTAACTCAACCTACATTCCTGCTATGGGTGCTGAAAACGCTCCTTGGTATCTGAGACTGCTTAGGGAATGGGTGTTCATTCTTATTATCTTGGGTTCTTGGTTTACCACTAAGAGACAGATTAGAATAGACAATAATTACTCTTGGACCCCGATTCTTGAGGTTGCCTGCGTGTTTGTTGGTATTTTTGCAACTATGGCTCCTGCATTGCTTTATCTTGGCAGTGAATCTGTAAGTGCTGCCATTGCTGAGTTTATTCAAGCACCTTGGCAGTATGTTTACAGTACCGGTCTGCTCAGTTCATTCCTTGACAATGCTCCTACCGCTATGGTATTTAACTCAATGGCTGTGGGTGCCGGGCATGTTTCTGACATTGCCGCCGGACTTGCCAACGATGAGTACCTTAAAGCCATATCTATGGGTGCAGTATTCTTTGGTTCAATGACTTACATTGGCAATGGTCCTAACTTTATGGTTAAGTCCATTGCAGAGCAGAATAAAATTGATATGCCGTCTTTCTTTGGCTATATGATTAAGTTCTCTCTTATAATTCTTTTACCTATATTTATTATAACACAACTAATATTTATTTAACAAACACACGTCATCCTGAACGAAGTGAAGGATCTCATACTAATAAGTAACAGATTCTTCGCTAACGCTCAGAATGACGGGAATTATAATTATGGAACTAACTAATTTAACAGCCGTCTCCCCTATTGACGGGCGATATAGAAGCAAAGTTGAGCCTCTTGCTGAGTACTATTCTGAGTATGCTCTGATTAGGTACAGAGTTAAAGTTGAGGTTGAGTATTTTATTGCACTGTGTGAGTTGCCTGTGCCACAGTTAAAAGGCATTGACAAAGCGGTTTTTGAAAAGTTGCGTGCTATTTATAAGAATTTCTCAACTGCTGATGCTCAGACTGTTAAGGATACAGAGAAAATAACTAACCACGATGTCAAGGCAGTGGAATACTTTATTAAGGGCAAATTTGATGAGATGGGTTTGGAGCAGTATAAGGAGTTTATTCACTTTGGGCTTACATCGCAGGATATAAACAACACCTCTATACCTTTGGCTGTTAAAGATAGTTTAAATGAGTGCTATATTCCTGCTCTTCAAGGTCTTATTGATAAACTTAACGGTTTTGCAGAGGATTGGAAAAATATCCCGATGCTTGCTAAGACTCATGGACAACCTGCTTCTCCTACCCGTCTGGGTAAGGAGATTAAGGTGTTTGCATACCGATTGGAGGAGCAGGTGAAACTTCTTAAGAGCGTGCCATACTCTGCCAAGTTCGGTGGAGCCACAGGCAACTATAACGCTCATCACGTTGCCTATCCTGCCGATGATTGGAAGGCGTTTGGCAATAAGTTTGTAAGTGAATATCTTGGCTTGCAACGTGAGCAATGGACCACTCAAATTTCAAACTACGATAATTTGGCTGCCGTATTTGACGCTTTAAAGAGAATTAACTCCATAATAATGGATTTGGACAGGGATTTCTGGACATACATATCTATGGAGTACTTTAAGCAGACCATTAAGGCTGGTGAGGTTGGCTCATCCGCAATGCCTCACAAGGTTAATCCTATAGATTTTGAGAACTCTGAGGGCAACTTGGGCATATCTACAGCCATTCTTGAACATCTTGCCCACAAACTGCCTGTTTCCCGTCTGCAAAGGGATTTGACTGACTCTACCGTTATTCGTAACATCGGGGTACCAATGGGACACTCTCTTATAGCCATTGCCAGCACAATGAAGGGGCTTGGCAAACTTATTCTGAATGAGCAGGTTATAAAAGAAGATTTGGAAAACTGCTGGAATGTTGTGGCAGAGGCAATTCAAACCATTCTACGCCGCGAGGGTTATCCAAAACCATACGAAACCCTAAAGGCTCTCACCCGCACCAACGCCGCCGTTACAGAAGCATCCATCCATGAGTTCATTGGAACCCTTAACGTATCAGACTCCGTCAAGGCGGAACTGATGCAGATTACTCCGTATAATTACACTGGGTTATAATATTTGGCGGTGTAAAATCAAACATTATTAGACAAAAGTTATGATTTTGTTTGTAATTAATAATTGGCGTGAGTTATCAAATAGACTTTTTGATGTAATTTTTTATTTTATAATACCAAAAGGAAAAGAATGGTTTTATGTCATTTTTATTCCACAAATAATGGCAATCGGCATTAATAAATTGTTTTATCCATTTATTTAATCCAACTCTTTTTATAGAATGAAAATCTGACGAAGCATCCATTATAAAGAATTTGGCTTTTAATACAATACCTGAAGTATTCAAAGTGTGCATTAAAACTGATGATGCCCATATATATGGTAAGTTTGCACCTCCAAAACACATAGAATAATTTGATGCTCCTGTCCTGAAATTTACCTCAAGAAAAACGGGTTGAAATTCTGTGTCTTCAATAAAATCCGCACAAAATATACCATTATACCCTATTCGTTTGATAATGTTTGACAACTGTGACTTTAACTTTTCATCCGTAAATAGTTCACAACAACAATAACCACCAAACGAATTAGTTGAATTATGATAATACCAATTGACAAACGGCATATAAATTTTATTTCCTCCATCAATTGAAACTCCATGAATACTGAACTCTCTATTCTTTTTTACATATTCTTGAGCTAAAAGTTTTTTACCAATAAAAGTCTTACTAGCCTCTTTCAATTCCACTTCTGAAGAATATACGCCAATATCACGTTTCCAACCAGCAGCATTCGGACTAACAGCCTTTATATATACAGGATAGTTTAATGTTTTAGGCAAATCTCCTTTATTAATAATTTCCGTTTTAGGCGTTTTAATTCCACATTCATAAGACAAACTACAAATATTGTATTTATCCATGTATTTGGAAACTATTCCTGCAGAACCAGCATTGTAAAAATAAAAAAAATCCTTCATCTCATCATAATGTATATCCAACATACTTTGATGTCCATCGTCTGTTGTATACACAAATGGTTTGACTTTTGCATCTGCGTATGACATCAAAATTGAATATGATTCAACTTCATTTTCCGTAATAATAAGTTTGCCAATATATTTTGACCTCACTAATACAGGTAAATGAAATTCTTTTAACATAATCACAATAGGCTTTATGCCTAATTCTCCAAGTTGGCGGACTACGCTTAATGAATTTTGGTTATCCCCACATATTATGATATGTTTATGATTTTTTATATCCTTATTTTTTAGAGCCTGTGCCATTTATTATAAGTATTGACCTGATTTTTAATAAAACTTTAGCAATTAGAGGATGATTATACCCATTAACATCTATAACAACAACACCTTTATACTCGTTCAAAGTATGCATACCTTCTTTTAAGGTAGGATGAGTTGATTTCAAAGTTCTGATTGTCTGAAAAGAAAATTTCTCATTTAGATATTGCACCTCTTTCAATTCTGTAGCATTACCATAGTTTCTATCGCTGTTTTGTGACGGGCAATATATTTTATCACCTATCTTAAAAAATTTACCAGCCATTCTCATATTTCTATGGTCAGATATTACTGATTGCCAATAGTTATATTTGCTTGTTTTTGTATCTTTCCTGTATATATCCAAATGATAATCATTTTGTTTACAGGTGAAAAT
>JAZLHT010000264.1:0-10344 GCA_045616965.1 Candidatus Enterocola sp.
ATGGGAACATAATCTACAAAATAAACCGTAGGGTCTAATGGAATTACATGGAACCAAACCTGAATTAGGCATAGCCCTATACCCACCAAGTTGCCCCAGAACAGTCCCTTCAGTATAAGGAAAGAACTTTGGATAAGGAACACCTTGCGTATGCTCCAGTTCCTTGCCCCAATAGCCTTTAGAATGCCTATAAAGTTGGTTTTGTCTAAAATAAGAATCAGTAACCCCGATATCATGTTAAATCCCGATACAAGTAACATCAGCACAAGTATGACCACTACATTCATATCAAGCAGCTCAAGCCAACCAAAAATCTGCGGATAAACCTCAGTAATACTACGCACATAATACAGAGAGCCATGAGGGTCAAATTTTCCGCTTGTAACTAAAAATACATCGTATGTGGTGTCCTCTAACTTACTGTAGTCATCAACAAGAATCTCCAAGCCACAGTATTCATCGCTATTCCAATTATTAAGTGCCTGAGAATGACGTATATCGCCAATTATAAACAGTTTGTCAAATTCCTCCAATCCCGTTCTGTATATACCCGATACTGTAAACTTTCTAACCCTTATCTTTTCCTCAATGAAATACGCAGGTACAGAGGAACCGACCTCCAGCCCAAGTTTGCCGGCGGTAGCCTCTGAAACCAAGATGTCATTAGATGGAATTGTATCGGTGAAATCGGGAAAAACACCATCTATAATGTTTTGCTTAAAGAAATCAAGATTGGCATTTGCGTCCCAACCTTTAAGAACAACCCCCTCAAAATTATCGGCAGTCTTTAGAATTGCAGGTTTGGTGCAGAAAAGTTGTGTATGCCTTACGCCATTTACATTGTTTATAGAATCTAACAGAGTGGGAGAGAACGATATAGGTTCCATCTGATAGGTGTTGTTGTTCTCAAATGACGTTATCTGAATGTGGCTTCCAAACCCTATAACCTTGCTTCTTACCTCATGTTTAAATCCGATGACAACCCCAACAGCCATAATCATGACAGCCAATCCAAGTGCTATTCCAATTATGGCAATAACAACAGCAGGCTTCTCCCGAAGCCCGTTGCTATCTCTGAAATGGATTCTATGTGCTATATCAAATTCCCACATAGTTAGGGTCAAGGATAAAGGGTCAAGGGTCAAGGGTCGGGGAACAAGTTCTTGTCCCTTGTTCCTTGTCCCTTGTCCCTATTTTTTTCCAGGATATGCTTCCAATGCCTTCTCAAGAACAATAAGTGCCTTCTTTAGTTCTTCCTTTTCAAGTACGTATGCTACACGAACCTCGTTTCTGCCAACGTTGTTCATTGTGTAGAAACCACTTGCAGGGGCAAGCATGACGGTTTGTCCTTCATACTCAAACTCATCAAGCAGCCATGCACAGAACTTATCGCTGTCATCTATAGGAAGTTTTGCAACCGTATAGAACGCCCCCATCGGGACAGGAGAATAGACACCAGGAATACGGTTAAGACCGTCAATCAGGCATTTACGGCGTTCCACATACTCATTGTACATCTCAAGCATATAGTCAGCAGGAGTATCTACAGAAGCCTCCGCAGCAATCTGACCTATAAGCGGTGGGCTAAGACGAGCCTGACAGAATTTCATAACGCTCTCTTTTACAGCCTTGTTCTTAGTCACTAAAGCACCTACACGTATTCCGCACTCGCTATAACGCTTTGATACTGAATCAAATAACACTACGTTATCCTCAATTCCGTTAAGGTGGAAAGCGGAGATATAAGGGGCACCTGTGTAGCAAAACTCACGATATACCTCATCAGAGAAAAGATAAAGGTCATATTTCTTAACCAAATCCCTAATCATGTTCATCTCCTTACGTGTGTAGAGATAACCGGTAGGGTTGTTAGGGTTACAAATAAGAATACCCTTGGTACGCTGAGTAATCTGCTCCTCAAATTTCTCAACCTTAGGCAGAGAGAAACCCTCTTCAATGGTTGATACCACAGGACGTATAACAGCACCTGCACTAATTGCAAAGGCGGTGTAGTTTGCGTATGCAGGCTCAGGAACAATAATCTCATCGCCTGGGTCCAAACAAGACATAAACGCAAAGTTCACAGCTTCACTACCGCCACTTGTAACTATGATATCCTGCGGAGTGACGTCAATTTTAAAACGCTTGTAGTATTCCGCCAACTTTATTCTTAAAGACTTGATACCGTCAGACGGACTGTATTCCAATATCTTACGGTCTATGTTGTGAATTGCGTCAAGTGCAACCTTAGGGGTAAGCAAATCCGGCTGACCAATGTTCAGATGATATACCTTGATACCCCTCTCCTTGGCTTTATCTGCTAAAGGAACAAGTTTCCTGATTGGTGATTGCGGCATAAGTTTGCCACGTTCAGATGTTGTAGGCATAACAAAAAATTTTTGCAAATTTACTACAAAAACACCATATTATCAATTCTATTTCAAAAATATTACAACATTCCATAAAAAAACAAGATAAGAGTGCAAATGTTTGCATTTGTCCAAAATATTTGCTAATTTTGTTCACTTGATAAAATGTATAGTCCGTTATGGAAGGTGATTTTACAAAAGATGATTATGTATTCCTTAGAAGCAAAGGAATTGACAGAGAGTCTGCAGATACTCAATTAGAGGTACTTAGAGCAAAGAAATCATATCCCGATATGGTTCGTACAGCCACCCTTGGCGATGGTATAAAACTATATACCAAGGCAGAAGAGGATGAATATGTGGAAAATTGGAAATCATTTCTTGAGAAAGACAAGCAAATATACCACTTCATACCTGCTTCCGGTTGTGCGGGTAGGTTTTTCAGAGAGTTGTATGCCTTTTTGGCCGCACCTTATGTAACCCCGCAAACCAATTTTGAAAAGAATTTTTTTAAACATCTTCAAAGTTTCGCTTTTTATAATGAATTGAATAAGGTTTGCATTAACAAAGAGGATAAGGGGCTTACAGAACTTATGGAGTTAGGCAAATTTAAACTTATTCTGGACTATTTGCTTACAGATAAAGGTTTGGGGTACGGAAAAATTCCGCATGCACTGTTTAAGTTCCATACAGATAAGTCAAAAACATTCACAGCCATAGCTAAGTTTCTGCCTAAAAGCATCGTAAAATACTCATCTTCGTGGGAGGACACACGGACCCCGATACAAGAGAGTTTGTTAGAGTGTGCTATGGTTAGTGGTAAAAAAGGTGGTAACATCAACGTTTGTTATACAGTAAAGAGAGAGGAACGTGACATAATACAGGATTTTGTACGTGAGTTTAAATTACCTGTAGAGAAAAAATTCGGACTCCAATGTCATGTTATGCTTCCCATTCAAGAGAAATCCACTGACACCATCTCGCTTAATTCCAAAGATAATTTATTGCGTGATTCAAACGGCAATATTATTCTTAAACCATCGGGTCATGGTGCTTTGTTTAATAATCTGTGTGACCTTCAGGCAGATATAGTTTTTTTAAAAAATATAGACAATGAGTCGTCTGACACACTGAAAAAGCTTACGTCCCATTACAAAAGAGTGCTTGCGGGAATCCTTGTTAAAAACTGTAAAAGGACCAAGCGTTATCTCCGTATTCTTGATAAAGACGATGTGGCAGATGATCAGCTGATTGAGATTATAAATTTTGTAGAGAATATACTTAATGTCAAGCACTCTCAGATACTTAGACTCTCAAGAGATGAGCAGATATCGTATCTTAAAAATAAGCTTAACCGTCCGCTAAGAGTATGTGGAATGGTTAAAAATGAAGATGAACATGGTGGTATGCCTTGTTGGGTTAAAAACCTCGATGGAACACTGTCTCTACAGATTGTAGAGTACTACCAAGTGTGTGATAATCCGGAACTTATGAAAATGTTTAACTCCAGCACTCACTTTAATCCTGTGGATATTGTATGCTCTCTTACAGACTACAAAGGAAAAAGATTTGACCTTTCTAAATTTGCAGATTTGAATGCGTGGATACCATACAATAAAGCCCTTGAAACCGGTGAGACAATACGCCGTCTGGACCGTCCGGGACTCTGGAACGGCTGTATGGTGAATTGGAATACTATATTTGTAGAGGTGCCTATTAAGACCTTTAACCCAGTAAAAACGATTAATGATTTGTTAAGACAAGAACACCAAAATTAACATCATATATGAAACCGCTGAAAATTATTAAGAATGACCCATGGCTGGAACCTTACACACAAGCTATAGAGGGACGCTATGATTATGCCTTGCGCAAAGAATCAGAATTAACTAACAACGGAAAAAACACACTGAGCGATTTTGCATCGGGTTACTTGTATTTTGGTATGCATAAATTATCTGACTCGTGGGTGGTTAGAGAGTGGGCTCCAAATGCAACGGATATTTTTATTAAAGGTGATTTTAATGATTGGCAAATCAGTGATGATTACAAACTAAAACGTATTGATAACGGAGTTTTTGAAGGAAAATTCCCATTAGATGCGTTTAAGCATGGTCAGCTTTATAAATTTGTAGTGCGTTGGCAAGGTGGAGAGGGAGAGCGTATCCCTGCTTGGTGCAGGCGTGTGGTTCAAGATGATAACACCAAGATTTTCTCCGCACAGGTATGGGCACCTGAAAAGCCATACTCATTTAAGACCAAAAATTTCAAGCCTAATACAGACCCTCTGATGATTTATGAGTGCCATATAGGTATGGGTACAGCAGAGGAGAAAGTGGGTTCATATACAGAATTTAAGGATAACGTGCTTCCACGTGTTAAGGCAGACGGCTACAACTGCATACAGATAATGGCTATCCAAGAACATCCTTATTACGGATCATTCGGTTACCATGTATCAAGTTTCTTTGCCGCTTCGTCCCGATATGGAACACCTGAGGAACTCAAGGAGTTAATAGATACAGCACACTCAATGGGTATTGCAGTGATTATGGATATAGTTCATTCTCACGCAGTTAAGAATGAGGTTGAAGGTCTTGGACGTTTTGATGGCACCCCTTATCAGTTCTTCCACGATGGTGGTAGACGTGAGCACCCGGCATGGGATTCCCTCTGCTTTAACTACGGCAAGAATGAGGTGCTTCATTTCCTGCTCTCTAACTGTAAGTTCTGGCTTGATGAGTATCAGTTTGACGGATTCCGTTTTGATGGCGTAACATCAATGCTTTACCTAAGCCATGGTCTTGGAGAGGCATTCAGCGGATATGCTGATTACTATAATATAAATCAAGACGGCGATGCCATCTGTTACCTTACCCTTGCAAACAAGCTTATCCATCAGGTTAAGCCTAATGCAATAACCATAGCAGAGGAGATGAGTGGTATGCCGGGTCTTGCATCCAAGTTTGAGGATGGCGGCATCGGGTTTGATTACCGTTTGGCAATGGGTATTCCTGATTTGTGGATTAAATACATTAAGGAGTACACAGATGAGAATTGGAAGCCAGGCCATTTGTTTTGGGAACTTACCAATCGCCGCTACGATGAAAAGACCATCAGCTATGCAGAGTCTCATGACCAAGCACTTGTAGGCGATAAGACAATCATATTCCGTCTTGTTGACGCTGATATGTATTGGCACTTTGAGAAAGGACACACCACATACCTTGCAGATAGGGGAGTTGCCTTGCATAAGATGATTCGTCTTCTGACTGCTTCCACCATCAATGGCGGTTACCTTAACTTTATGGGTAATGAGTTCGGTCATCCGGAGTGGATTGATTTCCCACGTGAGGGTAACGGTTGGTCATATAAATATGCACGCCGTCAGTGGGACCTTGTAGATAATCCTAACTACATGTACAAGCCACTTGGAGATTTTGACAAGGCAATGCTTCAGCTGCTGACCTCCGTTCCTAAATATCAGGAGACACCTCTTTATAAATATTGGGATAACAGCGGAGACCAGATTATCTGTTACGGACGTAATGACCTTCTTTTCATATTCAATTTCCATCCTTACAATTCATACACAGATTACGGTATGCTTGTAAACCCAGGTGAATATGAGATGATTCTTGATACTGATGACCCTAAGTTTGGTGGTTTCGGACTCAATGACAGCAAGGTACATCACTTTACTTTACCTGCAGACGGCTATACAGACCGTGGTTGGATAAAACTTTACATTCCGTCACGTTCTGCGTTTGTGCTAAGAAGGGTTAAATAATAGTGGACAGTTGACAGTTGATAGTTGACAGTGACCCATACCTTCCCGTCATGCCGAGTGTAGCCGAGAATGCACAAAGTGAAGCATCTCACAATGATGTATGCATAAACAATTAGCAATACTTATAGATCCGGAGAAGGTTAGTTCAAACACTAACCTTCTTGTTACTTATATGGCTGCAACGCCACCAGACTATGTTCTTGTTGGTGGCAGTACAGGTGCTGCAATGGAATCTTTGATTAAGGAACTTAAAGCCAAGGTCAATGCCCCTGTTGTGATATTTCCCGGAAATGTATCACAGATATCAGAGAAAGCAGACGCCTTAATGTTTATCTCTTTACTCTCTGGTCGTAATCCGGAGTATCTCATAGGTTCACACGTAAAGGCGGCTGCCAAACTACAGCACACCAAACTAAAGGTGGTTCCGGTGGGCTACATTCTAATAGATGGCGGCAAGGAGAGTGCAGTTCAGCGTGTCAGTGGCACAGAACCTATAAAATCTTCTGATATTGAACTTGCCGTCAATACGGCATACGCAGGTCAGCTTCTTGGAATGCAGTATATATATTTAGAGGCGGGTAGTGGAGCCTCTAATCCTGTTCCACCCCAAATGATTTCCGCAGTAAAATCAGCAATAGATATACCCCTCATAGTAGGCGGAGGCATTCGTACCCCAGAAGCCCTACAGTCCGCCTACACAGCCGGAGCAGACATTGCCGTCATAGGCAATGCCCTTGAATCCAAACCGGAACTGTATCACAAATTCAAGAGCCTCTTGTAACACTACAATGCAAAAATAATAAACTTTCTACCTATTTTAGGTTGCCTAAATTAGGTAGAATAAATTTTTTTACTTATCTTTGCAGAAAATATAAGAAACAACTATGAATCCATTTCTGACTAAAGGGTACATATCATCTGAATTTTTCTGTGATAGAGAAGTTGAAAGTACAACTATTCTCAAAAACATTCAAGCAAATCAAGATATCACTCTAATTTCACCAAGAAAAATGGGGAAAACAGGCTTGATACACCACGTGTTTCAAATCATCAAGTCCCAAAATTTACCATACGAGACTTTATATGCAGATATTTATGCAACTCTTAACTTAGATGATTTAATAAAGACCTTATCTGAGGTTATTATTCAAAAATTTCCAGCGGAATGTCCAATCGGGACAAAATTCTTTAATTTAATAAAATCATTACGTCCGGTAATAAGTTACGATGCTTTATCCGGTGCACCTCAGATTAGTTTTAATTTTGTATCTTCAGAAGAAAAACAAATTACTATTAAATCATTATTTGAATTTCTTAATTCGCAGGATGTAGAAATTGTTTTTGCCATTGATGAATTTCAACAAATTGCAGAATATCCGGAAAAAAATATAGAGGCGTTACTTAGAAGTGTTACGCAAAATATGCACAACATACACTTTATCTATTGCGGAAGCAACAGACGTATGATGACGCAAATGTTTCAAACAGCAGGCAGACCATTCTTTTCCAGCACCAGAACTATGAGTATTGAAGAGATTAATGCAGATAAATACTCAGAGTTTATTCAGAATAAATTTGCTCCTGCCTCTATTTCTATTGATGCTGTACAATACATATTAGATTGGTCTCACAGACACACGTTCTATACACAAGCCATTTGTAATGCTGTATATGAACTTGGTTTGCAGAAAATTACCATTGATGATGTAAAAAAGGCTGTTGCTGAAATCCTTGAGATGGAATCCGCTACATTTTTTCAGATAAGGGAACTATTGCCTACACAACAATGGCTAATGCTTATAGCAATTGCAAAAGAGGGATTTGTAAACAGTGTGGGAACTCAAAGTTTCATATCTAAACACAATCTTGGCAGTATAACTAATGCACGCCGTTCGTTAGAGGCTTTAGTTGAAAAGGATTTAGTACTTTCAATATCCACAAAGGATGACACCCGATACAGAATTTACAATGTATTCTTTGAACATTGGTTGAAGGGGAACTGCTAATTAAAATTAGAATGTAACCCATTTATAAAATGGCATCACCTTAATGTTATAACCATTGCATTCAAGTTCATTTTCGTCATTGAGCGTTATGATGAGCAAATCATTAGATTTTAAATCCTGGGCACCTTCAACTAATGCTAATACCTCTCTCTTTTTAACAGCATCACTACTTAAATCGTAACAAACTTGGATAAGTGTTTTTGCCGCATTACCATTCTTTATTACAAAATCCACTTCCTTGTTATTTCTTGTGCGATAGTAAAATAAGTTTTGTTCAACTTTAAGTCCCATTTGAATAAGATGGATAAACACTGCGTTCTCCAATAATCTGCCATCATTTTGAGACAATGTGAATGCTTGTGCAGTAATAAAACCGTTGTCAACCATATAGACTTTCTTGTCCGCCTTCTTCATAATTTGTAATTTGTTGTTGTATTGCGGTAAAAAGAAGTACAAAAATGATTGTTGAAGATAATTGCAGAATTTATTAGTACTTGTTTTACTTGATAATCCTAGTTCCTTTGTGATATTTGATATTGATATTCTGTTTGTAAAGTTTGACAGAAGGTATGCGGCTATATCAGACAATGCTGATACATTACGTATCTTGTATCTCTTGACAATATCCTTTAATAGTACAGAATCATATATTCCACTCAAATATGTTTGTAATATTGAAGGTGTCAGAATGGTTTCAGCAAAGCCGCCATTATGTATGTAATCATATATAGTTTTTACTGCTATTTGATTCTTTTCAGGTGAGTTCTCTGTAATGTCAACTCCCCTATATGTAGCATACTCAAGTGCTGAGAATGGAAATATATCTATGTTAAGATATCTTCCTGTTAAGGCAGTGGCCATTTCAGATGAGAGTAATTTTGAATTAGAGCCTGTTATTATAAGATTTACACCTCTACGATACAATTTAGCAACCCAAAGTTCCCATTTAGGTAAATTCTGTATTTCATCTAAGAACAGATATTGATAATCCGGATAAACTTCTTGTAGCAACTCTGCCACAGAGTCCTCATTGAATAAAGAAAGTAATTTGCTGTCATCAAAATTCAGATAAGCAAAATTTGTGTTTTTAAGCATAAGTAGTGCAAACACTGATTTGCCGGCACGTCTTGGTCCGGTTATAAGTTTTATAAGCGGTGATTTCAAATAATCCTCCAGTGGTGCATTTACACTTCTTGGCTGATATTGTTTGTTTAACAACATATCACGTTCTTGCCTTTGTTGCAGTATTGTATTTCTCATAAAATGTAGTTTTTGTCTATTATTTTCATTGTAATGGACAAAAATAGTACTTTTTTGTCCATTATACAAATTTTATTGGACAAAAATTACAGTTTATATTAAATATTTTAGTCGGTATGATGTTATTGTTTTGCAAATTATTATTTTTTTTGTAATTTTGCAGACATAAGGCTCACGCTGTATGGGGAAATATTTTCATCGGGTGGGTCTAAGACATATTAAAGGCGTCTAGTAACGCTTTGTTTTGGCGATTCAGAACTTCGCAAATTCTTATATTACTCCAAAACATTGCAACGGTAGATGTCCTACGGGATATGTAGTATTTTGTCATTACCTATATAGGTAATTTGACATTTAATTCATATCGGCGTGGGCTTTGCGTTGCTTGTTCGGAGTAATGGGCAATGCGAAGGCCTTGAATCGCGGAACAGGCAAAGTGCAGGTCCCGCTTTTTTTATGTCTTGATGTTGAAAAAACCAAGACATAAATAGATGATTATCAAAAAATTATTCAAAAAGGCTGTTGCTACTAGGTGGGAGATAGGATTCCCATCTAATAGTTTGAAAAGTATTGTTAATGGAGATTCCCTTAATATTAGGTGGGTTCACAATCCATATAAAGATCATTGGTTTGCTGATCCTTTTATATTGGATGTGACAGATGATTATATTTTTCTTTTAGTGGAAGATATGCCAATAAAACACTCTCGCAAAGGTGTTATTGCAAAATTAACAATTTGTAAAAAAAGTATGACAATAGTCAATAGAGAGGTGATTCTGGATTTACCTACACATCTTAGTTTTCCTAATATTTTACGCAAAGAAGATAAGGTTTATGTTTATCCTGAGAATGCGTATGGGAGTAAATTAAACTTATATGAATTTGATGAAAAGACCAATAAATTAGTCTATAATGAAAC
>JAZLHT010000265.1:0-5247 GCA_045616965.1 Candidatus Enterocola sp.
GTTATTGAGAGTAAATCAGTAGTGACGCTTGGTTGGTTCATCAAGTGCCTATTGGCATATAAAGTCCAATGTGCGTTATATATGGATATGGGAGGTTGGGATTATGCGTGTTGGTATGATGCAAATGGAGACAGGCATTCAGAAGGTCATATCCATAATAAATATTCTAACTTTTTAATATTTACACATTAGAGAATGAAATATCACAGTAAAGAAATAATTATATGATAGAGTATTGTAAAATTTTCTCACAAATGGTTTCAGTAAAAAAGATCTTAATTATGTTGACATGCATAAGTATGTGTGCATGTTCTAATAATTCCAATGTAAATGGGGATAAGCTGGTTATGTCATCAGACTCTTTGGCGGTCAATGTAATATATGCATTAATAGAACCCAATCAAAGTTACATGGAGAATAAGACAGAATTGTTTGCTCTAATAGATACGTTGCAATATCGCTCAGAGTTTTCACCCAATGATCATATCCGCATTGGAGCAAAAAGTTTTGCACAAGCTCTTGAGCAGTTAATGATGGATACTACACTTAACACTCCAGAAGAATTACAATTTTTTTATGATTCTGTATTACTAAGAACTGCAGATGTAAAAAGCACATGGTATATAGAAAGGTCTTTGCCCGAAGAAAACCCACAATGGGCCACAATGGTGCAACACATTTTGCGTTATGAAGATAACATCAATTATATGACAGAAATGGAGGTACACATATTTAAGGGTAAACAGCGAGCAGTAATATATTTCCCGAAAGATGCAGTCGCTAACCCAACTATTATATTTGGTAGGGGATCTAACGATTTTCAATTAGATACAATATGTTTCCAAAAAGATGATGTATTAGCATTAAAAGAGAGAACCGATACTACAAATATGGCTGCAATATTTGACGAGAGACTCATATATGCCATGCTTATTCATCCATATATGATAGTTGGATATGTCAATGATAACGAATCAGCCACAGAAGTGGAAGAACGGTTTAGAAGCTGCATGGTGTTGCTCAATAAGTTTCAGGAGCAATACAAATCTTTAGTATTCAAATGAGATTAAATTTGTGCTGGCTTTGCTTTATTTTTGTTTTGTAGTGGGGTGTAGGCTCTGCTGCAATGTAATTTAATTTAATTTAGTAGTACCTGTCAATATAAATGCTTCTGTAATCCAGAGATTAGACATTTCCATAAAATATACAAATTTTAGGCATACTAAATATTTCACGATGCGAGGTTACAACAAAAAATTGAATCTGCAAAATAAATTTTATGTAAATACCTGTGGTTCAAAAATTTAACTTTTAGTTATAGAGTTAAACCAACTTGGGATTAGCGTAAATATTCAAAATCATCAAATCAAAAAGTGAAAAAAATGTCATAAGTTGACAATTTTTTTTGTTATATTTGCAATAGATAAATACAGAATTATTATGCCAATTCAAAACAAACTATCTCATACTATTGCTCGCATTATGGATGAGTACTTATGCTCTAATAGAGGAGTTTTTATATCAATAAAAGATATTATAAATGAATGTCTTAGATATGATGAGTTTAAAAAAATTGTTGAAAGAGCAAAAGTAGAGAAATATGAAAATGGTAATTATATTTATGCGAAAAGAGAAGATTATGAAATATTATCCGATAAGTGTAAAGACGTAATAAAAAAGGCAAAGTCTAAATTAAGAAAAGGTCTTGCTTGTTATGGTCTTGATTTTGAAACAGAAGGCAGTGGCACTGGTAGAGGGGGCACCAAATTTCGTTATCCTTTAAATACAGACATTAAATCTTTTTTTGAAGTCAGTGAAAGGGTAGAATCTGTTGATAAACGTAGCTTGGAGAGTAAATACTCAAAAGTTGTTAAGGGTAAAATTAAAGATTGCATTAGGAATTCTAAGGTAATTGAATTTGACTTTTTTCCACAGTTTGATAAATCTCATCCCGCTTCGCGTATAGAATTGCATCCACACTATTTAAAGGAGTATAATGGAAGGGTATACGTTTTTGGCTATTCAAAACAGAGATTTTTCAATGATAAAGAAAATATGAAACAACTTGTGTTGCCAGTAGGTAATTTCCCATTGGATAGAATAGATGAAAATAGTGTTTGCATTAATGAGAGAATAAGTTTTATTAACCCAACGGTAGATTTTAGCACATTTTTTGACGATATAGTAGGTGTTACACATCTAATGGATAATGAAACAGGAAAGTATTTGTATGAGTGTGAAGAAATAACAATTAGAACGCTTACTCCATACGCACATGGCAGATTAGTGTCAAAGCCTATACATCAAAGCCAGATTGAAGTGCGCGAATTTGAGGATGGCTACGGAGAAATAACAATTAAAGTAAGGTATAACTATGAGTTATTGGGTGCTTTGTTTGCGTATGAAGGAGGTATTGAAGTCGTGTCGCCTAAAAGCATAAGGGATAAAGTTACAGCAGAAGTTCAAAAAATGAATCAATTATATAAAAATTAGAATATAATTTGGAGATAGTACTAAATACATTTGGAACATCTATTAATAGAGATAATGAAGCATTCGTTATCTCTGGAACAGATGGCAGACAACGAGTTCCTGTATCTGGCGTAACAAGTATCAGAATAGGTAAAAGTGCACAAATCACAAGTGATGCAGTCCTGCTTGCCATAGAGAATGAAATAGAAGTATTGTTTACAGATAGAACAGGTAGTGTTATTGGACGTATATGGAGTCCCAAATATGGTTCTATTTCAACTATTCGTAAAGGACAATTGCAGTTTTGTCATCATAAGGATTCTGTTAAATGGATAAAGGGAGTACTATCTCAGAAAATTGAAAATCAGCAGGCGTTGTTACTTATGATGCGTTCTGATAATGAAACTTTATCAAAAGAGGTAAGTAAATATGTAAATAAGCTTGAGACGTACATAGAAAAAATCAAGACATTAGAAGGAGAATCCGTTGCAGACGTTGCATCTCAATTGCGTGGGTTAGAAGGATATTCCGCTAAAGTTTACTTTACTGCTATGAATTTATATTTGCCGGATAATTATAAATTTGAGAATAGAAGTCAACATCCGGCAACTGATGTCACAAATGCTTTACTTAACTATGGATATGGAATATTGTACGGTAAAGTGGAGAGTGCATTAATAAAAGCGGGCATAGACCCGTATGTTGGTATTTTACACAGAGATGAATATAATAGGCCTGTACTTGTATATGATGTGATTGAAATTTTTAGAATATGGATTGACTATGTGGTGTGGTCATTACTTATTCAAAAAGCAATTACTGAAGACTATTTCTCATTTCAGTCAGATGGTTCATGTTGGCTGGAATCATTAGGGAGAAGAGTCCTTATACAATCTGTGAATGATTATTTTGAAGAGGTGATAACACAAAAAGGTATTGCAAGAAGCAGAAATACGCAGATAGATTTATATGCCCAAGACTTGGCTCAAAAATTAAAAAAATATCAGTGATTCTATGGTTTCGTTTGCAAAAAAGATTAATGATTCCACAGAGCAGTTGCAATCTGTATCTGTTGAATGGTTGTACAATTTAATAAAAAATTCCAACGATGGTATAAAATCGCAATTACGTCAGTTGCGTATTATGCGTAATGTTGATGAAACAAAGTATAGAAATCAAAAGAAAATGTTGCCTTATTTTGTTTGTGCTCATTTTTCGCCATCGTTTAGGAAAACAGAGAATTTTGCTTACACTGAATATTTTGTAGTTGATGTTGACCATCTAGCACAAAAAGGACTGACTGCAAATGAAGTAAAAAATAAGTTGAAAGCAGATGACAGGGTTCTAATGTGTTTTGTTTCACCAAGCGAGGATGGGTTAAAAGTACTCATCAAACTGTCTGAACGTTGTTATGATGCCGGTTGGTATTCTTTGTTTTATAAAAATTTTTTATGGGAATTCAGTCATACTCATAACTTAAACCAGGTAATAGACACTAAAACATGTGATGTTACAAGAGCCTGTTTTCTAAGTTATGACCCAGAGGTATATTATAATCCAAATGCGACAAGTGTGAATGCAAGTGCATACGTGGCAGATGATAACCCATTAGAGTTATATGAAGAAAAGAAAAAGTTGGATGCAATGGCTGTAGAAGGTTCTCGTAATAATGAGGATGGCCATCCTATTGACCCAGATGTAGAAACAATGGCTAAAATCAGACAAACTCTTAACCCAAATGCAAAAATAGAGAAAAAACAATTTGTCTATATTCCGGAAATACTAAACCAAGTAATCAGTGAAATATCAGAATATATCACAAGTAAAGGGATTACTGTTGATACCATAAGAAATATAAGTTATGGAAAACAAATACATTGTACTATGGGGCTAAAGAAAGCGGAGGTAAATCTGTTTTACGGAAGTAAAAAAGGCTTTTCAGTGGTAGAAACTACTAAGAGTGGTACTAATAAAGAACTGACATCTTTAGTCGCAGAAATAATTGAGAATTGCTTGGTGGAAAATTATGGCAACTATTAAGGATGATATATCACATAGTTTTGTTAAAAAAATGACCCGATTCTATAAGGCTGGTATTCTGGAGTCTCCACAGCCAAACAGAATGCTATATGGTGTAGATGATTTACCATCTCTTGCAGACAGGGTTAAAAAGATTTTGGGATTAGCGACAATTATTAATACAAAACCTGATTTTATGTTGTTTTTTGTAATGTATGATATTGAGAGTGATAAGGTAAGAAATCAGGTTGTAAAATATTTACAAAGACAAGGTTGTACTCGCGTGCAGAAATCAATTTTCTTGGCAAATCTGCCAACTGAAAAGTATAATACCATAAAACAAGACCTTGTTGAAGTTCAGGCTGCGTATGAAAATCAAGATAGCATTCTTATAGTGCCAATATCTACAGATTTGTTGCAAGCCATGAAAATTATAGGACAAAACATAGAAGTTGATGTTATAACGCAATCTAAATCAACACTTTTCTTTTAGTTTTGTATTTATATAAAAAGTTCTTTGACATATTGTTAATTTTTACTACCTTTGCAGACTCAAAAAAAGATGCTTTTTGTCAGCGTATCATGGTATGAATAAGTCTATTTATTGTGTTAAGTAATTGATATTCAAATTTGTGTAAATTATACTCTCATATACTATCTCCAACCTAAATAAGGATTAAGACAAGTTCTTAAGTAAATCATAGTCTTAGATTTTTTTCACTCATATACTATCTCCAACCTAAATAAGGATTAAGA
>JAZLHT010000266.1:0-5122 GCA_045616965.1 Candidatus Enterocola sp.
GGCTACGGTGGACGACACCTCCCTTAGTTTGGGGTCTGCAAGCAGGTAAAGGGTCTCAATACCAAAAACAGTGTAATTTACGCGGGTTATTTCATTCTCATAATCCAAATCCTTTGAATCACGAATACCTCGTATTATGAAGTCTATGCCCATCTCCTTAACAACTTGGGCAGTAAGGGTGCTGTAACCCATAACCTCAACTTTCCTGTTGTCCTTGTAGATTCTTTTTATGCTGTCAACCGCCGATGCGGAAGTTGTGGCATCAGGTTGCTTTTCTGAGTTTACACCAACGGCAACAACCACTTTGTCAAATAATGAGCATGCTCTGTCCACTATATTTTTATGACCTATGGTAAACGGATTGAACGTTCCTGGAAACAGCACTTTCATAGAACTATCTTATAAAATCAAAATGCCTTGCCCTGCCCTTGTATGAGTCAAGGACAAACTCTCCGCTATCTGTATAACCGCCTATCACAAATATATTGCCATAATTGTCTGACACTACATTGCAACCATACTTAATTCTAAAATCGGCAAAATGAATATTCTGATATGGTTTCCCTTCATTCCACGAATACCCTTTATCATCGCTTACATACATACCACCCATGTAACCAGATGTAGTCTGACCACCTACAATAAAGATTTTCTTGTCATAATATGTGGCTCCTGCATTCTTAATGGCTGGGAATATATATTTCTCTTCCAACGGAATCTTACGAACATCTGTCCAATACCACAGGTTGTCAGATGAGAATGCCGTCGCTGTCATATTGCCATCTTTGTCAAGACCGCCTATAAGATAAGATGCTATAATTCCACTCTCGTAAACAGATGATGTGTTTGTGATACAAACTTTTGCCGCACTGCCCTGTTCAGGGAATGAATAAGGGTTATTAAATCCCACATCTTCTATTGTTTTGGAATAAGGACTGTAACTAAGAACAGCATTTTCATCCTTGCTGTTCTTGGCAAAAATTAAAATTTTTGTGTCAAGCACATCGTATGCCCCTATAATATCTGTTGCATTATAGCCGTCAGTAATATCCGCAACCCTATTTAATGAAAAATCGGATGACATCGCGTAAACAGAATTGTCATTGCCTAACGACATAATTCCCTCTAAAATTAAATTTGGCAATACGTATAGTGTGGAAAGGTCAATATCCCATGTTCCTGAATTTTCCAAAGTCCAAGCCTCACCGTCATCGCTGGTATATACGTAAATTTTACCATCCGTTGATTTTCCTATAAGCACAAGAACTCCATTTGCAATAAGCACTCTTGCTGAACTGAATTTAGTGTCTATGCTATTATTTAATTCAGACCAAATTATCTCATCAGAATTGACTTTATGCTTAATAATTGTAACATTATAATCATGTACTGTCTTTTTATTTGCTGCCACTATTGTAAGTTTGAAGGGATTGCTTGCATCTATGGGATCAACCTGATTCCAACTTTTGTCATTTATCCTGATTTCTGACGGAGTGCTATAAAAAGACACTTTGGGTAAAACTTTGGTCAAGTTAGATGTGTATGCCACCGAATCAATATTGTATATATTAGAATTTATTGAGTCGATAAAGAACACTATGTTTCTTAAATCAGGGGCGGAATCATTTGATGCAAAAGTAAAACTTTCTATCCTTGTTTCACTTGACGCACTGCTCTTTTTGCAACTTTCTAATGATGAAAGGAATATAACTGATAGTGCAAGACACGATAAAATAACTCTATTATTCATATTTTTTATCTTCATAATACGTGCAAAGGTAGTGATTTTTACTTATCTTTGCAACACATAAATACGCAATATGGAATTATATAATAAATTTTTGGAGTGCGGAGTAATTACAACAGACAGCAGAGACTGCCCTAAAGACTCGATGTTTTTTGCCCTGAGGGGTGATAGTTTTGACGGAAATCAATATGCACTCAGTGCCTTGGAGAAAGGTTGTGCATACGCTGTGGTTGATGACCCTAAAGTTGCCGTTGATAATCGCTTCATAGTGGTTGATAATGTGCTTAAAGCCTTGCAGGATATGGCTGCGGAACACAGAAAGGCACTTGGCACCACCATCGTTGGTATAACAGGCACTAACGGGAAAACCACAACTAAAGAGTTGGTCAGTACTGTATTGAACAAAAAAGGCAATGTCCTATATACACAAGGCAACTTCAATAATCACATCGGGGTTCCCAAAACTTTGCTTCAAATTACGCCTCAACATAAAATTGCAGTAGTGGAAATGGGGGCAAACCACCCTGGAGAAATTAAGACTTTAGTAAACATTGCACGCCCTGATTACGGACTTATAACCAATGTGGGCAGGGCACACCTTGAGGGATTCGGCAGTTTTGAGGGCGTTAAGAGAACCAAAGGTGAACTCTATGATTTCTTACGTGATAACGGGGGTATGGCATTCCTTTACTCTGATAGCGAAGACCTTACCACTATGGCAACTGAGCGTGAACTAAAGACAATCGGCTACGGATTAAGTAAAAAAGATACAAACTATGTTAGCGGTCAAATCATTAAAGACGGCACTCCATATCTGAGTGCCAAAGTTGAGTGTTTTGATGAGGAGATTGAGATTCATACCAAACTTATTGGAGACTATAACATTTCCAACCTGCTTTCAGCAGTATGCGTAGGCAGATTTTTTGATGTCCCGATGCGTGACATTAAAGCGGCTCTTGAGGAGTACACACCATCAAACAATCGCTCTCAATTAGTAAAAACCGTTTCCAATACATTGATTGTAGATGCTTACAACGCCAATCCTACCAGCATGACAGCCGCTATAAAGAATTTCATAAACATGGATGCAGAGCATAAGTGTGCCATACTTGGCGATATGGGAGAACTTGGTGCAGACAGTGAGACTGAACACCAGAATATAGTCTCATTACTTCAATCGGCGGGTTTTGAGCAGGTTATACTTGTAGGCAAGAGATTTGGTGCCACAGACCATACATTCCTTAATTTTGACAATGTGGATACACTGAAAGAGTTTATAAAGAAAGAGCCTATCATAGGGAGAACAATCCTTATAAAAGGCTCTAACTCAATGAAAATGTTTACATTGCCAGAGATACTGTAATGTTTTCACTTACAGTATTATTGCCATTCATATTCAAGAATGAACTGAGCATACTCTCCCACATGGTTGTCTTTTTTCGAACTACCGACAAGAAAAATCTCAGTATTCTCATTTGTGTTGCTGCGATCAAAAACTTCTGTGAGCTCATTGCCTTTATAATAGGTCCACGTATCTGATCCAGGCTGGCAGGTCACTGTCAAATTTATGTCATCCAATCTATCATGACCACCTAAAAAATTATCTTGTTTTAAATTAGTTATTTTAATTTTCACATTGTTGGTAGTCCAACGGTTCAAACGGAACTCTTTTGTAGATGGCTCTCCCTTGCTAACCGCCTCTTTTTGTTCGTCTTTATTTTTAGCTCCCGTTTTACCTGTCTTAAAATCAATGCCCGGGTATGTACCAGAAGATGAGCAGTCACCTGAATCCATATACAAGCACCCATTTGACAGACCACCACCTGGAACATTAACATTTCTTGTCTCAGTATTATACAAATAGCAGACCTCTTTTTCACTTTCAGGTTGAACAGTCATTGTCAGATGCCATTTGAGATAACCATTAGCATCATAATAATGCTTCACATCAACTCTCTTGAAATACAACTTAAACTTTCTGTACCCTGAACTCTGTGAGATTGGTTCATTCAGACGATTTTGAACAACCTCCTTTACCTGAGCCGACAATGTGGCGTCACTTATAAACTCGTAGAGTGGGATAAGACCTCTGTCCTTGGCAAATTCTACAAGAACCTGATTATTCTCATCATCCAAACTGGCATCCCATTCGTTATAAGAGGCTTTTTTGGCAGATTCATCTCCCTCAAACTTTATTTCACTGCTTTTTCCCCCTCGACAATAGAATTTCTCAGTAAAGTTTTTAGACTCTGTTTTGAATTTTTTATATTTTTCAAATTCATCAGAACCGGATATCTCCCCCACAGTGTTTTTGTACCCCAAATCCGCCATCATCTTGAAAGTATGTTCGTCCAGATTTGTCTCGTTCATTGCAGAGATACAGAACTCAAGTCTGCCACCCATTGAAAACCCTGCTATGACATGAGTACCATACATATCAACTATCTGTTCTGCAGTATATTTGCCACTTGAAATGTCATTTTTAAATGTTGAGTTCAAACAAGACACAAGTTTGTCTGTTGTAGCATTAGAAAGAATTTTGTATGATTTCATCTCCTTAGAGTAACGACTCGTATAGAAAGAATTCTCCTCAGTTGAGATAGCATCGTCAGTAAACGAATCTGACAAAGAACCTTTAAATCCCCATCCTTCTCCTCCTATTTTTAAGGTTTGTGATACTTTGTCCTCATACTCCTTCAAATTCTTGCCAAAAGTGTTATACGAAATCATAACCAACGGTGTCTGAACTTTGTCCACATAACCGGCTTCATCCAATAGTGTTTGAGACAAAACAGGTGCTTTAACATCAGCCTCCATAGCATAATGTGCTGTAGCGTCATACCCACGTCCAAGAAATTTGTAAGTATCTTCCACAACAATTTTTTCGTCATCTGAATTTGGTTCCTGCTTTTTGCAACCCACCATCGTGATTGCGATTACAGCCACAATATAAAGTACGTTTTTTTTCATTTTAGGTGTTTTTAAGTAGTTTATATTAATTCTATAAAGGTGGGTTCTATTAATTCACTTTTTCTCATTTGACAGACAGAACCCATTTAATCCGTAAAAACCGCTGCAAAGTTAACTATTTTTATCAACACTCCAAAAAATTTATGCATTTTATGCATTTAGAAGAGTCAAGTATCAAGACCGCCAATATACACACACATAAAGATTTTTTTGTGGAGGGTGAACTAATATATCCATTTTTCATCCGCTCCACGCTTTGTGGAGATATTGAATGACAGCATAATCTCATGACTTGTCCAAGCCACCTTGCTAAGTTTGCCAAAGTTTACATCGCAGGCATAGCCTATACGTAGCCATTTCCAATCAAAGCCTACCATTGCATAACCCGTAGTTTCTGTTCTATAG
>JAZLHT010000267.1:0-2039 GCA_045616965.1 Candidatus Enterocola sp.
AATAGAGGCTGGTTTTCCTGCCTCAAGCCCTGGTGATTTCAATTCTGTGGTTGAGGTTTCAAAAGTTGTGACGGAACCTGTGGTATGTGCACTTACAAGGTGTATTAAGTCTGATATAGACATTGCTGTAGAGGCATTGAGGTTTGCAAAGAAAAAGAGAATCCAGACAGGTATAGGCACCTCTGACTACCATATTAAGTATAAGTTTGGCATTACACGTGATGAGATTATAAGGCAAGCGGTGGAGTGTACTGCGTATGCCAAGCGTTTTGTAGATGAGGTGGAGTTCTACTGTGAGGACGCAGGACGTACAGATAATGAATTTCTTGCCCATGTGGTGGAGGCTGTAATAGAGGCTGGTGCCACAATAATAAACATACCCGATACCACAGGCTATTGCCTGCCTGATGAGTTTGGCGAAAAAATAAAATATCTTAAACATAATGTAAAAGGAATAGATAATGTTCTTATCTCTGTGCATTGCCATAATGATTTGGGTATGGCTACGGCTACGGCTTTGGCTGGCGTGGAGAACGGAGCCCGTCAGGTGGAGTGTACCATAAACGGAGTGGGAGAGAGAGCGGGTAACACTGCGTTGGAGGAGATTTGCATGATTCTTAAATGCCATAAGCAAATAGGGGTGGATACAGGCATCAATACTAAGTATTTGGTTAAAACCAGCCGATTGGTGTCAAACCTTATGAATACGCCTGTACAGGTAAATAAGGCTGTTGTAGGCAGGAATGCGTTTGTTCACTCATCGGGTATTCATCAGGACGGTGTGCTAAAGAATCGTGAGACATACGAGATAATAAATCCCAAGGATGTGGGGGCTGATAAATCCCAATTAGTGCTTTCTGCACGTAGCGGTAGGGCTGCTTTAAAAAGCAGGTTAAAAAAATTGGGAATAGATGTTACAGATGCAGTAGATGTAGATGGGATTTATGCAAAATTCTTAAGGCTTGCAGACAAGAACAGATATATAACAGACGATGATATAATTGCCATATCGGGTCAGGATATAAAGGATGTAAAGTCTGTTACGATACTTAAACATAATGTTTCGTCCGCTCTTGGAGAGGAGGCAAAAGCGTATCTTAAACTGCTTGTAAAGGGTGTGGAGAAAGAGGCTGAGGCTACAGGTAACGGTCCTGTAGATGCCTCAATCAAGGCATTGAAGAAAATAGTAGGTGAAGATATGACACTACAGGAGTTTACCATTCAGTCTATGACACAAGGCAGTGACGATATTGGTAAGGTGTATATGCAGATTTTGTACAATAAAAATATATATTACGGTTTTGGAGCGTCTGCCGATATAGTGTTGGCTTCACTTAAAGCGTATATTGATGCTGTAAATCAATTTATATAATGGAAAACAGAGTTCAAATACTTGACACCACACTGCGTGACGGAGAGCAGACTTCAGGAGTCTCTTTTGCTATGCAGGAGAAACTCAGTATCACCCGCCTGTTGCTTGAAGATGTTAATGTGGATAGGGTGGAGATTGCCTCTGCAAGAGTGTCAGAGGGTGAGCTGATTGCCGCACGTAAGGTTGCAGTGTGGGCTGAATCCAAAAATTTGATTGACAGGGTTGAGATTCTTGGATTTGTAGATGGAAAATCATCTGTAGATTGGATTTGTGAGGCAGGTCTAAAGGTTATGAACCTGCTTTGCAAGGGCTCTTCAATGCATTGCTTAAGGCAACTTGGAAAGAGCGAAGATGAACATTTGTCTGATATAGAGTATGTTATAGAATATGCTAAAACTAAGGGAATAAGGGTGAATGTATATCTTGAGGATTGGAGCCATGGAATGGAGCAGGACAAACAGTATGTGTTCAAGTTCATAGACAGCCTTAAAAATTATAGCGTTGAGAGGTTTATGCTCTCTGACACACTTGGAATCCTTAACCCCGATACCACGTATGAGTATTGCTTGGAAATGGTTACCCGATACCCTGATTTACGCTTTGATTTCCATCCGCATAATGGTTACGGACTTGCAGTGGCTAATACGTATGCTGCTATTAAGGCAGG
>JAZLHT010000268.1:0-2218 GCA_045616965.1 Candidatus Enterocola sp.
GTACATAGGTGATAGAGAATCCTCTTCATCTATGTTAGACTCTCTGTAACATGGGTTGTCATCTCCATACGGATTGTATCCATCCATATAGGAGACACCTTGATTGTGTGGGTCAAGCCATGCCTTTAGTTGCTGTGATGACTCTGCATGCAGGCTAAACTGTTCTGATATTTGAGAGAAATCATCTCTTACGGGATTGTTGCAATCAGATGAACCACCAGTCAAAGTTCCTATGATTCTGTTATTTGCGTTTAGTAATGCGGAACCCGATGAGCCGCCTTGTGTGCAACCTTTACGCCATCTGGATATGAGCCAAAAAGATTTATATGGAAATTTGCTCCTATCTACTGTGCTATTTGACTTTACAGGATTTACAGTTGCGTACGATACTTTTGCCATATCGCCGTTAGGGTGTTGTATGCATTTCAGTGGTGCGTACTGTGGCTCGGTGGCGTCCCAGCCTGCTAAATAAGGTCTGTAGTCTTTAGGTGGCATTTGGTTTAACTCCAAAAGGGCAAGGTCAAGGTCTCTGGCGTATGCCACAGTTGTGGCTCCGCAAACAGACAACTCTCTGGAACCTTGCACCAGTGTATCTGCCGCAGGCACATGGTATTGAAAATAGAACACGCTTTTTTTAGAGAACTCAAAACCATTAACGCAGTGCCCTGCAGTAATTATATACGGTTTATGGTCAGGGTTATTTATTAGAGTGCCTGTTCCGTACCAAGATGTGTTGTCAGTAGTGGTGAATATACAACAAACGGCATTGATTACAGGATTGCCAGATTCCTCTACCTCTACATGTGGAATGCAAGTGTAGCCATCCCATGGTCCGCTTTTAAGTGTGGGGTAGATAAAATTGTGGCTCGCCTCCCCAATTTTTATTTTACCCTTGAACTTGCTGTTATCAGTATCGGGTTCAGAATACTCAACAATAAGAGTGTCGCATGGTAGCGGTGCTATTGCTAAAATGTTGTATTTGTTATTATTAGCAGAGGTAAAACTGCCCTTAACTATGCTCTGTGAAGGATTGTAAATAAAAAGATTGGCATCGGTTGGTATATTAAACTCACTGAATACTATGCCTATAGATGCTGCATTTTTAGATACTATGCCCACTCTCCAAATACGTAATCCGTCTTTTGTAAATACAGTGCCGCTATTATAGGGTGTAATGTCTGTGCGGCAGACATTACCTGCATACAGCAGTTTGGTGTCAGTGGTGTCATTGTGATAAACGGTGTCCACCTGTAGCTCGCAGTATATATTCTGTGTACTTTTAAGAACGGGTACAGATTTAGCGGAATGTGTATGACCTGTGTCAAACTTCAGCGGTTTGCCGCCTCCGCTTATTTGTGCCATAGCGGTGACGGACACGCAAATTGCAATCAATATGTTCAGTGGTCGTCTCATTTTGTGAGCAAAGATAACTATTTTTTTAATACAATAATACTCTCAGGTCCCATATTCATAAGCAAGTCCAATATACTTAGATTTTCCACAAACCCGAATTTATCTTTAAACACTTGGTAGTAAGGCTCTGCTGTAAAGTTTTCAAACATATTGCCTTTTTTGTCTATCAGGGAGCGGTAGTCTGCCTCATCGGGGTATGACAGATAACTATCAGAAAGCCGCCTTTTAAATGATATGCCTATAAGAGAGCAAATCTTATCCTCCAATTCCAAATTAAAATCATAGAGCCATTTATACTCTTTAGTGTAGAACGGCATAAGGTCATCTATGTAGTACTCTAAAAACGGACTTGAATTGTAGGCAGTCTCTATTGCCCTTATATGCTGAGTCCGCCACTGAGTGCCGTCTATTGCTATATCCTTTACTATTGTCTTTTCCTGTGGCTTAATGACGGGGATAGTCAATGTCTCCACTCCGTTAGGACCAAGTATTCTACATCGGGTACGGAATGTCTGGCGACAGTAGTTGTCATTAACCTCTGTTATAACCTCAGATGCACCTGACAGTATGGCATAATGGGCAATGCTGCCTGCGTATGTGGATGATAGAATGACTTTTGACATTATTTTATGTTGTCAACTACACTGAACAGACGTTTCCAACGTATGGCAGAGAAGAAACTTTTATCCTTATCAAGTGACAGCCAAATAAATATAGGCTTGCCTACTATGTGGTCTTCAGGCACATATCCCCAGAATCTGGAGTCGGCTGAATTGTGACGGTTATCGCCCATCATCCAGTAGTA
>JAZLHT010000269.1:0-10275 GCA_045616965.1 Candidatus Enterocola sp.
ACGGTCAGAAACAGACAACCGCATTCAGCGGCAACCGCCAGGGAATCTGCCCAAACGGATGGCACGTTCCATCAGAAGCGGAGTGGCAGACACTTCGAGACTATATAGAAAAGACAGACGGGAAAGGAACAGGTACTGCGGGCAAACATCTTAAGACCACTTCTGGTTGGTTCAATGGTGGCAACGGCACAGATACGTATGGTTTTGCGGCTTTGCCGGCAGGCTATGCAGATGGTAGTAGTGTGGGCCATGTTGGCTACCTTACCCATTTATGTTCGGCTACTCCATATGAGACTCCATATGAGAGCGACGGCGCTTACGATCACTACCTCGATTACCTCCGTGACAACGTGGGCGACGGCTACGAAAATATGAACTATGCATTTAGCGTGCGTTGTCTTAAAAATGCAGAATAAATACAGATAAATTTTATAATCAACTTATTATTAACTTTTAAAAATTAAACGACTATGAATAATTTTGATATTGGCACCATTCCACATAAGAAACGCATTAATGTACAAGTGGATAATTGTTTACTATATTTACTTGAGAATAAAATATCTCAAGATTTAAAATATCCTTTAGATGATTTGTATAGATATTTTAAAAGTTTAAAGCGTAGTCATACTAAAAAAGGCGAACCTCCATATCTGTATGATATATTTAATGTACCCAATAACGGTAAAGTCGATTTATTGGATGAATTATCTGAAATGGCAAACGATTTATTAAATAAAATAAAATGTGGAGATAATTCGTTAGTAGATGTTTTTCGGTTATGTAATTATATTGAATTACCATGTGAAATTATTGGGCAGGTCTTAACAGAAAAAGAACTACCTGATGATATGTTCTCCAATCAACGCATTTTTAGTAGATGTACTTTTTTTGATATGTTAGGTAAAAGAGTTGAACCTCTTGCAGAATTCAGGGAAGAAGAAATGAAAAAAACAGAGGAGGAGTATGGTCATATTATCGAAAATTCAAATGTTCAATTTATATATAAACCATTAGTAGATATTGTCTTTTATCAATATGATACGATAACACAGTCAAGTGTTATTGACTTTTGTGATAAAATCATGACCAAAGGAGATTTAGCTGGAATTAGTTGGCAGTATGTTAATGGTGAAAGGCGAAAGTATTGGATGTCATATCTTAAAACAAGAATTACTGTAAAATTAGTGGAGGGAAAAGACATGCCTGAGCCAAACATTCCTAAATCTTATAAACCTAAAGACATAGAAACAAGAAAAGATACAGAAGTAATAAAAGATACAGAATGGTTAGGTTGTTACTGCTCTGACACAATGGAAATATTGTTGTGCCCCGAAAGAATTAAGAACGCTTCCAATAATTTGTATAATAAATTGAGACCAGAAGATAAAACTAATATATCTCAAGACTATTGTGAGCAAGTAATCTTTGCTATGGTTTTGATTCATGAATTTGCACATGCAATACTAGACCCAACAAATTTGGCAGACAGAACTATCCGTAAGCCTGTATTTGATTTTAATATTAATGAAGATTTAAGGTTCTTCCTTGAAGAATCATTGGCAAATATGATTATGCTAAAGTACTTTGACGCTTCATTTGGAAAGGAATCAAAAGAATTCTTACTAGTTGAAAAATTTGTAGACAGTCAATCATATGCATATAGTTTTGGTTTAAAAATGTACGATGCAAAAGATGTTGATTGGTCATTATGGCGTGATAGAAAGACAATTCTAAGTCAAAAGTTAAACCAACAACAATGTTTGACAGATTTGAAAAATGCAGGTAATAATTTAAAAAATGTTTATGAACAATTATTTCTGTACGGGTCAAATGAATAAACATTTGTTTGATTTTTGATTTCAACTCTTTATATTTCCCCCTGCCACCGCACCCACGTAGTGGCAGGGGATTTTTTTGTGTTGGTTAATACTCAATCTCAGTAGTTAAGGCTCGTACGCCACCCTTCCTTAATTCAGGAGATGGGATCACGAGCGTATGCGAGTAATCCCTCCCTCAATCCCCTTGCAAGAACCGATACAAGAACACATTATAGACCGAATATGCAACACCTGATTCATCAGTTTCCTCTAAAAGAAGTTCTTTTTCTTTTAATGACTCAATAATTCTAAGCACTGATGCAGATGAGCCAAGTCTATATTTCATAATAAATTCTGACGATGTAGGCTGAGTAACACTACCCTCTTTTGAAACCGCTTTAAGAAGCAACCACTGCTTTGGCGTTAGAAGCCTCTTTATTTCATAAAAACGCTCTTTACTAAATTCAAGTATTTCAGCGGCTTTGGCTTTTGCCATCGTTATATCTATTTTATTATTTCCCGATGAAAACAATCTATTACATAATGTTTGAGTGTAAAACGTATGAACACAAGTCCAATCTAATATAAAACCTATTGCTTCATCAGTTATATCAATTCCAGCATCTGTGAATTTAGTTTTTATGAATTGTGAATATACAATTCTGTCTAATTTATGAAGAAACAAAAACGCAGTGCTGTCGTAAAACGGATTTTTTGCATTTGAGAACATATCAGTCATTATATGTTTCTTGCTTCCGCAAAAGATAAACGATACATTTTTAAGAGGTTGGATATATGTTCTTAAAATTGCCTCCATATTTGTATCAGTATATTCCCTTATCTGCTGAAACTCATCTATGGCAACAACAACTTTCTCCCCACTGTTTTCCAGTTGGTTAAACAGTTCCTTAATAGTATGTTTTTTTTCTTCTGGAGTACTATATGATAGAGATACTTGCGGCTGACCTGTAATTGCATCAAACGCAACGTATGGTCTTAGCCCTGAAATAGCTGAAAATATTTGCTCTGACTTTGACGGAGGATATGTAGATATTATGGCTTCAGCTAACAGTGCGTTAAAATCTTCTATACTCTGCGATGAACTAATATCCAAATAAATAGTCTTAAACTGCAATTTCTTACATCTTATTTCATCAAAAAGCCTGTATATCAGCCCTGTTTTGCCAAGTCTGCGTGGCGAAATCAATGTAATATTGTTGTGATTTTGCACATAGCCAAGTAGCGTATTTAACTCTTGTTCCCTATCGCAGAACAACTCTTTATTTACATACGGCAGTAAGATAAACGGATTTTCCATACAATTATTATTTTGCTGCAAATATAAGCAAAATCTTTCAAGTAACAAAATGTTACTTACAAAATGTTACATAGAAAGCGTAGCGGAGCACAATCCCTCCCAAATCTCTCCCTACCTCTCACTCCTTATACCTTGCGTCAGTGTAGGTGATGCGGGCGAATGTGGTGCCACTCTGAGCCACTAATTTCCTTTCCGCTTTGAAGTATGCGGAAATTTCACATTTAACATTTTCATCTACGTTAAATACATAGAATTTAGTCCAAGGCTGCGTGGTTATAATTTTTTTAGATAATGTGGAAACTTTATATTTCTCATTCATTTTAATGGCGTAAGCGTTACATTTCTGAACAGCGAACTTATTAAATTCACTTATCTTTTGGGCATCGGTTTCATAAACCAAAACCATTGCATCTGTATTAAACGCTATTGAATACAGATAATACTTGCCATTTATATTTGAGAATGATAAAGTTATAATTTTTATATCCACACCCTCTAAAGAGAACACTACATCTGTTACATTTATTTTTTCTCCATCAGTAGTGCTTACAGACGATGAGCCGAATTTCTCTGTAAGTTTTGAATATGCGGTCTCATAGTCACAACCAAAATCTATCCCTAATAAAGATGTTTGTGCATTTAGTACAAACATTAGACTTGCAAACAAAAATGTAAGTAATATCTTTTTCATAACCTATTATGTATTTATCTGTTATCAACCTTTTCCGGATTCATATCGTGGTTCTGAAGGCGATAGAAAGCCATTTGCTCAAATTTGGTACCCAGTTTGCCATAATTGCAATAAGGGTCTATACTAAGCCCGCCCCTTGGCATAAATTTACCCCACACCTCTATGTATTTGGGTTCAAGCAAGGCAACAAGGTCTTTCATAATGGTATTTACACAATTTTCATGAAATTCGCCCTTATTACGGTAGCTGAAAAGGTAAAGTTTAAGAGATTTGCTCTCCACTATCTTTTCATCGGGTATATAACTGATGTAGATGGTGGCAAAATCCGGTTGTGCTGTTATAGGGCACAACGATGTAAACTCCGGGCAGTTGAATTTAATAAAGTAATCATTATCCCGATGTTTATTCTCAAACGCCTCCAATACCTGTGGTGCGTATTCCTTAGGATACTCTATAGGTTTTCCCAGTATCATGTTATTTATAGTTGACAGTTGACAATTGACAGTTGACAGTGGGAGGACATTGTCCACTGTCCACTCTCCACTGTCCACTATCCAAATACTCTTTTAATCCTCTGTTTCTCAATGTACATGCCGGGCAATGCCCACACCCGTCACCTTTAATGCCATTATAACAGGTCAATGTATTCTCCCTTACATACTCTAATTTACCCATCTTGTCAGCCATCTCCCAAGTCTGAGCCTTAGTAAGCCACATAAGCGGAGTGTGGATAACAAAATTATAGTCCATGGCAAGATTAAGGGTTACGTTAAGAGACTTTACAAACATATCCCTGCAATCAGGATAGCCACTAAAATCTGTCTCACAAACACCTGTAACTAAGTTATTTATGCCATTGACTTTTGCAAGCACTGCCGCAAAAGTAAGGAACAGCATATTTCTGCCCTCCACGTATGAGTTTGGGACAGATGCTCCGTCCGGGATTTTTTCATCTACGGCTATATTATTACGTGTAAGTGAGTTAGGTGCAAGCTGTGATAGCAGGCTCATATCCAGAATATGGTGTTTTACACCTAAATCCTTGGCAATGGCTGCGGCACACTCTATCTCTGCCTTATGACGCTGCCCGTAATCAAAAGTTACAGCCTCCACGTAATCAAACCTCTCCAACGCCCAAAACAGACACGTTGTAGAGTCCTGCCCACCGCTAAAAACTACTAACGCTTTGCTATCCATATTGTTTTTCCAAAAATAACCCTCATATATCAAATAAAGATCTCTCTCTTCGGTACGCTACGTTCGAGATGACGAGTGGAATCACTGTCAACTGTCCACTGTCAACTTTCAATTCTATTCATAGCTCCCCATTTTAAGCATTGAGACTTCCTCTTCTGTCAGAAAACGCCACCGCCCGCGAGGCAGTTTATACTTTGTAAGACCGGCAAAATACACCCTGTCCAATTTCTCAACACTGTACCCCAAATGCTCAAAAATTCTACGTACAATACGGTTTCTGCCGGAGTGAATCTCTATACCTACGCTCATACGGTGCGTATCTGGTAGATACTCAAGAGCATCTGCGTTAATAGGACCGTCATCAAGGGTTATTCCACTCAATATCTTATTATAGTCATCTTCCGTCAAAGGCTTGTCAAGAGATACCTCATATATCTTCTTTTTAGCGTATTTAGGATGTGTAAGTTTAGTGGTGAGTTCCCCATCGTTGGTAAGAAGAAGAACACCCATAGTGTTACGGTCAAGCCTGCCTACAGGATAAACCCTCTCCTTGCATGCACCTGCAATAATATCCATAACTGTAACACGCCCATGAGGGTCAACCACCGTAGTTACACAGTTTTTAGGCTTGTTAAGCAGAATATATATCTTTTTCTGTGATTTTATAAGTTGGTCATGGAAACGGACAGTGTCATCAGGCATAACCTTAGTGCCTAACTCAGTAACAACCTTATCATTTATGCGGACTACACCAGCCTGAATAAGGGTGTCTGCCTCTCTGCGTGAGCAAAGACCTGCATTTGCAAGAAAACGGTTCAGCCTTATGCTACCGTCATCTGTATGTTTTACAGACGGTTTTTTACTTGCAATAGGTCTCCTCTCTTTTCTCTTGTTATTCTCCATCCCTTATTTTCTTTTCTAACTGCTTAATCTTAACCTTCAGTTCATCTCTCTCCTTCTTGAGTTTCTCAATGCTGTCCTGCATCTGTTTCATAAGAGGATTCTTCTTTTTGCTGTCAAAATTAAGAAACTCCATATTGTTCTCACGCGTAGTGATGTCAGAAACTATCTTATCGTATGCACGTACAAGTTTCTCCCTCTCCTTAACAAATGAGAATGTGCCCTCTGTAGCAGACTTCTTTTGGTCAAAGAAATAATCACATGCAGTTTTAAACCTGTTCCAAACCTGCTCACTGGCACGTTTTGATACAGGACCTATCTTTTTCCACTCCTTTTGCATCTGGACAAACTTCTCTGTAGCCTCTTTCCACTCCTTGCTGTCTTTCAGAGCCTCTGCGGCATCACACAACGCCTTTTTACGCTCCAAGTTTGAAGCAAGAGTCTCTTTTGTACTCTTATAGAACTCAGATTTTGCTTTAAAAATAGCATCGCAGGCTGTACGGAAACGCTCATATATCTTAGTGTTTGCCTTTTTAGGTGCAAAACCAGTCTTTTTCCATTCTTCCTGCAGGGCTATAACCTTTTCCGCTATCTCCTCCCAAGCCTTGTACGATGACGCTTTTACAAAATCAATAGCCTCAACAGCCTCACATAGTGCTGTCTTGGCGGCAAGATTAGCCTCCTCCTCCACTTTTTTAGCCTGGAAGAACTCTGCATGACTATGGTTTATAGTATCACTTGCAGCCTTAAACCTGTTCCACAAATCCTCTCTAAACTCTTTAGCCACAGGTCCAAGTTCACGCCATTCTGCATGTAGTTTCTGTAGTTTTTGGAATGCCTCATTAAGTTTACCCGATGATTTTTCTGCCGATGCAACCAAAGCCTCAGCAGCCTCACATAGTGCCGTCTTAGCCTCCAGATTCTTTTTAAAGTCATAGTCACGTAACTCATTGCTGATTCTTACATCATCGTAGAACTGAGTCATAAGAGCCTGATAGCGCTTAACTATCTCGTTATATTTGCTTTGAGCAACCTCTCCGGCATTTTTCCAATCATTCTGCAGTTTGCGTACCTCAGCAAAAATCTTATCCACATCATCACTGCCGTTCACAAGCTCACTGATTCTTTCTACAATACTTTTCTTAATGTCGTAGGCACGCTCCTGTAGAGCCTCTATCTGTTTTAACTCTTCTGCACGCCTGTTCTTGTATGCCTGTAGAATCTCCTTAAACTCAGCCTCTTCTGCAAAAGTGTGAGCAAACTCACTTAACTCCTTGCCTTCAGCCACCCAATCCTTTTTCATCTGCTCCAGCAATGCTGTCTGACGTTTGTAGAAATTAGATTTTAGTTGTGCCACCTGCTCTCTTGTGGTCTCACTCTCCACTGCCTCCTTTAATGCCTTTACAATATCGGCAAGAGACAATTCATTTTCATTTGTAGTATCCATAACTGTTTTTCAAATGCAGAATTCTGCGATTATAAACTGCAAAGATAATAAAAATTACTGATTACTAAACAATTCCGCATAATTTTTTACATCAATGTCAAATGATGGGCATTTTTAGACCATCGTATCACATTTTTTATTAACTTTGCAAGTTATTATGAACAGAGATTTTTACAACCCGATTGAAGGTATCAGCAGAGATGAATTAAAAAGACTGCAATTTACCAGGCTACAGAAAACAATAGCCGGTGCCCTGAATGTATCTTTTTACCAAAAGGCATTTAAGGCGTTAGGATTGTCGGCATCAGATATCAGAAGCCTTGATGATTTAACCAAGTTACCTTTCACCACCAAAGATGATTTGCGTAACAACTACCCTTTCAAGATGGCTGCCATTCCACTAAAGGATTGTGTAAGGATTCACTCATCAAGCGGCACCACAGGCAACCCTACAGTTGTACTGCATAGCAAGAATGATTTGGATGCTTGGGCAGAGCTGGTGGCAAGAAATCTCTATATGGTTGGAGTTCGTGACACTGACGTGTTTCAGAACACATCGGGTTACGGAATGTTTACAGGAGGTCTTGGATTCCAATATGGGGCAGAAAAATTAGGGTGTCTTACAGTACCTGCAGCCGCCGGCAACAGTAAGCGTCAGATAAAATTTATGAAGGATTTCGGCACCACAGTTGTACACATAATACCTTCATACGCCACTCGTTTGGCAGAGGTTATGGCAGAAGAGGGAGTTGACCCTAAAAAAGACCTTAAAATAAGGATTCTTGCAATAGGTGCGGAGCCTCACACAGAGGAGCAACGCAGACGTATTGAGGAACTGCGTGGTGTTAAGGCATATAACTCATTTGGTATGAGTGAGATGTGCGGACCCGGCGTGGCATTTGAGTGTAAAGAGCAGAACGGAATGCATATATGGGAGGATAACGTTATAGTGGAGATTGTAAATCCTGTAACGCTTCAGCCTGTACCCGATGGGGAATTAGGTGAGCTTGTACTCACAACCCTTAATCGTGAGGCAATGCCGCTAATCCGTTACCGCACTCGTGACCTTACACGCATAATCCCTGGCGATTGCCCTTGCGGACGCACCCATCGCCGTTTGGCACGTTTCCAAGGACGTAGTGATGATATGATAATACTGAAAGGTGTAAACATATTCCCTATCCAGATAGAGAAGATTCTTATGGGTTACAAAGAGTTAGGCAGTAATTTCCTGATAACATTGGAAACAATTAACAATAACGATGAAATGACGGTGGAAGTGGAACTTAGCGAGCTTAACTCTGACAATGTAGTGGACCTTAAAAATTTGGTTATGAACATTACCCACAAGCTTAAAGATGAAATACTTATAACGCCAAAAGTAAAACTTGTGTATAAAGGCTCATTGCCTTCTGCAGAGGGAGGAAAGGCTGTAAGAGTTAAGGATTTAAGAAAATTATTTTGAAAATGAGAAACACTCCAATAGATAAAAATCTTATAGACAATACAATAGAGGAATTTGGCATAAAGGATTTCTCTAAAGCCACCATACGTGAGGTAAAGGCGATAGCGGCATTGGCGGAACAGAAATCGGGTGTTGAATTTATAAAGATGGAGATGGGTGTTCCAGGACTTCCGCCCTCTAAAGTGGGCGTTGACGCTCAAATCAGTGCACTGAGCAAAGGCATTGCCAGGCTATACCCCGATATTAACGGGATAGCGGAACTAAAACAAGAGGCGGCACGTTTTGTAAAGATGTTTATTGACACCACTGTAAGCCCGGAGAGTTGCGTACCCGTAACAGGCTCTATGCAAGGCACTTTTGCATCATTCCTTACGGCATCGCAATGTGTAGAGGGCAAAGACACCATACTGTTCATTGACCCTGGTTTCCCTGTGCAGAAGATGCAGATAGAGGTTATGGGTGCCAAATACAAGACATTTGACGTATATTCATATCGGGGAGACAAGCTTAAAGGCAAATTAGAGGAATTTCTGAAAAACGGCGACATTGCAGCAATAGTCTATAGCAACCCTAACAATCCGTCTTGGGTATGCCTGAGAGATGAGGAGTTAAAGATAATAGGTGAACTCGCCAATAAATATGATGTAATTGTGTTTGAAGACCTTGCATACTTTGCTATGGATTTCAGAAAAGACCTTAGCGTTCCAGGCAAAGCACCGTTCCAACCGTCAGTATCTAAATACACAGATAATTGTGCAATGCTTATAAGTGGTTCTAAAGCATTTAGTTATGCAGGTGAGCGTATAGGCGTTGTATGTATGACGGACAAACTTTATCACCGCCAATACCCAGGTCTTACAAAGCGATACGGTGGCGGCACATTTGGAACAGTGTTTGTACACAGAGTGCTGTATGCCCTGTCAAGCGGCACAAGCCACTCTGCCCAATATGCCCTTGCAGCAATGATAAAGGCGGCAAATGACGGCAAATATAATTTCCTTAATGAGGTTAAGGTATATGGTGAGAGGGCTAAAAAACTGAAAGAGATTTTCTTAAAACATGGTTTCCATATCGTGTATGATATGGATTTGGACACTAAAGTGGCAGACGGATTCTATTTTACAATAGGATATAAGAATATGACATCGGGTGAACTGATAAAGGAGTTGATGTATTACGGTATATCAGCCATTTCGCTATCAACCACAGGCAGTGACCAAGAGGGGCTTAGGGCTTGTACTTCATTTATTGAAGACCATCAATATGAAGAACTTGACAAGAGATTGGCGATTTTTGAAGAGAACAACTGAATCTATGTATGATGTATAATGTATGATGTATAAATGTATAATAAATGAATATGAAGGTTTTAAAATTTGGTGGAACATCAGTAGGTTCCGTAGAGAACATCCTTAAAGTCAAAGGCATTGTATCGGG
>JAZLHT010000270.1:0-10558 GCA_045616965.1 Candidatus Enterocola sp.
TTAGAAATATACAACCAATTTGGCAAGAAAGTATGAAAATGTTTGTAATGACAGAGTATGAAAGCCAAAAGGGACATAGGTATATATCCGGTTTACGTTTCAGCAATCGTTTGGCTGTGGTAATTAAGTATTCTCTGTGGAACACGTGGACCTATTTGGATGAATTGGAAGTGTATAGGTTTAATGGTGATGAACGGCAGTTGCTTGATAAGCGAAAATATGATAAGGTATTTTATGCTGAGGATTTAATACGTACAGAGGTGTCATCTATGGTAGAGGATAGTATAGTTGCTGCAGTAACAATGAATAATTGTACAGTGAATTATGACGATGTAAAAGAGCAAGCAAAACTATTAGTGGAGGAAACTGAAAGAAGTTTTAACAAAGGAGAGTATCCACCGATGACATCATCGTTAAGAAAACTTATAGAATCAAAACAATCTCAAACAATACAAATGTAACTATGGATATAAATAATTATCATATTGACGAACATAATAGGGAGCAGCAAACCGCATATTCGCTGATAGCGGAGACAAACCAAAGTTTTTTCTTAACAGGAAAAGCCGGAACTGGAAAAACCACGTTTCTCAAATATGTGGTAAATAGTGTACATAAAAATATAGTGGTTCTTGCTCCTACAGGAATGGCGGCTATATTGGCTGGAGGAAGTACCATTCACTCATATTTTGGTTTCAGTCCATTTGAACCTTCACCTGAGGCAGAGGGAAAATCCAGGAATATGGCAACAATCAAATATGTAGATACATTTATAATTGATGAGGTGTCAATGGCAAGATGTGAATTGATTGATGCTATTGATTATAATCTTCGTAAGATAATGCACAATGCACGTCCATTTGGCGGAAAACAGATGATATTTACGGGTGATTTATTTCAGTTACCTCCAGTAGTCAGCAGATCTGACCAAGCGACTACTGATATGCTAAGAACAGAATATGGCACATTAGACGGATTCTTTTTTAAGGCACATGTATTTGATAATTACCAACTGCCTTGCATTGAGTTTAAAAAGGTTTATAGACAAGGTGATTCTCAATTTCTTGATATTTTAAATCAGATAAGAAACGGAGTGGTGGACGAATCTGCACTTAAAGTATTGAATGGTAGAGTATGTAATCCGGCTGAATCAGATAAACCATACGTTATTATGTCAGGAAGAAAAAGTAGGGTTGAACAGATAAATAATAAGTTTTTGGCATCATTGCCTACGGAGCCAGTTGTATATGAGGCTGCAATAAATGGCGATATAAAGCCTACAGATATGCCACTGGAAGAACATTTTCAGTTAAAAGTAGGTGCACAGGTTATGTTTTGTAGAAACGACATGGCAAAAAGGTGGGTTAATGGAACGTTGGGCACTATATGTAAATTGGAGAAAGATGTAATTGGAGTACAATTGCAGGATAAAACAGAGGTTGATGTCACACCGGTTGTATGGGAAAAAATTTCATCAAAATATAATGCCGAAACTAAAAAAATGGAGAACACTGTGATTGGAGAGTTTGTTCAGTTCCCATTAAGACTTGCATGGGCTATTACAATTCATAAGTCACAAGGTGCTACATTTGACAAAATGCAACTTGATTTAAGTCATGGCGGTATTTTTGAGAGCGGACAATTATATGTGGCATTGTCAAGAGTACAGTCAATGAATGGGCTGTTCTTGACTCAGCCTATCAAATATAGTGATATAAGAACAAATAGAGATGTACTTTCATACGCATCTGAGTATAACAATTATGAATATATTGATGAAGCCCTGAAATACGGAAGGGCGATGTTTGATACTATAAAATCGGGTGATATTGATAATCAGACTGTTGTGGGATTTATGTATGCTTTGGGAATGGTAAAATTAGGAAAGTTGATATTGGCTCATAAATATTTTGAAATTGTATTTAGAGATATGATTGATGACTCTAAATTATTTGAATTGACAAATGATGTTCAGTTTGTAGGAGATGCTTACATAGATGCTATCATTGCGTTCTATTCTACGCAGTTTGATAAGTCAGAACAATTTGCCAGACAATATTTGCAGTTGAATGATTGTAATGAAATGAACTATATTCTTGCCCGTACGTTAGATTTTCTTGGTAAGTACAAAGAGGCGGACGATGTATATAGCTGGTATGTTGTTGATCCATATAAGAAACGCGATTTTAAGTCAATGTTCCAAGTGTCTTTACATAACGAATTGTACGTTAATGATCCAGGACTATCAATGATACATACTTTAGCGGTTATACATCCTTTTTATGCACCAGTTCTTAAATCATTCAGATTGCTTATGAAGAAAAACAACAAAAAACTCGGTTATGATGCTGATGAAACTAATTCTATTGCATTGACATTTAATAAAGATAGTGTGAACGATGATGATTTTGTAAAATTTGCAACTGAATGTGATGATAAGGAGCTTAAAAAGGATTTTCAAATCATATTGTCAAAACAAATGATACTATAAAAATGCGTACCACTATGTTAAATAAAGTTTTATTTGTTGTTGTGACCGCTCTCTTTCTTATGTCTTGTACAAGACCTGCGGTATCGTCAGAATATCATTACACAACAGTTGATAGTACAATTAATTTATGTGTGTTCTATCCCGATTATAGTAAGGTTGATTTATGGGTTGACTCCGTGCATCCAAATAATATTCCTTCTGATGTGATATATGCAGCCCCTGCAGCATTTACAGGTAAACTTAATGATGTGTGTGGTAGTTATAAATCATCTGGTGGTTTTGTTAAACGTATGTCAGGAAAAAGATATAGCGGTTGTTTTGTATATGGGAATGGTGATTTTAATTTTTATTATAATCAACAGTGGAAAGATAAAGTCTATGGTTTTTACGATGAATTAACGTCTGATAAAGTGAGTTGTGGCTTTGTGCAGGAAATGTTAATATTTGATGGGGAAGAAGTTTCGCATACAAGACCAAATAATAACAGGCATAAATTCAGGGTGTTGTGTAAGGATGCCAATGGAAGATTGTGCGTTATTGAGAGTAAATCAGTAGTGACGCTTGGTTGGTTCATCAAGTGCCTATTGGCATATAAAGTCCAATGTGCGTTATATATGGATATGGGAGGTTGGGATTATGCGTGTTGGTATGACGCAAATGGAGATAGGCATTCTGAAGGTCATATCCATAATAAATATTCTAATTTTTTAATATTTACACATTAACTTCTTCTGTTATGTATTCAAAAAATACCAATATTGTAATATCTCATAAAAACAGAGATTATGTTTACATTGACGGTGCACCAGTATGCACAAAAGGTTTTTTCAGTTTCGGAGGTGGAAAAGAGCATTTGACTGTAGATAAGAATATGAGAAAATGGTGGCTGTCTAGTTTAAAGGCGTGGAGAATTAGAAAAAAAGCCAAGGGATTCCGCAAACCGCCTATATTTGTTTGTGTAAAAGATGAGAAAGAAGCCGATGAGATAGCGGACGTACACAGAAATGTCAAATTTGTTGGCAAAGGAGTGCATTGCATACCGCACTCATCATTTGTGGCGTGGGAGATTATTGAATAGATTAAAACAATGTATAATATGAGATACTTTTTATTGACATTATGCGTACTGCTTATTTGTGGTTGTGTTAACACTTCACACAAAAAATCAGAGAAAGACAAGGATGGTGAGTGTAAAACATTGCAAGAGAGTACTGTGGATAGCATTGCTCAAAAACATATAGCTGATAGTATATATTGGGCAAAAATATACGCAGAAGAGGATTCTATTATAAATATCTTTGTCTCAAATTTTAAAATGCGTATTAGGAATCACGATGTCAATTATTTGAAAAAGCATGTATATTATCCTCTAGAGATAGGTTATTTCACAGTTCACAACGAGGAGGAATTTGTACGTTATTTTGACTTGATTTTTGATGAAAGGATTACACGGATGATAGAACACTCACTGGGGTGTTTTTGGTTAAGGCGTGATTTGATTGCAATTTACGAAGAGGGTGAGGACCATGTTTATATGCTTTTTGATAGGTGGCAAGACTCCATTTTATATCTGAATGAAGAATCGGAGTATGTGAAAAAAGAGAACAAGCGTTTGTATAAGAAAGATATGGCAACATTGCCAAAGAATTTGCGTGATGTTAGTCAATATGTTTTAAAATTCAACACTAAACATTATAAGGCAAGGATAGACAGGGTGTTAAATCCTCCTTCAACAGCAGCACCTGACTCCATAAGACTTACAATGTGGAAACATGGTAGAAGTACACAAGAGAAACCTGATGTGTGCCTCTACGGTATTGAGCAAATTGAGGGTTCCGCATGTAACTGCATATTTGTATTCCCCGATGAAGGATATATGTGGACTGACACAAACATTAATGCATATATTGTGTATGCTGACAATGGTGAAAGTGAGGTTGCCTTTTCTTATAAGTATAATCTGACAATCACTAAGGACGATAAATATGGGTATTCGTTTGGTATTCCTGATAGGACTGCTTTGTTTGAAAAAGTCACAGATATTTTTCCTGTAATGAAATAATGTTTGATAGGGAGTAAGTTGTAAATGTAATCACGATTTAATATAATTGCTTATGTGGAAAGAAATAAAACAATATTTTAAGGAGAGACGTAAAAATGCGAAACGTATGGCGTATATCAAATCCACGTCATTCCCTTTTCCAGCATATTTTAACGGTGTTGATTTGTCAAAACAAGTGGAGCCGCAGGTTGTTGACAGTATGGTGAAGAGATTGATTGAGATTTATTTTGACAATCCGGAAATTGTGTGTAAAAGATTCCTGGAGATTGTCAGAATAAAGAATGCGGACAAACAGAGGCAGGCATTGAATGAACTGGATAGACAGTATATAAAGGGACGTAAGTCTTTCAACTTTAATGCTGTAATGCAGGTTAACCATGTTGATGACCTTATTTACAGCCTCATTAAGCATAAGGATATATGTTTTTGGGTGGAAGAGATGTGTGGAACGTGTGGTCATAGATATGTAAGGTGTCAATTTGACACACCTGCATACACTTGGCAGGCACTGTATGGCAGGAGTTGGACTATGCATATATGCCCTGAGTGCCTGTCAATGAAGAAGGTTGATGGAATGGAAATAATGAATTAAGCAATAATACTGTTGTTTGATGATTACCTTTTTTCTGTTTGTCCCATAAATAATTGTCTTAATTTTTACAACTATAATAGCGGATGTACACAGAAATATTAAATTTATAAGGAGTGCATTGTATTCCACATTTCTCATTTGTGGCGTGGGAGATTATTGAATAGATTAGTATAAGTCATTGACGCAATCTAAGACTTCTGCGGGAGATGTCACTGAAAATGTCACTGAAAATGTCATTGAAAGTGCCGTAAAAAAAGCTCTAAATATCTCTGACCTATACTGAAATTGGTTGACACTTTTAGGGTGGTAAACTAAAGAGGTTTACATATAACTGATTTAATAAACAATGATTACATTTTGTACTTTTTATCATAAGAGGATAAATAGTTACTACAATTATGAGAAAAGTTATCTTTATTTTAGCGATGGCACTAGGTGCACTATCTGCTAATGCGGCGAGAACCGTAGAGTGTGAAATTCCTGAAATGAAAGGGTGGTCAGCAAACTACAGCGATGAGAACACCAGCATCTCATTCACCCCTGTAAGGGCAAAACTGACCGAAACCGGCAGAGGAACGGAACTGACCGTTCTGAGCAAGGAGAACGGAAAGCTTTCAGTCAAGACACCAATATCGTTTGACACCTGCATTGACCTGTGTATGGAAGTGGCGAAGGTTGCAAGAAAAATGAACATCATCACTGAGGAGCAGTACAAACTTGCGGAAAAGACGTATAAAAGTTATCAGAAATGAATTTTTTAAATCCATACTTGCTTGCAACAATAACTTTATGTAAATTTGTACGATTAAAAAATGAATGCTATGACTAAAGAAGAGTTACTTGCAAGATTGCAGGATATAGAATGGGAAGCATACCACAGTTGTAACATATTATTTGACGCAATCTAAAACATCTATGGAAAATGTCCAAGAAAATGTCCAAGAAAATGTCCAAGAAAATGTCCAAGAAAATGTCCAAGAAAATGTCCAAGAAAATGTCCAAGAAAATGTCCAAGAAAACAAGGCACAAGTAAGACAAAAAGTGCTTGTTGAATTAGTGAAAAAAGACCCTTTTATAACATTAAGTGAACTATCTGATAAACTTGGTGTAACTACAAAAACTATTCAACGTGATTTACGAATTGTCAAAATTGAAAGAGTTGGGGCAGACAAAGGCGGTCATTGGGAGGTGCTATGATTAAAGAGTGCATTTTTTTGTGTGGTGTGGGAGATTATTAAATAGAATGAAACATATTGATAAAATGAAACATAATATTTTTTTTGCTGCTTGTGTGGTTGTGGTGTCTTTAATGGCTATTGGATGCTCTAATAACAGCGGTTCAGATAAAAAACAAAGGCTGATATTGTGGCAGACTTTTTAATAAATTTATTTGTAGTTTTGAGTAAAAATACGTAAAGATTTGAGTAAAAATATTTGTAGATTTGAGTAAAAAGCCCTATCTTTGCAGGTGTAAAGTTTTAATAGTTTGTTTATGTATCAACGTAAATATTATAACATTATAAGGGATAGGATCAAAGAGGAACGTTTTACAATACAAGTTATAGCAGGACCTCGTCAAGTTGGGAAATCCACCGTTGTTAAACAAGTGTTGGATGCTATTGATATTCCTTGCACATCAGAATCTGCAGATGGTGTTGAACCAAGTAATTCAGAGTGGATTTCATCAATATGGGCAGACGCAAGGAGCATTATGCAAATAAGGAATTACAAAGAATTTCTTATTGTCATCGATGAGATACAAAAGATAAACAACTGGAGTGAGTTTGTAAAAAAAGAGTGGGACTATGATACACGAAACAAAATAAACATAAAAGTTATTTTGCTTGGCTCATCGCGGCTTTTAATAAAGCAAGGTCTTACGGAATCTTTGGCTGGCAGATACGAAATTATAAGAATGGGGCATTGGTCATACACTGAGATGCACGATGCTTTTGGATTTGATATAAACCAATACGTTTACTTTGGCGGTTATCCTCAGGGAGCTATGTACTTACAGAATGAAAAACGTTGGAGGGACTATATAAAAGACTCAATAATAGAGCCGGTAGTGTCTAAGGATATACTTATGACAACCACTATATATAAGCCGGCACTGCTGAAGCAACTGTTTGAACTTGCTTGTGACTATTCTGGAGAGATAATCTCTCTTACCAAATTGTTAGGGCAACTTACCGATGCCGGAAATGTTACCACTTTGTCAAACTATATAAACTTATTGAGTGACTGTCAGGCAATAACCATCTTGCATAAATACGCCAATGATAATGCACGTAAATTTAATTCTGTGCCAAAATATCAAGTGTTTAACACGGCTCTGATGAGTGCCAATGCCGGACGTGGTTTTGAAAAAGAATTTACTGACTCCAAGCGATGGGGTCGTTGGGTGGAGTCTGCTGTAGGAGCGTATTTGGTTGGCAATGCAGAAGAATATGGGTACAAGGTATATTATTGGCGTGAAGATAATATGGAGGTTGATTTTGTAATAGAGAGAAAAGGCACAATAATTGCCATAGAGGTAAAAAGCGGGCATAATACAACTAATACCGGACTATCCGTTTTCAGCAGGAAATTCTCCCCGTCAAAATCCTTTATTGTGGGTTCTGAAGCATTCAATTTAGAAGATTTCCTTACTTTGGATTTGGAAGTGTTATTTAATTGAGCAATTTTAACATCAGACAATGATTACATTTATTGTTCTCTGATATCCTTTGGTATTATAAAAGTTACAATAATTTTTTTGTTGTGCAAATACAATTAAGTTTTTGTTGTGCTTACAGCAGCCGCTGTATAGGCTCTTGTACTATGATGCCTAACTCCATACCGCAATCTGCAAGGGCTGAGGCAAGAATATTTCTAAAGTAATAGGCTACAGAGCCTGTAAAATTAACTTTATAACCCGATGGGTACTGTTTCAGGTTTCTGTTAATGAAACTGCAAAAACTGTTATATACCAAATTATAGCAATATGGGTTAGTTATATTTTCTGAAAGGAATGGGGCAAACGATGCCAAAAACCTGTTAGGGAAAGGCTGCTTGTATATTCTATCCACAATGTACGCCGCATCCATGTTATACTTGCCATAGAATAGTTTTTGAATATCACTTGGAGCCTGATTTTTTAGAATGTCTGCCACAAGCAGTTTTCCAAGTACACCACCGGAGCCCTCATCGCCTATTATAAATCCAAGAGCAGGTACATTCTGCACTATTTTAGAGCCGTCCCAAAGGCAAGAGTTAGAGCCTGTGCCCATAATACATGCAATGCCTGAATCATTACCACACAATGCTTTGGCGGCACCAACCATATCAGAAGCAACCTCTACATCCGCCAAACGGAACACACTTTTAAAAGCATATTGCACTATGTTTATCTTATCAATTACAGAACAGCCAGCCCCGTAAAACTCAATGTTTTTAACAGAATCGGGGTCACTGATAGAGGGTAAAAGACCCGATGTAATACACTCTTTAATGTTATCTTCGGTCTGATAATATGGGTTAATACCATCTGTAAGCACAAAATTCACATCGCCGTTATCAGATACAACAGCAAACTTGGTTTTAGTGGAACCACTGTCAGCAATGATTTTCATAATTCTATATGGTAGGTTCTATTGTTTCTACAAAATTACTATAAAATTCCGATAAAATGAGTGTTATTTAAAATAAAAATCAACAATGTTAATAAGTTAAACCGTAAAAGATTGTCAGTTTATATTAAAGTGCTTAACTTTGTAGGATATGGGATGTAGTGGAGAACATAGCGTATTGCTATTACATGCAGATGGATTGCAACCATATAAGAATCTTGCAGTTGAGACATATTTGTTAGAAGATCTGCACCCACACACCCATGCCTTGTATCTTTGGCAGAATGATAATACCGTAGTGGTGGGCGTAAATCAGAACGCATTTGCAGAGGTGTCTCCCACATTTGAGGGGTATGTTACCCGCAGGCTTTCAGGAGGCGGTGCTGTATATCACGATGCAGGAAACCTTAATTTTACTTTTGTTTCTAAAAAATGTGATTATTCCGTTGATAACAATAAACGCATAATTTACAATGCTTTAAAGGAGTTGGGCTTCAATGCTGAGTTTACAGGCAGAAACGATGTGGTTATAGACGGTAAAAAGATATCGGGGCAGGCGTATTGCTTACGTAAAGATGCTTGCTACCATCATGGCACAATACTTATAAACAGCAATGTGGAGCGTATTCAGGCTGCATTAAGACCCCCAAGACAGAAGTTAGAATCCAAAGGAGTGGCTTCTGTGGCATCAAGAGTGGGAAATTTGACAGATTGGAAACCCGATGTTACGGTTTCAGAGGTTAGGGAGGCGGTTGCAAAGGCATTTTTGGAGTTCTACGCAGACTATAAGGTTTATACAGAGAGAGTGGATTACACCAACCCAAAACTGCTTGCCATAGCGGATAAGTTGGCATCTAAGGAGTGGATTTGGGGCAGAAACCCGATGCTGACAAACAAGGTGGAACACAGATTTGCATGGGGCTCAGTATCTGTGGCGTATGAGATTAAGGGCAACAGATTGGTTGATATAGCGATTTATACAGACGCAATGAACACCGATTGGTGCGATACCCTAAAAGCCAAACTGCTGCAAACCCCTGTTAGTGAGTGGAATGCATTGTCGCTTGAATTGCAGGAAGAGAAAGACGTTATAAGCTTGATGTATGATGTATGATGTATGAGGGTCAAGGGTCCTCTCGTCATTCTGAGCACGAAGTGCGAAGAATCTAATAAACATTATGAGATCCTTTGTTTTACGCATTTTCGGCTACACTCGGCATAGAAAATGAATTTTCTCTGCTCTCGTTTGCACGAAAATTCGCTGACGCTCAGGATGACGTAAAGGTGTGAGTCTCTGGAAAAGGTATATACAAACACACCCGTTCTAGGTGTGAAATAGTATAAATCAATAAGATACATATAAAATAATTATGAAGATTGCAATTATAGGAGCAGGACCGGCAGGATATGTGGCGGCACTAAAAGCTGCAAAACTTGGCATGAGCGTAACCCTTGTAGAGAAGGCTGCATTGGGAGGAACATGCCTTAACAGAGGCTGCATACCTACCAAATCACTGCTGCAAGCCGCATCGGTGTATAATACCATAAAAAAGGAGTCAGCAGAGTGGGGCATTACAGTACCGGATGTAAATGTGGATTTTAACGCAGTCTATGCTAAAAAGGCAGCAATAGTGGAGCAACTGCAAAAAGGCATAGCCATGCTTCTTAATAATGCAGGAGTTGAGGTGATTAGCGGAACCGCTAAAGTGTTGCCAAACAAAATAGTAAGAGTGGAGGAGACAGGAACGGAGATAACGGCGGATAAGATACTTGTTTGTACAGGTTCACAAACAGCACGCCTG
>JAZLHT010000271.1:0-6301 GCA_045616965.1 Candidatus Enterocola sp.
CCTCCACGTAATCCGTTATCACTTGGGTTTTATCCCTTCTTTTTCCACCTACAAACTGACGTCCGCAATCCTTGCATTTATACAATTGTTTGTGCCCTTTGAAGCCATTCCTGACCACATTGCTGGACCCACAAAAAAAGCGGGGTTCTTCGGCCATGAAGGGGAAGATGTCCAAAGTTACTGCTATTCAGTGATTTACAAGGATTTTATCCTACTTTTTGATAATTAACCCAAAAAGAAGCCGTTGGCTTCCACCGCAAAGCGCAAAGGTTTGGGAATGTGACCCAATAAAAACGAAACAGGTACCTCCAAGCAAAAAAGGCTTCCCGAAAGGAAGCCTTTGCTTGGAGGTACCTACCAGATTCGAACCGCTGTACACGGTTTTGCAGACCGTTGCCTAACCACTCGGCCAAGGTACCATTGGCATTTTGCGGTGCAAAGATAGTAATTTATTTGCAACTATCTAATATTTTACCTTATTTTTTATAAAATCTTTATTTAAGTTTTGAAAAAAGTATGTTTTATCAGGAATTTTAAGTAAATTTGCACCGCTTAATATCAGAGTAATTAAATAAAATCTAAAATAATGGCAAAGAAAGTTAAAAACAACGACGAGGAAAAAGACTTGGAGAACTTGCAAAACGCACTTTCAACCACAGAGTCTTTTATTGAGAAGAACCAAAAGGTGCTGACCATTGTACTTGGTGCTATTGTATTGGTAATCGCTATTTGGCTGCTTATTCAGAATCTGTATATAGTTCCTAAAAATGAGGAGGCAGATAACCTGCTTGCAAAAGGTCAGGTGTATTTTGCCGCTGAAAATTATGAGGTTGCACTTAACGGCGATAGCGTTGAGTTTGACGGATTCATAAATCTTACAGACAACTACGGCATTACAAAATCGGGTAAATTGGCAAAGGCATACGCAGGTCTCTCCTATTACAAATTAGGTGATTATGACAACGCTATAAAATACCTTGAAAGTTACAATGGCAAGGATGATGTTCTTAAGTACACAATTAAGGGTACCATCGGTGACTGCTACGTACAAAAAGGCGAGACTGAGAAGGCTATAGACTATTTCTTGGATGCCGCTGAATCTGACAACATTCTTGTAAAGCCTGTTTATATGGTTAAGGCTGGCATAGCATACGAGAGTCTTGGTCAGTATGACAAAGCCTTGAAGTTATTTGAGGAGGTTAAGGCTAACGCTACATCTGCCCAGCGTGGAATCCCTGAAGTTGATGATATAGACAAATATATCACAGTAGCAAAGGTTAAGGGTAATGTCCAGTAATTTACATAATCTGTCAACTTATAACCCCGATGTGCTGCCTGCTAAAGATGTGGTGGCAAATCAGAAATATGGCATTATTGTTGCAGATTGGAACTCAACCATAACCTACAAACTGCTTAACGGTGCCGTTGAAAAGTTAAAGGAATGTGGAGCCACTGATATAGATGTAATTCACGTACCGGGTACATTTGAGCTCACATACGGTGCCAGATTACTTGAGGAGAAAGGTGTTTATGATGCAATTATAGTTATCGGTTGTGTAATACAGGGTGATACTCCGCATTTTGATTATGTATGTGGTGGCGTAACTCAAGGTATAACAACGCTTAATGCAACAAAAGGCTACTGCCCCGTTATCTTTAGTGTACTAACAGTAAATAATGTGGAGCAGGCGGAAGAGAGGGCTGGAGGCAGATTAGGAAACAAAGGCATAGAAGGTGCAATAACCGCCATACGTATGGCTAGTTTGCGGTAATGGCTCAGTTGCCAAAGAGAAAAGGACAAGCTCTACCAACTGACAAGTGTTGGTAGAATGTTAAGTAATATGCGGTAATGGCTCAGTTGGTAGAGCATTGGCTTCCCAAGCCGAGGGTCGCGGGTTCGAGTCCCGTTTACCGCTCATAGATGAGCAAAAAAAATCCGGATTGAAAAATCCGGACTTTTTTTCGCTTTAATTGCAGATTACTTAGCAGCGGCAATAGAAGCTTTACGGAACTCCTTCATAAGTTTCTCAATTTCAAGAGAAACTTTACGAGCACGCATACCAGCAGCCTTGTTACCGTTCTTTACTTGAGCAGCAGCATTCTCTGCAAAGAATTTCATTTTCTCATCAAGAGTGGCAAATAATTTTTCCATAATAATAGTTGATTAATTAATAAAACTAGAAATTACTTCCACAAATATAGGTATATTTTCGTAAAAAAACAAAATATCAATAGAAAAAAGACAAAAAAATTCGATTTTTTTACTATTTAGCGTACTTTTCTGATGGAAACAGCATTTTTATGAGCCATTAAAAACTCATTTTCTGCCATAACCTCTATTGTCTCTGCCAAATTATCCAACCCCTCAGCAGAAATTTCCTGAAAAGTTATCTTTTTTATGAAACTATCCATATTTACGCCGCTATATGCCTTGGCATATCCGCTTGTAGGCAGTGTATGATTTGTACCCGACGCATAATCCCCTGCACTCTCAGGTGTAAAATTACCAAGGAACACAGAACCTGCATTAACTATACGCCCTGCTATTGCCTTATAATTTTTATGAGATATAATAAGGTGTTCAGGTGCATACTCATTGCTTATATCAACCAACCCATCTTCTGTATCAAGCACAAAAATGCAACTGTTATCTAACGATTTTGATATAAAATCCTTTCTTGGTGAAGCATTGCACTGTTTCTGAGCCTCAGCCATAACCTGTTCTGCAAGATTCTTATCTGTAGTGAACACCATTGACTGACTTGTGGTGCCATGCTCCGCTTGTGACAGCATATCGGCGGCAATAACATCAGCTTTTTGGGAATTATCAGCTATTATGGCAATCTCTGACGGACCGGCAGGCATATCTATAGCCACATCTTTAACACTTACTATCTGTTTGGCTGTGGTTACAAACGGATTACCCGGACCAAAAATCTTATACACTTTAGGAACGCTCTCTGTTCCGTAAGCCATAGCGGCTATCGCTTGAACTCCACCTATTTTATATATATTGCTTACTCCTGCTGTTTTGGCGGCAAAAAGTATGGCAGGATTTATGTTACCATTGGAATCGGGCGGCGTACACAAGACTATCTCTTTACAGCCCGCTATCTTTGCAGGAACCGCAAGCATAAGCACCGTAGAGAACAGAGGTGCGGTACCGCCAGGAATATAAAGCCCCACTTTCTCTATTGCAACACCTTTCTGCCAACACTTTACACCTTTTGTGGTCTCCACCACAGGCAAATCGTGAATTTGGGCACTATGGAATTTGGCTATGTTTGTTTTTGCAGTCTCAATGGCACGTTTAAGTCTGTCATCAAGCAGAGAGCAAGCCTTGTCAATCTCCGCCTCAGAGACTAACAGAGAATCCAACTGTGCCTTGTCAAACTTAAGCTCATACTCCTTAACTGCCTTATCACCTCTACACTTAACATCATCAAGCACAGTCTGCACCGTACTGATAATGGCTGAGTTGTCAAACTGCGGACGAGCCAGCAATTTGAGCCAATCTTTCCTATCGGGGTTTATATATAATTTCATCAGAGAATCATTTTTTCTATGGGGACAATAAGGATACCCTCAGCACCCAACGCTTTTAGTTTGCTGATAATTTGCCAGAATGTCTTTTCCTCTATAACAGAGTGCATTGCAGACCACCCTTCTGTGGCAAGCGGTATAATACTTGGCGATTTCATGCCCGGCAACAGTTCACAAGCCTCCTTAATTTTATTATTAGGGATATTCAGTATAATGTATTTCTTGTTCTCGGCGTTCTTATATGAGTTAAAGCGGAACAGAAGCTCACGCAGAATCTCACGTTTCTCACTGTCCATATTCTTGTTCCCTATCATAAGTGCCTCTGACTTAAGCACAACCTCCACCTCTTTAAGATTATTGCTTACAAGTGTGCTGCCTGAACTTACAATATCAAATATACAGTCTGCCAACCCGATGCCAGGTGCAATCTCTACAGAACCCGTAATCACGTGAATATCAGCCTTTATGCCGTTCTTATCAAGAAAATCATTAAGAATTTTAGGATACGAGGTGGCTATCTTTTTACCTTGGAACCAGTCAAGCCCCTTATAGTCAGCCGCCTTAGGTATGGCAAGAGAGAGACGGCATTTGGAAAAATTAAGACGTTGCACTATTTCTGCATCCTCGCCACGCTCTACAAACTCATTCTCCCCCACTACACCTACATCTGCAATACCCGATGCCACCGCTTGCGGTATATCATCGTCACGCAGAAACAACACCTCTACAGGAAAATTAGGCGACTGCATAAGCAGCAGACGCTTACTTGTCTCAATACTGATGCTTGACTCCTCAAACATCTTCATAGTCTCCTCATGAAGCCTTCCTTTGGCTTGAACAGCAATTCTTAACATAATAGTCTCTGGTTTGAAAGTACAAAGGTAATAAAAATTTCTTTGCCACTAACAAAAAAAGCAGTAACTTTGCCGTCTGTTACCAAAATTTGATTTTTAATGGCTTTACTATTAGTTTTCTTATTGACTGCGATGGCGGTATCTTTTCTCTGTTCCACATTGGAGGCATCTCTTATGTCAACAACCATAAGCTTTATCCACACTATGGAGAAGACGGGGCGTAAGAGTGCAAAACTTATGCTGAGATACAAAACCGCACCGGAGCGTCCGCTTGCCGCCATACTGTCACTAAACACCATAGCAAACACAGTGGGTGCCGCCGGCGTAGGTCAGCAGGCCACAATTGTATTCGGCAGTGAGTGGTTTGGACTTGTGAGCGCCATAGTAACCCTGCTTATACTTATTTTTTCTGAGATAATACCTAAAACCATAGGCACAAACTATTGGAAAGCACTTATGGGCTTTACCGCCTATACCATCAGGGTACTTATAATAATACTGTATCCTTTTGTAAAGTTAATAGAATGGCTTTCAAAAATATTCCCCGATTCTGATGCCACAAGCGTATCCAGAGAGGAGGTGATTGCCATTGCCAATGTGGGAGAGGCGGAAGGTGTCATAGAGCAGGACGAGAACACCATCATACGAAATGTAATGCGTCTTAATGAGATAACAGCCTCCGATGTTATGACTCCACGTGTAGTGGCTGCCGTAGCGGCTGAGAGCATGAGCATTCAGGATTACTATGACTCCGATGAGTACGACCACTTCTCCAGAATACCTGTATATGCTGACTCACAAGAGTATATAACAGGCTATGTGCTGCGCGATGAGGCTCTTGAAGAACTTGCAGAAGACCGATTCAACAAAAAATTGGGTGACATTAAGCGTAAGATTCCATATTTTAATGAGAACAAGCCCATCGGGGATATATTTGACTCTATGCTTAAACAAAAATCGCAGATTGCACTTATAATAGATGAGTATGGCTGTTTTCAAGGCATTCTGACTATGGAGGATATAATAGAGACCATATTCGGATTGGAGATAACCGATGAGAGCGATGTAATTACAGATATGCGGCAATATGCACGTGAGCGTTGGCAGCAGAGGCTAAAACATAAGAAACAGATTAAAATACAAAGAAAATCAGGCAAAAACGATTAAATAAAAAATCATAAAATTATAAGTCAAAAAATTTTGTGGTATAAAAAATAATATATACCTTTGCAGTCCATTAAAATCCGACAGGTATAAAAAGATGTCAAAACATTTATTAGGCACACCTCAGGATGGTACTATAAAACTATTTTATAATTATGTACGCTATTGTAGAAATTGCAGGACAACAATTTAAGGTAGAAAAAGACCAAAAAGTGTTTGTTCACCGTTTGAATGAGGAACGTGGCACTAAAGTTGAATTTGACAAGGTTCTGCTTATAGACGCTGACGGGAAAGTAAACGTAGGAACTCCAACCGTAGAGGGTGCAAAAGTTGTAGCCGAGGTTGTTTCTCACGTTAAAGGAGAAAAAGTGATTGTGTTCAAGAAACGCCGCCGTAAAGGTTATCGCGTAAAGAACGGACACCGTCAATGCTTCACAGAGATTATTATCAAGGATGTTGTTGCTTAAATAAAGAAAGGGTAAAGAAATGGCACACAAAAAAGGTCAAGGTAGTTCACAGAACGGTCGTGAGTCAGAAAGCAAACGACTTGGTGTAAAGATTTTTGGCGGTCAATTCGCTAAAGCAGGCAACATTTTAGTACGTCAGCGCGGAACAGTTCATCACCCGGGTGATAACGTTGGTATGGGCAAGGATCACACCCTGTTTGCACTTATTGACGGAACAGTAGAATTCCGCAAGAAGAAAGACGACAGGTCTTACGTATCTGTTAAGGCGCAGGC
>JAZLHT010000272.1:0-2794 GCA_045616965.1 Candidatus Enterocola sp.
CCTTACGGCCAAGGGCGTCATATTTACACATGCCTGTGCGGACACGCTTGACATCAGTAGTGTCTGATGCGTATATGGCTGACGGACGCTCCGCATAAAGAGTCCTGCCCAGAGGGTCTATAGCCGTTATAACGCTGAAAAGTCCGCTTGGAGTGTTGTGTATGGTGACGGCTGTGTGTTCCTTGACAATGTTCACATTTTTGCCGCTTAATTCATCATATTTCTGAATATTCCTGCAGACGGTAGGTTCTATTTATTAGTAATTCTATATTTCCTTATTTTTGGTTTTGTTCTGTTTATTGTTCCGGTCTGTTTTGGCTTTGTTTTTGTATATTACTTATATTCATTCGGTTACGTGGTACACACTACGCTCCCTCATTCATACAAGTAATCTCCTAAAAACAAATCTCAAACCAGCCTCGGACTAATAAATAGAACCTACCGTACCTTGTCAAAACCGCTCATTATGTTTTGTCAGACTTGTCATTTGCAGTGCGGGTCATTGTTCCTTTTGTGCTTAAATTTGATTTATGAGTATACACGTGACTAGAAGGGAAAGGAGTACCAAAAATAAATTTCACATACATATCAAACCTTATTTCTGGATGGTTAGTTGACATGTATTCATATAATTCCTTGTGTTTATGTTCAAATCCAACGACATTCTGATTATAGACATGATTTTTAGTATGTACTACCAATGACATTGACTGTAATCCAGTACGTTTATATTCTAACAGTTTAATGTTTTGCCATTTACATAAAGTACCGTCTTCCAATGTAATACCATACTCGTCAAACCGTATCTGTTCCTTACGATGTTTGTATGTGGTATAAAATACCCATACCGATATTATTAAAGCTGGTTTAAACAAAAAGGCATATTTATGAGTTGGAGCATATATCATACCATATATGAAAATGCAATCACACAATAAATAAGTGATAATCTCTTTTTTCCAGGCTTTACCAATAACAAACTCATTCATCTCTCAAATCGTTAATTTTGTGGTTTGATAACGTATTTGCGGTTCCAAAAGCAGCATCCAATCCTGCTTTTTTCATCCCAGTCTTTGCTTTTGATACTACAACCAGCCAAAGATTAAACTCAACACTCCAAAGATTAAACCAGAAGCCGCAAAGATTGGCAAAAAAAAGGCATGTATTCGCTGCACATCAGTGTACTTAGACTTACGCTTATTTTCATTAAGAATTGCATCGGTCAAGATCAGAAGGCATATAATTATTAATAACGTACTGTAATACATTGACTTATTTATCAAGATTGTTTTCTATATATTCATCTACTTTTTTATCTATAACTTTTCCAAACATATCTGATTCATTTTTATCCATAAACCTTATTGATTTAGAAAGCACACCACCCGTTAATGAGCCCGCAATTCTCAACCCTGCATTTTTATATTTCCCCTCATATATATCCACACCAATATTTATCGCATCACTAACATATCCAGCAACAGTACCTGCTTCATACAAAATTCCTCCGACAGCAGCACCACCCCCAGTTGCTATGCACAGTGTCCCTGTCGCATCGCAAGCATCACTCACACCCTCACAAAAATCAGCGATTCCACGAAAATCTGCCGTAGTAATGGTTCCTCTGTTTGCACAATCTGAATGTCCCTCCTCATGAAGTCCGACAGCCCTCTCAAATGATTCCACCACATTCCACACTGGATTATGCTGACTTTGTGGTGTTCCTCTGTACACGTCTGCCTGTACTTGAAATTCCATGCCGCCTTGTTCGTTTGAAACCATAGATGTAGTCTGAACGCTTGCATATACACACCCATTCTGACCTGTCCATTGTGAATATTTTCCACCTGTACTACTTGCTTCTGATTGAGCCACCTGTACATAATGGTTATCCCACGGTGCATTCCCGTCCGGATCCACGTACTTGACTGGGTTGCCTGCACAATATACATACGGACTCACACCTGGATATTTCTGTTGCAGCGGATCTACGCCAAGCCATAGGGCAGTGGAGAGGTCATAGTAGCGGGCACCGTAGTAATAGTAGCCGGTCTCTTGGTCTAACTCCTTGCCGTTGTGCTCACATTTTCGCCTTTAATTTCATCATATTTCTGAATATTCTTGCTTACGACGAATGAACCAGACATATGTTTTATTCGTCTCTCCACTCCTCCTCTATTTTAACCCAAATTTTATCAATAATGTCTGTTTGTCTCTTGTCAAAGCAATTATTAATTATGGACAATTCTTTTTCAAAAGCGGCAGGCTCGTGGTGAGGACCATTAAAAATAAAATACCAGAATTGCCATAACTCTTCATCACTTTTCTTATTTAAATACTTACTTATTTCACCACAATCTGATTCAAACATCTTTCTTAGATTATCCACTAAATAAGAGTAAGCATCCGCTTCCCAGTATGAATTCTGAGATATGTTGAACACCTTGTCAAAAAAAACTTCAAACGGAATCTCTTTTCTGTGTTCCATCAAATATGCAATATGCTCTATAGCAACAGAATATAGTGGGCTTAACTCATCCGTGTCATCATCATAACCATATATGTCTATAAATGTTTTGAAGTCCCCTGGAAAATATTCAAAAAACGTTTTGTAATCTTTATTATAAGTCTCATTCAAGACTGTTATTCTAACAACTACGCCCAATTCCAGTTTGCGTTGTTTAATATCACTCTTAACCACAGAATCAGCCTTTGCAAAATCTACATCCTGTCTTAGAACCAATAAGAGATTCTGTATTTCAAGAAAGTCCTCTAAATAATCATACTGTTCATT
>JAZLHT010000273.1:0-2214 GCA_045616965.1 Candidatus Enterocola sp.
GGTAGGGCGTAAAGAGAATTTAACGGTTCTGCTTACCTCCACTCAGTCAGGTGACGGTAAGACATATATAAGTGCCAATATGGCAGGTGTTTATGCCGTTACGGGTAAAAAGACTCTGCTTATAGACCTTGATATCCGCAAACCGTCTGTAGCATCGCTGCTTGGATTGGATACCAATAAGGGTGTTACAGATTATCTTGCAGGAGAGAGTCCTATAGAGGAGTGTATCTTACACGATGACCGTTATAAGTTTGATATACTGCCTGTAGGTCCTATACCTCCAAGCCCGGGCGAGCTTCTTAAGTCAGATAAGATGCGTGTGCTTATGGAGGCTCTTAAAAAGAAGTATTGCTATATAGTCATAGATACATCGCCTATAGGTCTTGTGGCAGATGCTTACTCTATATTTAACTATACAGATATGGTGCTGTACTCTATACGTTGCGGTAAGACTAACAAGAAGATGTTTAAGAACACCATTGCAAACCTAAGAGAGAATGGCATACAGACTGTAAGCTATGTATTTAATGATGTGGATTTCAAGAAACTTGAATATTCACGCTATTACAGTGGCTATTATGGTGCCTATGGTCATTATGGTAACAAGTATTACGGCTACTATGGCTACGGACACCAGAGGAATGATAAGTACGTTGAGTACTTTGATGAGTCGGAGGCATAGCCTCCTCCTCGTCAGTGGACAGTTGACAGTGGACAGTGCCACCCATCGTCATTACCTAACGGTCTGTAAACAGTCTGAGCATTTCTCACGTCATTCTGAGCGAAGCGAAGAATCTTTAAAAAATATATATGAACGAACAAAGAAAAATTGCAGTTATCGGCCTTGGCTATGTGGGACTCCCACTTGCCATTGAGTTCGGTAAAAAGTACCGCACACTTGGTTTTGATATAAATGCCGCCCGTGTAGCGGAGCTGCAGGCTGGCAGAGACCACACATTGGAGGCAAACCTTGCCGCTATGAAAGAGGCTACAGATTTGTATGCCTCCAATTCAGGCATAGGTCTTAGTTTTGCATGCTACCCGGAAAAACTTAGGGATTTCAATACTTTTATAGTTTCCGTTCCTACACCTATTGATGGGTTCAATAATCCTGACTTGACACCACTGCTTAAAGCATCTGCAATGCTTGGCGGTGTACTTAAAAAAGGGGATATAGTGATTTATGAAAGTACAGTATATCCAGGTTGTACAGAAGAGGATTGCGTACCTGTACTTGAAAAGCATTCAGGACTTAAGTTCAATGTAGATTTCTTCTGTGGATACTCCCCGGAGCGTATAAATCCAGGTGACAAAGAGAATACCCTTACCACCATTAAGAAGATTACATCGGGTTCAACACCTGAAGTTGCCGATATTGTAGATGAACTCTATCGTTCTGTAATAGTGGCAGGTACACATAAAGCACCCTCTATGAAAGTTGCAGAGGCTGCCAAGGCTATTGAGAATACACAGCGTGATATCAATATATCATTTATGAATGAACTTGCACTTATTTTTGACCGTGTAGGCATTGATACCAACGATGTTATTGAGGCTGCCGGCACAAAGTGGAACTTCCGCAAGTATCGTCCGGGACTTGTAGGCGGACACTGCATAAGTGTTGACCCATATTACCTTGCTCATAAGGCTAATGCATTGGGTTATAACCCACAAGTAATATTATCAGGGCGTAGGGTAAACAACAGCATTGCACAGTTTATTGCCCAAAAGACCCTGAAACTTATGATTCAGGCAGACCATAAAATAAAGGGTGCCAATATCCTTGTATTGGGTATAACCTTTAAAGAGAACTGCCCCGATATGCGTAACACTAAGGTTATAGACATTATTAAAGAGTTAAATGATTTTGGTGTAAGTGTAGATGTATATGACCCTTGGGCAAGCAAAGATGAGGTTAAGGCAGAGTTTGTCATTGATTTGCTACCGAAAATCAATCCACAAAAGAACTACCAAGCCGCCATAGCCGCCGTACCCCACAAAGAGTTCTATGAATTTGATTTCAAAAAATACAAAGATGCTGGAGCCGTGATTTTTGACGTAAAAGCCTTTGTAGATAGAAAGTACGTGGATGCAAGATTGTAAGAATGACAAGAGCCCAATTTATAGAAAATCACGCCAATATGTTTTGGTACACACCAGAGGTTAAGAAGAAAGACATTTCTGATAACTTATTGGTGGAGACTATTATGAATG
>JAZLHT010000274.1:0-6763 GCA_045616965.1 Candidatus Enterocola sp.
AGAATAGGTGTGTATCTTGGCTACAGAATAGTGGAGTCTTATATGAACCATAACGCCGATGTTACCTTGCCGCAACTTATGCAGCCTGTGGAAAGTCAGAAATTCCTGCAGGATGCGGTGTATAGACCGTAGTAAGGGACAATGGTCAGGGGACAAGGGTCAAGGGTTTGTCCCTTACGTCATCTCGAGCGTAGCGAGAGATCTTTAACCAAAATATTTATTAACTAACTATATTAGATTATGAAAATGAAAAGTTTGGCTGTAATATTAGCCGCAGTATCATTGGCGGCAGGCGCAGTCCTGACATCGTGTGAGAAAAATGGTGGCGGATTTACCCCTACTCCATCGGGGGAGAAATGTAAGGCATCTGATTATAAGCAGGTTATAATTGACGGTAATACGTGGATGGCGGAAAATTACCGATGTTCAAAATATGCGTCAAACAGTGAGGCGTATAAGAGTGGCATTTACACTGTTACATCTACATTGCCAAGTGATATGTATGAATCATACTTTGTTGATGCAACCAATATGGATAAGTGGGATAAAGCAAGTAAGCAGAATGCAAGTTATTTGACAAAAGAACAAATAGGCAAACTTGGTTATTTATATAACTGGGCTGCCGTGGTAGGAGTTGCAGACGGATATAGCACAAAGGAGGAGTTCTTAGGAAACCGCCAGGGTATATGTCCTAACGGATGGCACGTTCCCTCCACAGCTGAGTTTTACTCACTAAAAAAATTCATAGATGCTCAGTATGGCTACGGATACTCTGTTGCCGGAAAGTATTTGAAATCAACTACAGGTTGGAAAGAGGGGAACGGTAATGACTTCTATGAGTTTAACGCACTTCCATCAGGACGTTCATTTAGTGGGGGTGTTGAGTATGTTGTAACTGATGCATGGTTCTGGACATCAACATATCTTAGCGTTGGCTCACAGAGTGCCAAATTTTATACCCTTGGTTCCTCTGATGTTTTCCAAGATGGCACCTTGACAAAATCATACGCATTCAGTGTGCGTTGTGTAAAGGACAATTGAAAAATCTCATAATTTCACCTTTTAACTTTCAACTTTTATTGCTAACTTTGTACCCAAATTAAAAGCATAGAAGTAATGATTACTGCAGAACAACTGAAAGAACTTCAAGAACGTACTGACGCTCTAAGGAGGTATCTTTGACATAGATGAGAAACTTGTACAGATAGAGGAGGAGGAACTGCGTACGCAAGCCCCTGATTTTTGGAACAATATAGATGAGGCTCACGCCCAAATGAAAAAGGTTAAAGACCTTAAGCGTTGGGTGGAGGGCTATAATGACGTAAAAAAGGCGGTTGAGGAACTTGCCCTTGCCGTTGATTTCTTTAAAGAGGGGGTATCTACAGAGGCTGAGGTGGATTCTGCATACGCCTTGGCATTAAAACTTACAGAGGATTTGGAAATGAAGAACATGTTGTCATCTGAAGAGGATAACATGGGATGCTCGCTTAAAATAGTATCGGGTGCTGGCGGTACGGAGAGTCAGGATTGGGCATCTATGCTGCTTAGAATGTATCAGCGTTACTGTGAGCGTGTGGGCTACAAGGTTACTATGAGCAACTATCAGGAGGGCGATGAGGCTGGCATAAAGACTGCATCGCTAACTATAGAGGGGGATTTTGCATACGGTTATCTAAAGAGTGAGAACGGTGTTCACCGTTTGGTAAGGGTATCGCCGTACAATGCACAAGGCAAGCGTATGACATCTTTTGCATCGGTGTTTGTAATTCCTCTGATAGACGATAGTATAGAGATTAAGATAGACCCTGCACTGCTTAGTTGGGATACTTTCCGTAGCGGTGGAGCAGGTGGTCAGAATGTAAATAAGGTGGAATCAGGTGTAAGGTTGCGTTATCAGTTTAAAGACCCATACACAGGTGAGGAGGAGGAGATTCTTATAGAGAATACAGAGACGCGTGACCAGCCTAAGAACCGTGAGAATGCCTTGCGATTGCTAAAGAGTCAGCTTTATGAGCGTGAGTTGCAGCACCGCAATGCAGAGAAGGCTAAGATAGAGGAGGGTAAGAAAAAGATAGAGTGGGGTTCTCAAATCCGCTCATACGTATTTGATGACCGCCGCGTAAAAGACCATCGTACAAACTACCAAACATCTGATGTACAAGGGGTAATGGATGGGGATATAGGTGCATTTATTAAGGCGTATTTAATGGAATTTTAAAAAATGGGACAAGGAACAAGGGACAAGGGACAAGGCCTTGACCCTTTATCCTTGACCCTTGACCCTAAATTTATGGAAAATTTAAATGACCAAGAGCAATTCAGACGTGAGAGTCTGGGTAAATTAAGGGAGATGGGTATAAACCCGTATCCTGCGGCAGAGTATGTAGTTAATGCATATTCTGATGAAGTTAAGGCAAATTTCAGTGATGAGGGCGAGCCACGTCAGGTATCTATGGCTGGCAGGCTTATGAGCCGCCGTATAATGGGTAAGGCATCGTTTGCTGATTTAAAGGATTCAAAAGGCAGAATCCAACTTTACGTATCGCGTGATGAGATTTGCCCCGGCGATGATAAGGAACTCTATAACACCGTATTTAAGAAACTGCTTGATATAGGCGATTTTATAGGTGTAAAGGGTTATGTGTTCCGCACACAGACAGGAGAGATTTCTGTTCACGTGTCTGAACTTACGGTGCTTAGCAAGTCTCTAAGACCTCTGCCTATAGTTAAGGAGAAGGACGGCGTGGTGTATGATGACTTTTCAGACCCTGAATTAAGATTCCGTCAGCGTTATGTGGATTTGGTTGTAAATGAGGGCGTTAAAGATATATTCCTAAAGCGTAACAAGGTTTACCGCTCTATGCGTGAGTTCTTTGACTCTAAGGGATACTTAGAAGTGGAGACACCTATTCTGCAATCCATTCCTGGCGGTGCATCGGCAAGGCCGTTCATTACACACCATAATGCACTTGATATACCTCTATATCTGCGTATAGCCGATGAACTTTACCTAAAACGCCTTATTGTGGGTGGTTTTGAGGGGGTTTATGAGTTCTCCAAGAATTTCCGTAATGAGGGTATGGACCGCACTCATAATCCTGAATTTACCTGTATGGAGATTTATATCTCTTACAAGGATTACAACTGGATGATGGACTTTACAGAGGCTATGCTTGAGAAGATTTGCATAGATGTAAACGGCACCACAGAGGTTAAGATGGGCGATAACACCATATCGTTCAAGCGTCCGTTCAAGCGTATTACTATGATAGATTCCATTAAGGAGTTTACGGGCATAGACATTACAGGTATGGACGAGGAAGCCCTGCGTGGGGTTTGCAAGCAACTGCACATAGATGTTGACGACTCTTTTGGCAAGGGCAAGCTTATAGATGAGATTTTTGGCGAGAAGTGTGAGGGTAACTACATACAGCCTACATTTATTACTGACTACCCGATAGAGATGTCGCCACTCTGCAAGCGTCACAGAAACAATCCTGACCTTACGGAGCGTTTTGAACTTATGGTTAACGGTAAGGAGTTATGTAATGCCTATTCAGAGCTTAATGACCCTATTGACCAATATGAGCGTTTCCAAGAGCAGCTTAAACTCAGCCAGAAGGGCGATGATGAGGCTATGTTCATAGATATGGACTTTGTGCGTGCTCTTGAGTACGGTATGCCACCAACATCGGGTATGGGCATTGGTATAGACCGTCTTGTAATGCTTATGACAGGTCAGACCACCATTCAAGAGGTGCTGCTGTTCCCACAGATGAAGCCGCAAGCACCTAAAGGTGCTTAATGGGACAAGGGTCAAGGATCAAGGGACAAGTAACATGCCAGCAGCCCAGACAGGGATGTTGGCTGTGTATTTTTTTATGAGTTTACCATCTGAGAATCTGGCTATTGCCGTAGCGGAATGACCATCAATAGAGTTATCATACAGGTAGCATCTATCTACAATAGAGGTTGCTTTGGCACAATTCTCAATGGATTTGTAGTATCTTGATATTATTTTGGGAATAGGCACATCGTGTCCTCCTTTAAAAACCCTGTCTGCAACACGTGCCGCATTGATAGTGGGGGAATTGGTGGATATAAAAAACAATCTAATAAAATAGCCTGACTGCTTTGCCCTATATATGAAATCCAATTTATCCGTGGCAGATAATACAGTCTCAAATATCATGCTTTGTTTTTCTTTTAAATACTGCTCACGCAGTTGCGATGCGTATTTAGCCGCCTTGATTACTGCCTCTGTAGAGTTCCAATCTCCAAATACCTCTTGGGCTATATTATCGGGATTAATATATTTACAGTTCTCCAACCAACTATGAAGCAGTATTTGACTGGTGATAGTTGTTTTACCGGAACCGTTTGGTCCCGCTATCAATATCAATATAGGTTTATGAATGTTTGCCATATTTCATACCTTCTTCCATACATTGTGCAATATGCTTGTTGAATTCATCCCATTTATCAATCCATACATGATTTTGTGAATTTACATCAGAGATGGCGTCTTCCATAATCATATTCATTTGAACATCAGTTGGCTCTACTGATGCATCTGTTAGTGTGTATGCTTTTGGAACTAATTGGACTTCACAATCTAAAGCATCAGCAATTCTGTTAAGCGTATTAAGCCTGACATTACTATTGCTTTTTATTTTACTTAAATTGCCGGCATCCATATTCAATTTTTCTGCCAAACTGTTGTTTGACAGACCTTTTATTTGTGAGTGGTGTAGTATTTCTTTTTCTAAATTCATTATATAATTGTATTATCGCACAAAGATATAAATAATTTGTTATATTATACAAATTTTCAAAAAAAATCTACATTTTTTTTGGTTTTTGCTTTCATTTGTGTATCTTTGCAAGGTAGTCCACGCTGATTGCTCCTTTTTAGGAGAGGGTGTGGACAGGGGTGTGGGTCTGAGACCCACAAAAGACATAATTAAGGCGTCTATTTGACGTTTTGTTCTGGCATTTGTAAATTCTCGCAAAATTTATTGGCTAACCAAGAGCAAGACAACAAAAGATGTCCTACGGGTGTGTAAATTAGCATTGGTTTCATAATTAATGCAGTTACATACGGCGTGGGCTTCTACGTTGCTTTTTCGGTTAGCGGGCAATGCGAGAAGCCTTCAGATGCGGAACAAGCAATAGTGCAAGTCCCGCTTTTTTTATGTCCGTATGAGAACAACTTCCTCGTCATTACCTGACGGTGTGTAAACAGTCTGAGTGTAGCGTAGCGAAGCGAAGAATCTCTGAGGCTATTTGACAAAAACAGGTGTTGTTAGTGAATGAGTTTTGCTTATGCTGGGGGCTCGCAATGCAATTCACAAAACTCATTCACTAACAATAAGTAATAACATTAAACAATTATGGAAAAACATTAACAAAACAATCAAATACTTAATTATTATGGAAACAAAAAATTTATTAAAAAGTTTAAAAAGCAGGTTAGGCTGGATGCTATGCCTGTTAGCGTTAATAACCACAAGCCAAGGTGCGTGGGCGCACACTATATCTGGTGATTTTAATAATTGGACTAAAGATGATAACATATCTGACAATGGAACTTATGAAATAGAATTGGCAGCCAATACAACGTATGAGTTACAGTTTATTTATACAGGAAGTAAATACTATAATACGGAAGATATAAAAGCCACTTATTCAGAGTGTATGCAATTTCAATATACTTTTAATGATACCAAAGGCAAATTAACCACTGGTCCTGCCGGTAAATATGTTTTTACTCATAGCTATGGTCAATGTATAAAAGTTACATACCCAGAACCAATAGGAGATGAATTCCAAATAAACTTATATGATGGAAATTGGCATTTGCTTCCAGCAACCTTAAATAGAGAGAGTACCGCTTATGAATGTACATATACTGCAAATAAATGTGACGATGGAAAAATTCAGAATGTAAAAAATGGTAAATATTATGGTCAGTCAGGCAAGATGACAAGGGATAATTGTACTGACTGGAATTTCCCGACTGAAGATACTCAAACGAGTATTGACCTTGATATTTCAGGAGAATATAAATTTAGCATTAGCAAATCAAATGAACATGTTTCAGTAACTTATCCGCAAGGTATATATGGAGATTTTGATGGAACTTGGAAGTTATGGAGTTTTGACTCAAATAATGAAGTTACCATTACTGGAGTTACTGAAGACACCCATGAATTCAAAATTGCAACAGACAATTGGTACAGCTATACTAAGGATAGTAAGGTGATGTCAAGATCCGATTGTTCTAATTGGACTTTGTACACCAATAATAACAATTCTGCTATGATTGCTGATGTGGCAGGCAGTTATATATTCTCATGGAATCAATCAGAAAAAAAATTGAGCATTACCTATCCTTCTCCTTGCACCGCCCCATCAATCAACTCTCACCCAAGCACAGATGCTAAAACCTATACGCAGGGAGAGACTGCAACGGCATTGAGCGTTACGGCAAGCGGAACCGCACCTCTGTCTTATCAGTGGAAACAGAGTGCATCAGCAGATGGTTCTTACGTAAATGTTACAGGAGGTACTGGTGCTAATACCGCAACTTACACACCATCTACCGATAATATTGGTACACTATATTACAAGTGTTATGTTTCCAACTCTTGTGGCAATGCTACAAGTAACGCATCTGGTGCCATTACAGTAGCTGCAGGCTCTGACATCATCGTCACCCCTGCTTCTCCTAAGGCATACGAGGTTATAACACTAAGTACAC
>JAZLHT010000275.1:0-21534 GCA_045616965.1 Candidatus Enterocola sp.
CCTATTTGACATAGACCTTAAACATATAGGGAACTTTGGCAGACGCTCACTTGCGGACGGAACCACCCCACGAGCAATGGAGCATAACACAGCCCTAAAACTTAATTTTGAAGACCAACTTACAGAGATGACACTCTTTGCCAATGCCAGAGTGTCATATAACGGATTTGACTACTACGGCTACCAAGACTCATTAGGAGTGCCTACAGAATTGCATACAGACACCCTTCTGCGTGGCAAGACAGGATCTTACACAGATGTGGCGGCTAAATTCGGACTCTTCTCCACTAACCCATATTCAAACTTGGAATATAAGTTTGATATAGGTTACCAATACTTTGGACGTAATTTTAACATAGATGAGCACGTAATACTGACTAATCTTGACCTTGGCGGAGAGGTGGGACCAGGCAAGTTAGGTGCGGAGTTAGAGGCTGAGGTTGAGTTTTTCAACAAGGGAGAGGGCAACGAGACAGACTGTCTTATTAAGCTAAAACCATACTACATTTTTGGAGGCAAACGCTGGAATCTTAGGCTTGGTGCAGATATGAATATCTACGGTGAAAAGGGCACAAATCGCCCCGTTACAGGTAGTGCGGACATAGTTGGAAATTTTGCACTTGTACCGGAACGCCTATACCTTAATGCCGGCATAGGAGGCTACTTTAATGAGAACATGTACTCAGAAATAATTAAGGAGAACAAATGGATAAATCCGCTGCTTGTGGTGGAGCCCACATACTCACCGCTTGATATTAACGTAGGCATAAAGACAAACATAATAAAAGGTCTTATGTTTGATGCAGGAGTACGCTACACCCTGATATTAGACCAATACTACTACGTAAACGACACCTTGCCACATGGTATTACACTTAACACCTTTAACGCAGTGTACGATAACACCAATAAGGTTAGTGCAGAGTTAGGCATATACTTTAACTATGTAAAAGGGCTTGACATATCACTAAAAGGCAAGTACAACTATTGGGGTACAGTAAACCTTGAAAAGGCTTGGCAAAAACCTGCTTGGGAGGTTAATTTTGATGCCCGCTACACTATAAAGGAGAAATGGCGCATAGGCTTGTCCTACAATTTCTTAGGCGGACGTTACGCCCTTATAAACGGCAAGGCTCAGAAAATGAACAATGTGCATGACCTTAACCTCTATTTCTCATATCAGGTATTGGACTTCTTGGAACTGTTTGCTAACGGCAAGAACCTTATAAACATAACATCAGACAGCTATTACGGCTACACCACTATGGGCATAAATGCCATGGTAGGAGCCACCTTCCGGTTCTAATCAAAATTAGAATAGTTTTCCGTAAAATATTTATTGATTTTGGGAACCAAATTAGAATCGTGTTCTAATTCCTTGAGCGTGTGAGCACCGATAAATCCAAATGAGGCACAATTATCTTTTTGATAAACATCCACAAGGATATTAATACAAGTGTTAATAATAGAACGAGGTTCATTCAAACCAGTCAACAGATTATATTTATTCTTACTGTGACAATGATCCTTTAAATAAAACTTTATTCCGTAAAAATGATACGGATATTCCTCAACCCTGACCAAATAAACATGACCAGTACGAGTTGATTTAAACCTATATAACTTGTAAGGATTATCTCCTTTGTAACTCATTACAAAAGAGTAAGGGTAAGAAGAACTGTTAAAATTTAATGTAGCCATAACTATCTATACGCCATAACTCATGCTCTGCTTTGGTAACAGGGCGAAATTCATAAGGTGTGGCGTTGACACTTCTGTTTTGTTGTATGTTAGATGTCGGCTTCATCAAGATTTACATTATTTTCACGGCAAAGTTACACAGATTATTTTAAATTTCCAAATTTTCAACCCCGATGAAATACTAAAACCTTTCCCCAAACCCATTGTATTTTAAAAAATTATTTGTATATTGCACCCGATAGTAGTGTATTGTGCCGACGATTTTGCGTAGTTGGCTCATTGTTAGTACATTAGATATTTGAAAGAATTTTTGGTTTTTAGCAAAAATCAGGGCTTTGTTGTCTATGTCGCTACAAAAATGTTGATAAAATGTAACATTTAACATTTTTTAACATTTCAAGCGAGAAGGGCAAAGCCTTAACAAATCTCACAGAGTTTTGATTAGAAAAAAATTAATAACCAAACCAAACTATATGAACAAAAATTTACACTTAAAAAATCAATAACTATGAAAAAACAAAAACTACTAAAAAATTTAAGACACAGGCTTGGCTGGGTGCTATGCCTGGTGGCGTTTTTGGCGATAGGTCAAAGTGCGTGGGGTACTACGTATTACGTGTATGGTGGGGAAAATCAGAGCCCTATGCAAAACTCTTATCTGGGCTCAACTGAAACAGCATCCTATACATGGAATCAAACTTTTTATGCAGGTAAAAATTACTATATAATATTTACCACTACGCAATCAAATACGGAAAATGATTTGAAAAGTAATGCTATATTTTGTGGTAATGTTAATAAAACTTCAGAGTTTTCAGCAGGAGAACCAAATGAATATAGTAATATAAAATCACTGCGTTTTTCAATGAGTTCCCAACAAACAAGTGTTACTATTTCAATATCAGACATTTCTGGGAAAGGTACTGGTTCCTCTGCTAAATATTCTCTTTCCGTTGGCGGTACTCCTACCTCAACGTTCTACGCATACGTGTATGAGGAGACTGGAGAACACCCTGATTTTAACATTCATTATTGGAAAAATAATGAGTATAGTAAACAAGGAGATGTTGAGGTGGAGAAATTAGAGTACGGATGGTATCGTGCGGCGGTGCCAGACTACGCAGATCGTATGCGTTACTGGAGTGGAGATAAAACAACTACTGATATTAATGATATACAAAAAAACTGGGGAACTACAGTAGGTTACTATAATGAGGATGAGATATTAACTGATGGTAACGCTCGTGGACAAAACTACAACCCTTCAGGGCTGCAATTTAGAGGGACATTTAAAGATAGCCCATGGGAGACTGGTCCTAGTGTGCAAGGATGGTCAGAGACAAGATATGCGTACTACTATACTATAGAATCTTTGAATCCGGGTGAATACAAGTTCAAGCCCTATTGGAATGACTGGAAAACTGTTAGCGAGGAGAATGGTAGAGGAAACTTTCAAATTACGCATGATGATGATGGTAATGGTGTGTTCACATTAAATGTAAAGTCAAGAGTAACATTTTACATAGATCCGTCACCATACGATGACTGGAGGGTATCACGTAACGGAATCTTTGTAGATGTGGAGCCGTTGGAGCAGCCAAAGGAACTTACTCCTGCGGCACGCTTGGGTCGTAAGCCCGTAAAGAACAGTGACCAGACAGTTACAGGTTACGTTTATGTGGCAAGACAGGGATGTAACCCTACATCGGGGCTTGCAACAGTTAACAACATAAGACTTTACTATGCTATGGACGCCACTCCAGACGCACAAAGTTCATACGTGGAGATTTCAGGAGGCACCTACACCACAGGCAATGATTATCCGCTTACAATAGATGACGGAGAGTTTCTTGCACAGTTTACGGAGCCCGGTCATTTTATACACATGAGGGGTCAGATAGATAACAGTAACGGCTACTGGACAGAGTTGACCGATGAGTACGTAATGCCGTACCAGCCTTGTGAGGGTGCCATAACAATGTTGGAGATTAACCCTCAATCACAGCAGATGCTGCTTGACGCTCCTTTCACGTTTACATATAACACTAACCACGGTGCAGCACCAACGGCGTGGTCTTGGAAGGTGAACGGAGTTGAGGAGTCAACATCAAACACTCTTACATACACACCTACAACTTCAGGTTCATTTACAGTGGATTTGACAGCTACAGGATGCAACACTAAAGAAGCCGTGCAACAGACATACACAGTATGTTCCAACGCTCTTGCCGGTGTTTCCATATCAGGTGCTCCTACAGAACCTGTAGAGGTAGGCGGAAGTAGCATAACATTGACAGCCAATGCCACTAACCCTGAAACTTACCAATGGTACGTTAACGGTGTAAAACAAGATGCCGCTACAAGCAGCACATTCACGTTCTCACCGTCAAATGTTGGCGTATTCACTATAGACGTGGATGTTACAGGCTGCCCAAGCACAACCATAAAGGCTACTTGCACCGTAGATGTAAGGCAGAGGTTTGACCCACACGCTTCTGTGGAGAAGAACTTTACCGCTTGTGACGGAAATCACCAATTAGACATAACAGATATGTTTACTCCTGCACCAAGCAATTTCAGTGCCAAGACAAATGGCGGTGCTGACGCCACATCGGAGTTTAAATTAGAGAACGGCGTAATGGTTTGGAATCCTGGAAACAAGACAACAGGTGACTATGTATATAATATTACCGCCAAGAAAGACGGTTATATAGATAAAGTGGAGCAACTTACCATTCACTTCACCAAGTCTGCACCTGAAGATTATGTGACAAGGATAGAGGCATCGCCTTCAACCACCACCACTCCTTGGACTGAGGTTACTCTTACGGCATACGTAAATGACGAAAAGAAAGATGTAAAGGATGTGGCTTGGAGCGTATCACCAGCCACACTGATAGAGCCCAGCGGAGACGGCAAGACTCTAACTGCCAAATTCAAGGGCAAGAGCAAGACTACAACTACTGTTTATACTGTAACAGCCAAGGGATTGTCTGCCTCTTGTGGAGAATCACAAGCAGATACAATAGAGATAACCGTAAATCCGGATAAGAAAGAGGATTGTGACTAATAACTAAACTAAAAAATACGCTATATGAGAAACTTTAAATTAAACAATATAAACAGCAGTTTAGGCAAGTCACTTGCCTTACTGCTAACAGTAACAGCAAGTTTTATTTGCTGCGGCACAGCGTGGGCTGGACGCGGATTTTTTGATGATGGTACATCAAATATAAAGTATTATTACCATAATGGATCAGATGGTGTGGAAGAGTGGATTACGGGCAGTGCCGACACAGGTTGGGGAAGAAAAAATGGTGATACCAAAAATATTGGTCCTGTGAAAGATTTGTATCTAAAAGAATGGTGGACAAAAGTATGGAAAGATTTAGGTAGTGATGCAGATGATATAACTGATGTTGATATACATTACAGGCTGAGTACAGCTAGTACGACGGAAACAAAGAATCACAATTATGTTACTAATTTGAAGAGTGATGGTACTAACCAACAATGGGGTAATAGTCAGGAACACGAGGGAAAATTAAATGAAAATATTCTTGACCTAACCTCTGGTCCAGGTGATTATGATTTGATATTTTATTTCTGGGCAAAAACAAAAACGAATGTTGAATTTAGAAGTAACGATGAGGCTAAATGGAATGAACTCAAATTTACCGTTCCAGGCTTTATAGCCTCTAATTATGCGTTTGAAGATCAAACCAAGAGTCATGAGGATGTGGAGTACACTTATAACTTTCAATCTTTTGGCTGGACTCCTGCACACCTTACATTGTCAGGTAGTAGTGATATAATAACATTCGAGGATGGTACACAATCCAGACAAGATGTTACTATAGATGGTAATGCAGGAAATATTAAGCTTGTATTCCACTGCAAGGACGCATCCATAGACAGTTATAGTGCAAAGCTTACACTTGAAGGTACCACGCAAGGTGGCATACAAAAAACCAAAGAGGTGACTATTACCGCTAACGTAATTCCGGAGACAGAAACCACTGTACTTATTGCAGACTCTGCATACATAGGTGACGGTCCAAGTGCCAAACTGCAGGGCTATGTCAAATACACAGGTTGTGACCAGACTCTTAACAAGCGTGGTTTCTTCTATTGTAAGGGTGAAAACTGTACACCAACCACTTCATCTTATGAAATTTCAGCGGAGAAGAACGTTACCCAAGGTACGGTTTGGTCTGAGACAATAACCACAGGATTAGAGAAGAACACAACATATCGTTACAAGGCGTTTGTATATTCCGCTGCAGAAAACAAGTATATTTTAAGTGAGGAGACAGGCACATTCACCACACGTGAAATCTGCCACTACGTGGAGGGTGACACCATTTACTACACCATAGACAACACGCAGCCTGAAGACCGCTGTGCATTGAGGTTCCAGAGCCTTTCAGAGGCGGTTGCCGATATGAAGACATCTGACGCCCATAACGCTTGGCTTGTTGATAATTTCCTTACCAAGCCGGTGGTGTTTAATGTGGTTGCAAGCACATACTGTAAATCAGGTTCTGGGAAGTTACGTGACGACGGTCTTGCAAACATAAACACAAGTAACGGTGACACGCCATCAAAGGCTCCTGATTACAGACTTATAGTAAGGGCTGCCAATCCAAACAGCAAGCCTGTGTTTAATGACGGTCTTGATATTACACAGTCACGTTACATAACGTTGAAGAACCTTATAATAAAACGTCACGCAGGTGATGCAAACTCCACTTTTGAATTGGGGTATTACGGTGACGGTGATGCCGCCAACAAAAGGGTGCCCGGTAAGATTACCAACTGTAACATAGAGGTCATAAACTGTGATTTTGAGGGTGAGGGCTTCGCCTGCATTCAAGGCTTTGGCTGTGACGGCTTGACATTTGAGGGCTGTAATTTCACTATGGATATTGTTTCATCAGGAGATCCTGACAATGACAAAAAGTGGGGAGCGTCATTCAAGATTGTAGGATGTAAGAACGTTAAGTTTGTGCGTAACAGCTTTAAGGGTTCACACGCCTCATCAATGTTCCTTCAGCACGTTCAGAATATGCTTATTATGAACAACGTGTTCTGGAACGACAACGGCTATAGCAGTAACGTGGCTTTCATACGTCCGGTAGTTTACGGATTTGATTCAGAACATAGCCAAGATTATAAGGTAAAGAACATAGGTGTTTACTACAACACATTCTATCTTGCAAACAGAGCTGGAAGTCAATCAACGGAGAAAGTGGACTTTATTCGCTTTGGCGGTGAGGCACAGACAGAAAACAAGGATTTGTATGATGTAGCGAATATGGACTTTATGTATAACAACTGCTATTCATACGACGGACATATTTACCAGCGTAATGACAATGAAACGGCATTCTTAGGTTATACTGATGCTGAGATTTGCCACTTCCTTTATAACAACTTCTGGTCTGATGTGGATACAGAGGCAGCAACATCAGCATTTGGTTTTGGTTGTACGTCATACCACGTTAATGTAAGGAATCAGGTGTGCGCAACTACCGCCTCTGACCCTGACGGTCTTATAATCAAAGGCGGTGAACTTAACCTTGGTGTCAAGCCTTCAAGAGATATGTCTGGATTGAACTTTGCGTACCGCACACGTGATGACAGGTTAAAGGAGAACATTCGTCCTGTAGAGAATTCAGGTTGGACACTTGGAGCATACCAACAGAGCCAGGGTAAGACCGTCAGTACCATTGTATGGAACGGCAAGGCAAGTTCTACTTGGGATGACCGTAACAACTGGGTTACACTTGAAGGAGAACCTGTTAACTGTACACACACATTTGCCGCGGATTTAAAAGTCATTATTCCTGATGAGAATTCAACTCAGTATCCTCTTCCAAAATCAGGAAAGATAGAGAATATGCCTATTATACCTGCTTGGAATTCTGAGCGTGGCGGCATTCCTGAAGAGGAACGTGTAGAGGCTGGTCTTGGACTTCCTGATGTTGAGACATCAAAGTTTGCTGATAATATAGAACTTGAGTACGGTGGTGTTATAGCAGGTGTTGAGAATCTTAATAAAGTTTCAGATGAGTTACGTTACAATTCAGCCACATCACACCTGACTGTTCAAAGAAGCGAGTGGGTGTTGGTAGGTACCGTGGTTAAGCCGTTTAATGATAAGGGTACGGCACGCAATGTGATTTCAGGAGACTTCTACATTAAAAATCATGAGCCTCACGTTTATATGCAACACTATAAAACTGATGACAAACAACAGATTTGCCCGGGAACTCCTTTCACAAGTCTGGAGGAGGAAGTCAGTGCCAATACGGCGTTTGGAATCTATATACCGGATCAATATGGTCCTAGCAAATATATTGCGGCATTATATTATTTGCTGTATAATCCAAATCCGTCAATGGTTGATGATGCTGACAAGCCTAAATCATTTGACTTTAACGGAAGGTTTGCAAATGAGAGTGCTTTGCCGTCATACAGCATAAAGGCGGATAATAGTTTCAATTTTGTGAACAACTCATATCCTGCTAATCTGGATTTGAAGGAGGTGTTGAAAGACAACTCTGGTCTTAATGCCAAATATTATGACTATACAGCCAAGTCTTGGAAAGATGCCACTAAATTTGAGTCCTCTTTAGTTAAACCTCAGAATGGTTTTGTATTGTATTCAAGCAGCGTTTCTACGGTTAGTTTGAAAGATGGTAACTTTGTAAAGGGTAGTGCAAAGTATAAGAGCGTGAACGCTGAGTCATTCTTAAAACTTTCTGTAATTAACGGTACAGACAAGACCTCAAGTGATATCTTTGTTGCATACAATGCACAGAATTTGCCAAAGGCTTTCAGCTATAACGCCAGCACTCCTGAACTCTATGTTCCTGGTGAGAATGATGCCAAATACTCCACTTTTGGAATAGATGACATGGCACAGATAGTTCCGCTTGCGGTACGTAATCAGCAGTCGTCAAAAATGACTATCCAATTCTCTCTTGCAAACAGTCAGGGATTTGATGATATTATTCTTGAAGACCGTCTGTTGAACAAGACTTACGATTTGCTTGCAGGTGAGAAACCTTACTTTGCAAACATTGCCGCAGGTGACCTTAACGGAAGGTTCTTCCTGAATCTGAACTACGCAGAAGAGTTACCTACATCGGGTAAGGAGGTTAAGGATGACGGAAGTGAAAATAACAAGATATATATCTTAAATGCTGATGGCGGTAATGTTGTGATAAGCTCTACAGGTAGCGTAATGCTACAGAAGGCTATCATAACTGATATGGCTGGCAGAACCACTGAAATCAAGCTGCAGGATGCACATTATAACATTCTTTCACTTTCTGGAATGAGCGGTGCATACGTCATAAAAGTGGTTGGCGATATAATGACGGAGACAGGTAAGGTGATAGTTAAATAGTAAACAAAACAAAATAAAAAATGAAGAAATTATTATTTTTAGGAATTGTAGTGTTGATGGTACAGAGTTTGGGGGCGGTAACGCTGCCAAGTACATCGTACAGTCCTTATAGTACGTCCGCACCATCTGATGATAGTTTTATTACTGCAGGTGGCACAATGGTGACGGGCTCGTATAGTACATTAGGCTCTAATGGTGAATGGGATGCCGAATGTACAAGTAAGATTGTAGGAACGGATAAGATGCCGTGTGTGGAATGCTGTATTGACATGGCAAAGAATTGTGTGGCAGAATGTGATGGTGATATTTCGTGTCTTCAGGCGTGTGCAAGCAATAACGAAAGTTGTTCTAAGGCTTGTGATGCGCATTCCCTCCCACTTGATGGCGGACTCTCAATCCTACTACTCCTAAGCCTTGCGGGCGGAGCGGTTAAGTTGCTTTGCAACAGAAAAGTATAGGAGACATCCAACTCCATAACTCCTAAACTTACAAACCATTGCAATCCATACGGCTTGCAGTGGTTTGGTGTGTTTATAGGTGGGTAAGAGGTTGGTTTGGCTACAGCAAATCTCTTAGAATCTTATCTGGTGATGTGTGCATTTTGATTACAGCACACCTCTTTACACCAGCATCTTTTACAGATGGACCAAGATGATAAACGGTATCATCTATGATTAGAAATCTGTCGTGGTCATGCTTTATCTCTAACATATTAATTAGCGGTGCCTCACGCTTTTTATTTGCTTCCGCTAAATCCAATTGTAGTTGTGGGTCTGATAGATTTTTATGATTAGTAAATATAGTTGCTGATACTCCTTTTGCCCGTTTGTTGAGCATCATAAGAACCTTTCTGTTTATGTAGTTATCTATCAGCACTATTCTGTTATTAGCGGATTCTATTAGCGTACACAGAAAATCGTATGCCTTAAAGTTCTCTCCCTCATAGAATACCATCTCTATGGGTGGAAGTTTGGTGTCAACTATAAAATCAACTTTTTGTTCAACTGCACATAATCTGTTCTCTGTATTAACAATAATGGCTTTTGTTTGTTCTTCCAAAGCAATTACACGCCTCTCCAGTGACCCTTTGTACAGCAGGTGCTCCTTAATGACCTTATTTGCCCATTGACGGAACCATGTTCCCTGGAAAGATTTTACCCTATAACCTACAGATATTATAACGTCTAAATTATAGACCATCACAGTATAGGTTTTCCCATCGGTGGCAGTATGTCGAAAATATTGACATACTGAAATTTTTTCCAATTCTTTTTCCTTAAAAATATTGCTTATATGGTGGCTTATAGTATTCCTATTCACCCCAAAAAGTACACACATCTGTTCCTGCGTAAGCCATACCGTTTCATTCTCAACACGCACATCAATTTTTATGTTCTCGTTAGGCTGATATAGCACCACAGTGCCTTCATTCCACGATTCTGGTAAAACTTCAGCCTCTATAACCTCATCTTCAAACTCAATGGGAATGTCACGTTTCAGCAGTTTTTCAAGCATTGAGATTCCCTCTGCCGTAAAGGCAAAAGGCAGGTATCTTGAGCCACCTCTTTTACTCATGTTTGGTATTACAATTTGTAATCTCAAACACTCTTCTTCACTTAATTTGAACCACATTTCATCATCAAACAGTTTAATATTACGTTTGACATACAGGTTCAAATTACCTGTGCTCATACCTACGTATGATGCCAGCTCTCTGTCCAGCACTACACGTTTGCCACGTACATTATACACCCGTGGCTTTACAGTACCTTGTACTGCAGTTTTAGAAATAATTTTACTCATAAGTTTACCTTCCCTCTTTTAGCAGTAATGAGGAATAAAAAAGGTATAAAACGGAGAATTGGTACAAAGGTAATAAATATTTTTTTTAAATAATTTTTTTTGGCAAAAGTGTTGTATTTCAAAAATTATTCGTATATTGCACTCAATATATAGTCTATAATCAGATTTTAATTTGTAATATGCTGTATATTAACGTGTTATAGCTGTAGTGGTATATACATCGATGTCTAAAATAATAGGCATTTGTTGCTATATCCACCACATAAATGTTGAGATATTAGTATATTTAACAATTTTTAACATTTAGAGTAACAACACCAACAACCCATAAAGCCTATGAAGAATTAACTTAACCCAACCAACCAAACAAACAAAACAAAACTTAAAAACTTTTAGAAACAATCAAATAACTCCCGACCATCAGTTGGAAAAAAGACTAATAGCAACACTTCGCATCATACACCCATAATAGGTACACGTCAGCACAGTAAAGGTCAAATTAACAGACCTGCATCCGTTGTTTGTCAGTCTCATTCCAGCTCATACCATAACCTTAAAACTATGAGCGACATCATAAAATTCTACAAAGGAGAAGAGACCGGAATAGTTCACGAGAGCTACTCCGATATCAACACATCCTTGTTCAGAGACCAATACATTAAGGCTTTGAGTGAGATAGGGGCGTATTTGTTAGCAGGTAAGGAATTTACCAATAAAGATTTAAATAATATCTTTGCTTTTATAGGAGAAAGAGGAACAGGAAAGACCTCATGTATGGAGTCTGTAGGTTGTCTTTTAGATGAAATCAGTATAAACAAGAATGCCGAAAACAAATTAACTATAGATGAACAGATAAAATCAGAAATAGTCGGTAAAAAATATCTGACACTTCCAATCATAGACCCAACTATTTTCAATAATAACACCAATCTGATGCAGGTAGTGATAGGCGTTATGTTTGAAGCATTCAAAGAGGCAGTTGTAAATTCAGATAATCTGCCTTGCGATACAGACAGAGACAAGTATGAAAAGAACAAGCAGAACCTGCTAAAGGCATTCCAGGATGTTAAGGAATGTATAAAATATATCAGCAATCCTAAACTTCTTAATTGTGAGGATGATGATATTTCACAATTAGCAGGTATGGCATCAGTCTCCAAACTGAACAGCAGAATAGGAAAACTTGCAGATAGATACCTTGAGTTCTTTGGCAAAAACATATTGGTGCTCCAGATAGATGATATAGACCTACAGACCAAGTATGCCTACCAAATGGTGGAAGAGATACGCAAGTACTTTATGCATAAGAATATTATAATCCTTATGGCAGTAAAGATGGAGCAACTTGCCAAGGTAATAGAAAATGAGACCGCCAAACAGTATGAATCGTTAAGAGAATTAGAAGGTATTACACTTCCGGAAGTTTCAGATATGGCAATGCGGTATCTCTTAAAGTTGATACCAATTAATCATCGCTTCTATATGCCTACAGCAGAGGTTTATGTTGAGAGTGGATTGCAGTATTTTACTAATAGAGAGGATGAGTTAAAATACGAGGGTAAGACTGGCGATGAAAACAAAGCCTTATTAGGGGATTGGACATCAGTAAAATATGCCATCACCTCTTTGATATATAAGAAATGCAGATTCTTGTTCTATCACTCAAAGGGAGTTGTAAGTCCAATAGTGCCCAGAAATTTAAGGGAGTTAAGGCATTTGTTTACACTGTTAGTCGATATGCCAGACCATCAACTAATTCAAAACGGAGAAGTGCGTCAAAAAGACAACAAACAGGAAATTATATCAAATAATAAATCTTTATTCTTGAATTACCTAAACAATTCGTGGGTTGATAATAATATCAATACAAATGATGTTGAGATTATTAATAACATACGTTCAGTAAAGGATGCGAGTGCTATCAATAAAGTTGTTATTCAATTATTGAAAACTAGATTTAGTGATTTTTTGGTTATTGATGCTAAAACAGAATCAACGAATGATAATGAGGTAAAACGTTTTTTAGCAAGAATACTTGATGCCAAGAACATTTCATACAACATTTCAGTTGCAGATGTTTTTGCTATAGTGGATTACCTGAAGTGTCGTGTTAATATAATATATGATAAAATGTTGCTATTCTATATTGAAACATTTTATTCCATCAAACTTTATGAGTATTACGATGAATACACAGACAATGTTGAAGATATAGATAAAGATAAAGTAAAAATAGAGATTAATCAGGACGATGAAGAGGCGTATGAAATAGATTCAGATATAGACGAAGCCGCTGACAAAAGTATAAGGAAAAGAGAGATAGTTGATGCGTATAGCAATTATGAAGTATTAATAGGAGGAAGTTTTATAAATACTAATTTTTACTATTTAACCCCAAAGTCAAAATTAAGTGCTTCTAATGGTAGATTCCCTATATCCTTAAAGGTGTTGCAAGCTAAGGCTAAAGAAGTTTTGTTGAAAAAAGACGATGTTGAAAATTTAGATGCACAAGGGCTTCAAATAATAGAATTTATTGCACTTTGTTTGTCAAGAGTCCTTGAGTCTAATGCAATTACTGTCAATGACAATTATAGGCAATATAATGAATTGTATTATAAGTTTCCAGGGAAACGAGACTATGCGTTGTTTGACATTGGTGCATTCTTCTTTAATATAGTTAATATAAAAAGAGCATACGATAGAATTAATCCCGAATTATATATAGTTGCCACTAAAGCGAATTGCAATTCTCTTTATAATGCTATAACGGCTATATGTAAGGAGGATAGACCCGATTATGACCCTAAATCTGCTATTCTTTCTTGTGTGTCAATTAGAAACTTTGAGATACTGTCTGATTTTATTCTTAAAACCCAATACAGTAGATTTCTAAGGTCAGAAGGTTCTATTCGTAAAAACCTACGAGCACTCTTTAGCAGGGTTTCAAAGTATGATATAAAAACATACGATAGAAAGAAACAAGGGGAAGGGAAACCTAAGCATATTTCGTTTAGGTATGCTACATCTGTAGTTGAAGCGTTAAAAATACAGAATGGCAGTGATAATGAAACGGATGGATATGAAGATTGGTTTAAAACAATATTTATGATAAAGGATGGACCTATTTTTGATATAGAAAAAGCACTAGAATTTTTCCCAACAGATAGAAAGACCTCGTATAACCAGTTGCGTATTAAAGTAAATGATAGCAGAATATTTGCTTCATATACTGAAGTTGATAGGAAATGGAATGAGCTGAACTATTTTAAGGAGGATAATTTTAGGAAAAAATTAGATATTAATAAAGCCCGTATTATCTTAAAGCAATTCCTCAAGGACAACAACCTTGAATAACCCAAGCACCCATGGACAACCTTCGCAGCGTAATAGAGTTGTTGTTTACCTATAGAGATGTAAATGAGTTGCTTGGAGCAATGAATAAGGTAAGCATAGAAAAAGCGGGGGAGAGGGTTGTAGATAAAGATAAATTTAAGGAACTGTTTTTCAGCAAATACCACCGGTATTCCGGTAACCAGCTGAACTCGCTCTTTGACATAACAAACTACACATGGTCACAAAACAGAATTGTGGAGTATGAACATGGAAACAGTAACGTGTTCAACATTCTGTCAAACCTAACAGACCAAATGCTTGTATTGGACGGCGGAATGCCATACTGTAGGTATGAGGAGTACCTGCGGTGGACAGAAGCCAGCAAGAGTTTGGGAGAGGACATATTTGTAACCAACTTTTTGGCGGCGGCAGACTATAAAGATGACCTGATACGCACAGACTTTGCGTGGCAACCATTCATTTTGACCACCAACAATGAGCTTAAACATATAATGTCTAAAGGCTTGGCGGAACTGCACAACCACCTGTACGGAGCCTCGCTCATATTCTCCTTAAACTGGCTTGCACTGATGAACTTTCCACAGTCAGCCACATATAAAAAGTTTAAGAAGATAACCAACTTTAAAGACGGCTACCGCAAGGTGCTGCTTGCAGCGTTCCTCCGTTCCATACTGTACAAGTGCGTGAACGGTGAAAAGGATGCCCCAATAGAAGAGGTTGTGAAACTTTGGCTTAAAGACCAAGACAAGTTGCAGTCCATAGGGCTTATACGCTCAGATGTGCAGCAGTTCATCTCAAGACTTAAAGCATGCAAGGCAGAGAAAGTTGATTACGCCATACCAGACAGGCTGCCTGTAAACATAAATGATGTAGATAGTCGCAAGATTCTGATAGGAGAACGCAAACTGCTCTACCAATGCTTCAGTTACGTAAACAAGGGAGAGGCAACCAGGCTGTTCCAAACGCTGTTCTATATATACCTTATCATAAAGGTGCAGTTCAGAAACGCCATGCTCCAGATAGATGACACCATAGGGTTTGAGAATTTCCAGTACTATGACGGCAAAAAAGACCTGTTTATAGATGATAACCCTATATACAACAAGGCATTGGCAGACATAGCCATACGGATTGCGGTGCAGAACACATACGTAAAATACATAGAGTATCGTATAACACCTAAACTAACTGCCGCAGAACTTACAAAAAGCATAAAGTACTTGGACAAGCCAACAGAAAAGATTAGGGATACAGTAGATTTCGGCTTTATAATTCACTTTATAAAAAGATGTAAGACACAGGATAATTTCAGAGATTCAGTCTTTAACGGACTGACATGCAGAAACAGTGCAGTCCGCAGCAAGATAAACAGAGAGTCATATAGCGTAAGGCAACTGATAACCGGCGGTAACCAAATGATACTTGGCATAGACGCAGCCAACAGTGAGTTCATAAGCCGTCCGGAGGTGTTTGGCACCATATTCCGTAGGTTAAGGCACACATTCCGTAACCCCGATATGGCATACCTAAAAAACCTGCCTCCGTTCAAGTTAGGATTCACATTCCATGCAGGAGAAGATTTTTATGACATAATAGACGGACTACGTGCAATGGAAGAGGCACAGATATTCCTTAACCTACGCAATGGAGACCGCATAGGACACGGAACGGCACTCGGACTGGATGCGTTTCACTATTATGATGAGAAGCACTTTACGGTAGTAATGCCAAAACAGGTTATGCTTGATGATTTGGCTTGGCTCATACATAAAATGGAGCAATACAATGTGCAGGATAAAACAGGATTCAAAGCCGTGGCGAAGACGCTGTACTATCAATTATGTAAGGACATATATGGAGACAGAATTGACAGAATAACATACATAAATTCTTGGTTGCTTAGAGGAGACGAGCCGTCATTATATGACATAGATGGTCACGAGCCAAAGCGAGAGAACCTGATAGACATATATCAAATAAACAAGGACAATAGAGTTACAGAGGCACGTAAAGACCAAGATGCCAGAATACTATACTATCGTTACCACTATGATTACAAAGTAAAGCATAAAGGCAGCAAACCTATAGAGTGGAAGATAGATTCAAGGCACAGGGCGTCGTTTGTTAGCATAATAGAGGATATACAACGCCAAATGCAAGAGGAGATTGCTTACAAGCATATAGCCATTGAGTGTAATCCAACCTCAAATTTGCGAATTGGCAATATACCAAGATATGACCAACACCCCATAGTTAAATTTAACAATGAGGGTTTGGAGTTGAAAAACGGAGAGATAAAGAGTGCGGCACAAATATCAGTGTCAATAAACACCGATGATGCCGGCATATTTGCAACGTCACTTGAAAAAGAGTTCACCCTGATGGCGTTAGCACTTGAGAAAGAGACAACAAAAGACGGTGAACCCAAATACCAGCAGCGTAGCGTTTACCGCTGGCTTGAGAACATAAGAGAGAACGCATTTATACAGAAGTTTGGAGAAGAAACAGCTCTCGCTTCCGTCATTCTGAGCACGAAGTGCGAAGAATCTCTTAATAGTGGTAGCGAGAAATCTTTTAACAAAGAAGAGAGACTGTTTACAGACTGAGGGTAAATTTTTGAATAAGAATTTAAATCAATAATATAATGCCAGGACAAGAACCTAAATATTGGTTACACAGAATCAGCTGGGAGCGGCAGGTGTCATATCCGTTATATAAGGCTGGTTATTTGCCTATTGGTTGGGGAGATTTTGGCACTGACGAATTGCTATCAAAATTACAAAACAATTTTGATGGAACTATAGATGATGAGTGGGGTCAATTGAATAGAAATAGATTTTCCTTACAGAATTTTATTTCCAAAATGAAAAAGGGTGACTATGTTGTAGTTCCACGAAATGGCACATTTGATATAGTAAGAATAAAAGGGGATAAAGTATTGACAGCAGAAACATTATGTAGGGAAAAATCAGATTTGCTTAAAAGTTTAAATATTGAAAAGGAAGATACACTGAATAAATTAAAGGTTGATTTGGGATTCTTTTGGGAAATTGAATTAGTCTGCGACAATATTTCAAGCAAGAAATATGATAATATAGCAAGGAAATTACAATATAGAGGCACAAATCTTGACATTTCAGATATTAGGGGTGCAATTTCTCAACTAATTAAGAAAACAGATATAAGTATGCAGAATATGAAACTAGTACGAACATTTCACCCAGTAGGACATGGAGCCTTTTATACAGAGAGGTTTTATAATAATGGTGTATGTGTATTTACCGCAGTGTATGATTGTGGAGGTGATCCAGAAGGAGGATTAAAAACATACATTGACAATAATTTCAAAGACGGCAAAATAGACGTATTATTTATTTCGCATTTACACGAAGATCATATTTCTGGAGTAGAGTACATTATTGATAGGTGTGAGAAAGTGTTTTTGCCTTCACTTACTCCCAATCAACAAATTGATGTATTTATACATAACTGCATTACCACAAAACAGGATGATAAGAAATCAAAACAGTTTATTGAAAGGGTGTATGGTGGAGATTATGAGGGGAAAATAGTATTTGTTGATTCAATAGAAAGTGTAGGTAATGATTTTGAACCTAAAAAAGAGGTAGTCAATATTGAAGATATTCAATATGGGAAAATAGGTGCAGGAGTTTCACTTACAAGTAAGTATGTACCGTTTTGGGTGTATTATCCGTACAATCCAAAATATGATTTACGGGCTGAGTTCCTTAAGGAATTTGAAGAAACCATAGAGAATGACAAAGTTAATTTTGAGAAGGTAAAAGAGATTTGTAAAAAGGAAGAAACTTGGAAAAAAATCAAGGATTTTTATAAAGATAAAAAGGATGAAAATTCCTTATATAACGAGTATTCAATGACTGTCTATTCAGGTCTTTGTGATTCAGCAAGACGGAAACCTCATATAGTACATATAGACTGTAATTGCGAGTTTGATTTCCCTTATTGCGAATGTTATTATCGTTGTTGTCATCGTATCATACATTCAGGTTGTTTATATACTGGAGACTTTGTTGCATCAGTTGACAATGTTGATGAATTAATAGAATATTATAATTCATATCTTGAATATGCGGAGGTGGTTCAAGTTCCGCATCATGGATCAGAGGAGGTCGGAAAGAAAAAACACTATGGATTTAAATTATTTGATAAAGCTAAGATAGGTATTTTTTCAGTAAAATTTGGCAAGTATAATAATGTACCAGCACCATATGTTATACAGGCATTAAAGACTAATAGAGTTTGCCCCAGAATTATTACTCAGAAAGATTATACAAGACTAGAGTTGCATTATCATTTAATCTGATTAAGTAATAGAGATGTATATTGAGATTGTTTGTAATAGTAGGAAGGTATATGAAATCTGGCACGTCAGGTCATACCATAAGCTGTGGAATAAGGAGTTCTTTAACGGACTGGTTGTTTATCTCCGTTCAAAATATCCTAATGATGATTTTATTTGCTGTGAAGCAAAAGATTCAATTTGTGATAGGGATTTGGATGAAATAGGATATAAAAAATGGGATGTAATATTTGAACAGGGGAAGATAGAATACGATGCAATTGTATTGCAGGGGAATTTAAATACGTAAATTTAAAATAATCATGGGATTCTACAGAAAGCTAAGTCTTGTGAGATATACTAAAATAATAGACGTTTAATATTAATAAATATATATATATGGAAAAACAATTAATTTTTGAAGGCTCGGTAACTATTTGTGAGGAATTAGTTGCATTTAAAATTTGGAAAAACACAGGTAAAAATGTGCATACACACTATGAGTGGGATATCAATCCTTATCTTGTGGATGAGAGTCAGATTGGGCCTCATCGTGGCGAGATTAACATTGCAGATAATTTAGAGCTTCTTTTCTTACGTTTCAATAAATATAAGGATGAAATTCAACATAAAAAAGATAAAATATATAATGCCATCTTTTAACAGATTTATTTGTAGAATAGAATTATCACAATATGCGTGTAGAAAGGGGATATAATAATAAAAGTGTATTACCGAAATCAGAATTAGACCATATTGAGATAGTTTACAGAACAAATATATGATTTAGGATAATATAAGGATTATTAAATAGATTGAATGGTATGTATGTAAGTGATTTGATTCGTATTGTTTCAGTTGGAGGTGGATTAAAACTTGATAGCACTAAATTTAGTGTATCGGACCTTATTAGAATCGCTGATATTGCAGGTAAGTCTAAAGCCAAACTTATTTTAGATAACTGTAGTAAAAAGGGGAAGTTTACAAAATTATGAAACAAATTAATATCACATTTGATGGACATATATTTGATACACACAAGGACTGTTTACCAGAATATAATGGTGTTTATTTGGTGTATCATTGTGTGCCTGCTAATGGAATTATGAAGGAGTTGATTTACATTGGCAAAGCGGATGTTCAAACTATCAGGAAGAGATTGTCAAATCACGAGAAGCATGATGAATTTGTTAAAAAATGTGGGGGTCCACAGAATATATGTTATGCTTATGCAGAAGTGGACAAAAAAGACATTGATACGGTGGAGAATGCACTTATTTATAAGCAGAAGCCATGTCTAAATGGTGATTTAACGGATAATTATAATCATGAGACTTGTCACTTTATAATTGGTGGGAAATATGCACTTTTAAAAGAAATTGATTTTGTGTGTTATGCTGAATGAATAAAAGAGTAAATAAGATAATAAAAACAGACAAATAAATAGAGACTGAGTAAAACAACAAAAAAATAACCCAACTATGAACACACGAATTTTATTTAGGAGACTGATTACGTAGGTGAGTGGACTGACAAAAAACAAGAAAACAAAACAAACAAAATAACTTAAAAACTTAATTATTATGGAAACAAAAAATTTATTAAAAGGTTTAAAAAGCAGGCTTGGCTGGATGCTATGCCTGTTAGCGTTACTAACATACGCACAAGGTGCGTGGGCAGAGTATTGGATTCTTGAGAATGGTGGTTTTGATATAAAGCTTAACCTTAACGGAACCAATTCATGGATATTCAATGGTTCTACAAAGAGAGATTCTCCAAGTGATAATTATAAAGATTATTCTGCTAGTTCTGCTACTGAAATTGTGTGGACTGAGTTTAGTGTAAAAACTGGGTGTAATGACGGTTGGCAACACCAGTATCTGTTTATATATTACAGGGTAAGTTCTGATCATGAAGGTGTTTTTACAAAATATGTGTATAATTCAGGATCAATACATCAAAATGTGAATTTTGAATACTATAAGGGTGATTTTAACTTAAACATACTGGATTTGGCATCAAATAAAGGTATTAATGGAGATTTTTATTTTGACTATTATTTTGGTATAGATCAAGGAAATTCAGATCCTTATAGATATGCACCTGGGCATAGCTCTCAAAGTGGATACTATAGCATGAAATTTAAAAGATCTTCCTGTCCCACACCTGCTTTAACCAGTATAACTGGTGATACTGATGTGGAGAAAGGCTCACAACATACATATACTGCCAATGGAGGGTCGGCAGGAACTGGAGCCACGATAAGCAGTTATAATTGGACATTGCCTGATGGGTGGAGCGGAAATTCAACCACCAATACCATTACTGCTACAGTAGGTAATAGTGCAGGAAGCAAAACAATTAAATGTACAGTTACAAACTCATGCGGCTCAATCAGTGAGGAAAAATCAGTGAGCGTAAACGTTGCTAACAAGTGGGAAATGATGGGTCTTGATGGTTGTAGTTGGTCGGCAGGTAGTGGATGCCCATTTACAGGAGATGGAAATGTTGTAACATATACTAAGGAAATTAGTGATACCGGGGATAAAGAATTTAAATTATACTTTGATACTTGGTACGGTGACACCAATGCAGGTACTATTACACGTAATAATTGTACAGACTGGACAATGGTAGATGCAAGTCAAAAAGGTAATACCAAAATTAACGTGGATATTGCCGGCACTTACGTGTTTAGTTTGAACAAAACCACAAAAAAGCTATCAGTAACGTATCCATCTTCCTGCACCGCCCCATCAATCACCTCTCACCCAAGCACAGAGGGTAAAACCTATACACAGGGAGATGCTGCAACACCATTGAGCGTTACGGCAAGTGGAACCGCACCGCTGTCTTATCAGTGGAAACAGAGTGCATCAGCAGGTGGTTCTTACGTAGATGTTACAGAAGGTACTGGTGCTAATACCGCAACTTACAC
>JAZLHT010000276.1:0-11993 GCA_045616965.1 Candidatus Enterocola sp.
CAACCGTTACTATTGCAGGTTAATGCCAAAGAGAAATATGAGTATTATTTCAATGTATTCTTTAAGGATAGAGGAGAGTTCCTTAAATATATAAGTATGGAGGACCAGCGTATTGAGACCAAGAAATACGGCTATACAGGAACTCAAATGTACTACGCCATAACAGTGCGTGTATTACGTCCTGAACTTAAACAGCGTCTTATTGATGACGGCATACTTAAACCTTAAATAGTTTATGTTGTCTAACAGATAAACAAATAACTTTTAGATATGAAACGAATATTGATTTTTGTAACATCGCTATTAGTTGCGGTGTCAGCAATGGCAGAATCACATGCTGCAAAACCTACTTTAATGGTAGTTCCAAGCGACGCTTGGTGCAATGAGAACGGTTATATGCAAAGTTTTGACAATCAAGGTACAGTGGAGTTGATTCCGGACTATAAGAAAGCACTCCAGAGTGACCAGAACCTAATGCTTGCAATCTCTAAAATAAATGAGATGATGGCAGACAGAGGTTTCCCTCTAAAGGATTTGGAGAGCAATCTTAAATCAATATCAAACCGTACGGCAGAGATAAACATGACTACCAGCAAAAGTGGCTCTACAATAGCCCAAAGTCCTATGGACTTGTTAAAGAATACCGCAAAGGCTGATATCATTATCCAATTAGGGTGGTCTGTAACATCTAATGGTCCTAAGCAGACACTGACTTACATTTTAAGAGGTTTGGATTCTTATACAGACAAGCAGATAGCAGGTGCAAGCGGTAGTGGCGCTCCATCTATGAGTGCTGATGTTCCTGTACTGTTAGAGGAGGCTGTTATGGACAAGATGGATGAGTTTGCTGGCAGACTTGATGACTATTTCAATGACTTGTTCAGTAATGGCAGAGAGGGTGTATTTGAAATCCGTGTATTTGACAATGGTTCAGGTGTTGATTTGGAGAGCGAGTACAATGGTATGGAACTTAGTGAGATTATAGATGACTGGATGAACCAGAACACAGTGGAGCACCGTTATTCTCAGTCAGAGGCGTCAGAAAACTATATGCTGTTTGAGCAGGTTCGTATGCCGCTTAACGATGTTAACGGTAAGGCTGTAACAGCAAAATCTTTTGCAGACCAACTGCGTAAATATCTTAAAAACACATTCCAAATTGAGTCTAAGACCGCCAATCGTGGATTGGGTAGGGCATATCTTATAATTGGAGAAAAGTAACATAAAAACAACGTGATTATGAAAAAGTTAAGTTTGATTATATTGGGTATGTGTATGATGGGTATTCTGTCATACGCCCAAGAAGTGGATTTTGAGAATGATAAAAGCACATGGATTCATCTGTCAATCCTGATTCCTGACCAAGATGGTGAGGCTATCACTACGGGTGCAAAGAGTTATCTTACTAATAAGTTAAAACAGATTGCCACAAAGAACGGTGTTGCAGCCAATGAGGATTTCAGCAGATTTTTTGTAACAACTGTAATTACACCATTGACCAAGGATGTATTGCCTGGTCCGCCTGCACAGGTTGCAGAGAATTTGGAAATGACATTCTATATTGCAGATTATTACGACCAAAAGGTGTATTCAAGCACATCTATGGAGGTAAAGGCAGTAGGCACTAACGATACTAAGGCTTACATCAACGGTATTAAGAATATAAATGTAAACAACAAGGAGTTGGCTGCATTTATGGAGGAGGGTAAAAAGAAAATAATAGCCTACTACAATGCACGTTGTGCCCAGATTATGAAGATAGCACAGACTAAAGCGGACCAAAAGCAGTATGAGGCTGCACTTTATGACCTTGTTTCTGTACCTGAGGTTTGCGATTGCTACGATGAGGTGCTTGCACTGTCACAAAAGATATATCAACAGTATATAGACAATCTTTGCCAAATCAATTTGGCTAAGGCAAGAGCCGCATGGGCTGCACATCAGAACTCATCCGGGGCAGAGGAAGCAGGTATATATCTTTCACAAATCCTACCAGATGCCTCTTGTTATGGAGATGCTATGGCATTACATTCTGAGATTAAGGCTAAAGTATTGGACGACTGGAAGTTTGAAATGAAAATATATCAAGACCAGGTTGATTTGGAGAAACAGCGTATAGAGGCTATGCGTCAGGTTGGTATAGCATACGGAAATCATCAGCAACCAGTCACTACTGTATTCCCGTGGCTAAGATAAAAAGTTTAGTATTGACAATATGTTATATATCCTGTGTGGCAATGTCTGCACAGGATATTGTTAATGATGGCATTCAGCGTTATCGCCGTAATGCCATCGCCACTATGATGGTTCACCATAGTGAGGATGAGTTTGGCAAGGATATCAAGGATGCCTATCTTGAAATACCTACGCCTGATAAGTATGATAACCACGATGTAGGCTTGAAGGTTTTGGAGAATGAATGGTTCTCTGGTGTTAAACCACAAGAAAAAGGTTTGTATAAGGCTGTTTATGGCAAGAATCTTTCTCAGACGGAGATAGAGCGTAATGGTGTTGCATTGGAGAATTTTCTTAATAAGGCCAATATAGGAATGTATATGGTTGCCAAGTGGTTTAATCTTTCATCGCCCGATTCGTCTGCCTTTAACCATTCTACAGCGGTGTTTAACACTGAACTTATACAGCAGCGTGGCTTGTATGATGCCACTGCATTTGATGTGGATATGGCACGCCATACCATAAGGGGAGAGGCTATGCTTGCAGATGCAGGAGAGGAACTTATATCACAGACTTTTATTATAGTCAATGATATGACTTACGTAACAGCAGAGCAGAAAGCGGCTGCTGCCAAGGCGGCATTAGCAGTGTTAGGCGGTATTGCAGACGCCTTTTTGGGAGGTAAGTCGGGCAGGCAGTTGGCATCTACGGCGGGAGCCATAGCAGATAGTTTTACAGGTTTTAAAGTGCGGAACCACTCTTATCTGTTCCAGTTGCAATGGAATGATTCAATAGCCGCTGTGTTTTATAAGAACTACTACACTGATACCCCTGATGCAGAAAAAATCAAGTCATTTATGCAGAATGACACCCTTTTTAAAATCAAATATGTGGCACATGAATATGAGTATGATGAAAATTCAGTACTGAAAGGAAAATATGACCGCCACGATTTGGTTAAGATAAACTGTACACGAAGCCAAGATAAGAATATATCCCAATTGCAGTTGAAATATGAGGATTTTAAAGTAAAGACACCTGTATATCAGGTGGTTAGAAATGAGAAAGGCAAGGTTCAGTATTATACGGCAAAGGTGGGTTTAAAGGAGGGTGTTAAGCCTACAAGTAAATTTCAGGTTGTACAGCGTATAATAGACCCCAAGACCAATAAGTCCAAATATAAATACGTAGCCACCCTAAAGCCTATAAAAGGTAAGATATGGGATAACCGCTATATGGCTACAGAGGAGCATGAAGAGGGTTCTGAATTGGAAGCCACTCATTTTAAGAAATCAAGTGGTGGCGAGATTTATGAAGGAATGCTCATTATAGAAGGCAAATACAGCAAAGTGGAGCAGTAAATCAGAGGTGATGTATGATGTATAATGTATGATGTATGAGAGTCAAGAGACAAAATCTCTTGACTTTTGTTTTATTTTGTAGTTGTAAAAAAAAATCGTAAATTCGCAACCTCAAAAAAATAGGTTGGTTATGATTATTGTATCAGATTTAGCGATTCAGTTTGGTAAAAGAATTTTATTTCAGGATGTAAACCTAAAGTTTACAGCCGGAAACTGTTATGGTGTGATAGGTGCTAACGGAGCAGGCAAATCAACGCTTCTGCGTATGCTTAGCGGTGATTTGGAGCCTACAAGGGGTACCATAACATTTGGACACAATGAGCGTCTTTCAGTATTGAAGCAAGACCACTTTGAGTTTGATGAGTTTACAGTTATTGATACTGTAATGATGGGACACGATAAACTCTGGAAAGTAAAGGAGGAGAAGGATGCCATCTATGCAAAGGCTGATTTTACAGAGGAGGATGGTATTCGTGCATCTGAACTTGAGGAGCAGTTTGCAGAGATGGACGGGTGGAATGCAGAGAGTGACGCCGCATCGCTGCTTAGCAGTTTGGGAATAAAAGAGGAGTTCCACTACACCCTTATGAAAGATATGAGTGGTAAGGAGAAGGTGCGTATTCTGCTTGCACGTGCATTATTCGGTAAGCCTGACAACCTGCTTCTTGATGAGCCTACCAATGACCTTGATATAGATACAATACGTTGGCTTGAGAACTATTTGGCTGATTATGAGAACACTGTACTTGTGGTATCACATGACCGCCACTTCCTTGATGCAGTAAGTACCCACACCATAGATATAGATTACGGCAAGATTCAGATGTTTGCCGGAAACTACTCATTCTGGTATGAGTCAAGCCAACTTGCACTACGCCAACAGCAGATGCAGAATAAGAAGGCAGAGGAGAAGAAAAAGGAGTTGGAGGAGTTTATCCGCCGATTCAGTGCCAATGTGGCTAAATCAAAACAGGCTACAAGCCGCCGTAAGATGCTTGAAAAACTCAATATAGAGGAAATTAAGCCTTCTACACGTAAATATCCAGGCATTATATTCACTCCGGAGCGTGAACCGGGCAATATGGTGCTTGAGGTTAAGGGTCTGTCGGCATCGGTTGACGGTGTTACACTGTTCAAGGATTTGAACTTCAATGTGGAGAAAGACGATAAAATTGCATTTGTATCGCGTGACCCACGTGCAATGACCGCTTTTTTTGAGATAATCTGTAACGGTGCCACCCCTGATGCAGGTACATTTAAATGGGGGCAAACCATTACAAGTGCATATCTGCCTCTTGATAATTCCGGCTTCTTTGATACAGACATGAGCCTTGTGGATTGGCTAAGCCAGTATTCACCCGATACTACAGAATCATTTGTAAGAGGGTACCTTGGCAGAATGCTTTTTGCAGGTGAGGAGATTTACAAAAAGGCAAGTGTAATATCGGGTGGTGAGAAAATGCGTTGCATGATTTCACGCATGATGCTTAAGAACGCTAACTGTATGGTGCTTGATTCTCCTGCAAACCACCTTGATTTGGAGTCAATTCAGGCTTTCAATAACTCACTAAAAGTGTTTAAGGGCAATGTACTTATGGCATCGCATGACCATGAGTTTATAAGTTCCGTTTGTAACCGTATAATAGAGCTTACGCCTAACGGCATTATAGATAAGGTGGAGAACTACGATGACTACCTTGACGATGCCAATGTGCGTGCCGCACAAGAACGTCTGTATAATGTATGATGTATGATGTATGATGTATGATGTATGAGGGTAGCCCCTTTCCGTCATGCTGAATCAAACAGGGTCAGGGTTTTAAAACTTTGACCCTAATTTTTTTGAAAATTATTTGGCAAAATTAAAATAAAACTTTAACTTTGCCAAAAAAAATAAGCATATATGAGATACTATTACAGACTGATGGAAGAAACCTTAGATAAGTACTTAAGGCAGTTTAAGGTTGTGCTGATTACAGGTCCAAGGCAGGTTGGCAAATCAACTATGCTTAAAAATTGTCTGCTTGATAGGTATGAGTATGTTACGCTTGATGATATCAATGAACTTGATATGGCAAAAAATGACCCTGCACAGTTTTTAAGGAACCATCCAAAGCCTATAATTATAGATGAGGTGCAGTATGCCCCTGAATTGTTTAGGCAAATAAAGTGGGAGGTTGACCGCTCTGATGCATGTGGACAGTATTGCCTTACGGGTTCACAGACATACGAGTTAATGAAGAATGTAGGTGAATCTCTGTCGGGCAGAATTGGGGTGATAGAGTTGTCTTCTATGTCTTTTAGAGAGATGGAGAGTGTTAAATTCAACATTCCGTTTGTACCCACAAATGAGTATCTTGAAATCAGGAAACAGAAACTTGTAAAACTAAACGATGTTTGGGAAACCATACACCGGGGGTCTATGCCGGCATTGCTTGACAAGTCAATGGATTGGACATTTTTTTATGGTTCATACGTCAAGTCATATATAGAGCGTGATGTAAGGGATGTTTTAAGCATTAGGAATGTAAGCCTTTTTTATAAGTTCCTTACCGCTATGGCTGCCAGAACAGGAGAACTGTTTATTCCTAATGATATAGCAAATTCTTTGGGAGTGTCATTGCCTACAGTTCAGGCTTGGACATCGGTGTTGGAGGCATCGGGGCTAATAAAAATAGTGCAGCCGTATGCAAACAATGCTCTTAAGAGAGCAACCAAAACGCCCAAACTTTATTTTATGGACACTGGTTTGGTTTGCTATCTTGTGGGTTGGAATAATAAGGCTGTGCTTATGAATGGAGCGATGGCAGGCAGTGTTTTTGAAACATTTGTGGTTTCTGAAATTATAAAATCATATAAAAACGCAGGTCTGAACACCAGTCATATATTCTTTTACAGAGATAGAGAGCAGAAAGAGATTGATTTGGTAATAGAAAACGGTGGCACGCTTTACCCAATAGAGATAAAGAAGTCTGCCCAGCCGGCAACTGCTATGGCTAAGAATTTCCCGGTGCTTAACAATGTACAGGACAGAATTGTAGGTCAGGGGTGCATTATTTGTTTAAGCGACAGTTTGTGTGGAGTGTCTGAATCTCTGACAATAATTCCAGTTGAATACTGCTGACTATGATTAAACAATTTACATACAACTGTCCACTGTCCACTGTCCACTATCCACTAATAACTATATTGGGTCCTACAGCGTGTGGCAAAACAAGTTTTGCTTGCAGGCTTGCATACAGGCTTGGCGGTGAGATTCTAAGTGCAGACTCCCGTCAGGTTTACAGGGGTATGGATATAGGAACGGGCAAGGATTTGGAGGACTACACCATAGATGGTAAGAAAATTCCGTATCACCTCATAGATATACGTAATGCAGGTGAGCAGTACAATATATTTGAGTACCAAAAGGATTTCCATAAGGCATATCAAGATGTTCTTTCAAGAGGTGTGCAACCTATACTCTGCGGTGGTTCAGGACTTTACATTGAGTCTGTGCTGAAAGGCTACAAGTTAGTGGAGGTGCCTGTAAACATTGAACTGAGAGAGACGCTTAAAGAAAAATCGTTACAGGAACTTACTTCTATTCTAAAAACATATAAAACCCTACATAACACTACCGATGTAGATACAGTAAAACGAGCTATTCGTGCTATAGAGATAGAGGAGTACTATAAGAGCCACGATGAAATATCTGGTGCGGAACCTATTGACAGCATTATAATTGGAATAGATATAGATAGAGAGAGCCGCAGAACTCGTATTACAGAACGTCTTAAACTCAGACTTGAAAACGGTATGGTTGATGAGGTTAAGGGGCTTATAGACAGCGGCGTAAAAACAGAGGCTCTTATCAATTATGGCTTGGAGTATAAATACATTGCACTATATCTGCTTGGCAAACTTACGTATGATGAAATGTGCGGTTTGCTTGAAATAGCCATTCACCAATTTGCCAAACGTCAGATGACTTGGTTCAGAGGTATGGAGAAGCACGGTTTCCACATAAATTGGATTGATTACTCACTTCCTGACGAGGAAAAAGTGTCAATTGTTACAAAAATGTTACAATAGCATTACAAAATTACTACACTTGGAAACTATTGTAGTAAAAAAGTTTCCAAAAATGATTGTCATATCGGGTAAATGATATATATTTGTGTGTCAATTATGGAAAATCTACGCCAAAACATATTAAAGACAGCCGAAACGGAATTTCTGAAATACGGAATACGGAGCGTGAGCATAGATGATATATGCAATACGCTGCATATTTCAAAAAAGACATTCTATACGGAGTTCCGTCAGAAGGAGGAGCTTATTGTGCTGGTGCTGGAGTCAATAAGTGAGCGTAACCGTAATGAGGATAAGGAGTATTCAAACCTGTTTACAGAGTATAATGCCATAGATTTGGCTCTTGCATACCGTCATCCTGTGTTTAAGGAGAGGACTTCAAAATATGAGAAGTTTATGCATGACCTTATTAAGTATTACCCCGATATTCACGGTGAGTTCCTGTCAGGCAAAAAGGAGAACATTAAGAATTTTATTCTCAATAATGTGCAGAAAGGTGTAAAAGACGGTCTGTATAGAGCGGAGTTGGAGGGTTTGACATCGGGTAGTGTATATTTGGACTATTTATATAATGTTATAGTGGTTTCAATAGACTTGACTGAGAAAGATAATAACATTTCAAAAAACGCCCTTATAGATTTACGTGCGGATACATTCTTGCGTATGGTCTGCAATGAGAAAGGTTTGAATTATTACGAACAGAAAAAATAATATAATATGATGAGAAGATTTTTGTTTGCATTGGTTGGTGTTGCTTTTACGCTTCCGATTATCGCTCAGGAGAGTACATCGGAGGCAAATCCTAAGGCATTGAGCATATCTCTGAGAGATGCCGTGCAATATGCTGTTGATCATAACCGTTCACTTCAGAACGCATCGTTAGAGGAGAGACAGCAGCATGCGGCACGTTGGCAGACCATAGCCACTATGCTTCCACAGGTAAGTGGGACGTTAGATTACCTTAGCATGTGTGGGTATAAGATGAATATAGGCGGTATGGCTATGCCAATGAACCCTAACGGTACTTTGGGTGTGACTGCCGCTTTGGCCTTCTCCGGCAAGCAGGTGGTTGCCACATTGCTTAACAATCTGGCTATAGAGATGTCAGAGGTTTCAAAGAAAAAGACAGAGCAGACTGTAATTAACAGTGTTATAACTACTTACTATACTATTCTTACTTTAACAGAGACTATAGATTTGCTGGAGCATAATTATGAAAACCTTGAAATTCTGTACCAAAGGGCATTAAAAGCTGTAGAGGTGGGTGTAGCAGAGCAGATTTCAGCAGACCAGATAGAGGTTCAGGTAAACACTTATAAGACCTCTATTAGCGATGTCCAACTGAACAGAGAGGTTATGCTCAGTACGTTAAGGTTTATATTGGGGCTTGACCGTGACACCAATGTTACATTAACGGATAAAATCAGTAATCTGATGTCTATTGATGAAACCCTTGCTATACTTGGAGAAGAGTTTGATATAGAGAAGAACTATGATTATCAGTTGGTTAGCAAAAATGCGGAAATTGCAAAAAAACAGATTACGCTTGCCACTATGGATTATATTCCGTCAATAAGTGCCTATTACAAATATTCAGCCAAAACATATTTTGGTGCAGATGAGGGCTTTAACATGACTAACCCTAACACTATAGGAATCTCTGTTGCTGTGCCTATCTGGTCATCGGGTCAGAGAGCGTCTGCCATAACACAGAAAAAACTTGCATCGCAGTCTGCACAGAACACTATGATGGATACAAAAGACCAACTTAACATAAGCAACTATCAGCTCAGATATAATCTAAGAAATGCGTATGATAAGTATGTGGTGCAGAAAAAGAATGTAGAGGTGTCGCAGAAAGTGCTTGATAATATATCCAAGAAATTTGAATACGGATATGCTTCCAGTACAGAGGTTACAACAGCGTCTCAAGACCTTATAGTGGCACAGACAAGTTACGTTAATGCCGTGCTGTCTACAGTGGAGGCATATCTTAGCCTTAAGGATTTGATTAACATACCATATAATTGATAACAAAATAAAAACTTATTGATATGAACAGAATTATTAGAAGTTTAGTGATGATTACAGGTGCATTGACATTTGCCTCCTGTACAAATGAGGTAACTGAGACCGAGACAGAAAAGGTGGAGCAGGTTCAGGTGCAGAAAATAGAGATGAAGGAGATTGACAGGGTGGTTGAACTGCCTACAACTCTGCAAGGTTATGAGACTATGAATATATCATCAACCGTAAGCGGTATTATAGACCATATATTTGTAGAGGTTGGAGATAAGGTTTCAAAAGGTCAGCTGCTTGTAAGAATGGACCCTACACAATACACCACATACAAGCTTCAGTATGCTAACCTTGGTGTGGAGATGGGGCGTATGGAGGCTCTTAAAGAGGCTGGAAGCATATCTCAGCAGGCATACGACCAAACCAAGGTTCAGTATGACCAATTAGGTGAGACACTTGCCCTTTATGAGAAGAACACATTTGTAAAGGCTGAGTATGCAGGTGTTATTTCCGCCAAGAATTTTGAGAACGGTGAGTTGTGTGCAGGTCAGCCTATTCTTACCCTTACCCAAATAAATGTACTTAAAGCATATATCAATATCCAGGAGGCCTATTTCCCAAGGCTTAAAGAGGGTATGCCTCTTACTTTAAAGTCTGATATTTACCCGGATAAGGAGTTTAAGGCTACAGTAGAAATAGTATATCCTACCATCGATGCCTCATCACATACATTTACAGTTAAGGTTAAAATTCCTAACTCATCAGAGTTGTTACGCCCCGGTATGTATGTAAAGACATCAATCCCTGTAGGTAAGGCTTCAACTCTTGTAGTACCTTATCAGGCAGTACTTAAACTTATAGGTTCAAATAATCGTTATATATTCATTAAGGACGGCGATAGGGCAAAACGTGTAGATGTGGAGCTTGGTCAGCGTTTTGACAAGTATGTAGAGATTATGGGAGACATTAAGGAGGGCGATGAGATTGTAACTTTAGGACAAAGCAGGCTAATAGACGGTTGTGCCATTGCCATTGCATCTGATTCAATACAGTAATAGATTCAGTAGTTTAAGGAGGATTTTAATATGAGTATTTATAAAACAGCCATAGACAAGCCGGTCTCAACCATACTTATTTTTGTGGCGGTTATAATAATAGGTGTATTCTCGTTCTTGAAGTTGCCTATAGACCAATTTCCTGAGATAGACCCGCCGTATATTATGGTTATGACCACCTATCCGGGTGCAAATGCCTCAGAGATAGAGACTAACGTAACCAAGTTAATGGAGAACACCCTTAACTCTGTAGATGGTTTGGATAAACTTACATCTCAGTCTAAGGATAATATGTCTATTGTTACGTTGGAGTTTGAGTGGGGTTGGAACCTTGACGAGGCGTCTAACGATGTGCGTTCTTACATAGAGATGGCTAAAGATGAGTTACCCGATGGGGCGATGACACCTATTATATTTAAGCTTAGCTCAAGTTCAATGCCTATTGCACAGTATGCCGTCACAGCAGAGGAGACATATCCTGGTCTTGAAAAATTGCTTGATGATGAGGTTATTCCTGTACTTAATCAAGTTGACGGTATAGGTAATATATCAATGTCCGGTGAGCCTGTCAGAGTGGTGTATGTGGATATCGACCAATCAAAACTTGATGCATACGGAATACCATTGGAATCAGTGGGCACAGCCGTAAGTTCTAACAACCTTAACTTGTCATCGGGTAAAGTAAAAATGCTTGATGAACAATATCAGTTACAAGTGCGCAGTGAGTTTGTAGAGAGCCGTGAGATAGAGGATTTGGTTGTAACCACCACGCCTGCGGGTAAGCAAGTGTATGTGCGTGATATTGCTACCGTACGTGATACAATCCAGGATATGACACTTGATGAGAAACTTAACGGTGGTGATGGTGTGCGTCTTATTATAATGAAACAGTCAGGTGCCAATACAGTTCAGATTTGCCGTGATGTTAATAAGAAAATTGCCGAGTTGTTGCCAACATTGCCACCCGATGTAAAGATTCAGACCATTTATGACTCATCAGAGAACATTCAGAACTCTATAGATTCACTTGAAGAGTCTATTCTGTACGCATTGTTGTTTGTGGTGTTGGTGGTTCTGTTCTTCTTAGGGCGTTGGCGTGCCACATTCATCATTGGTATTACAATACCTATAGCGTTGATAGTGGCGTTCATATACCTATTGTTTGTAGATAGTTCCCTTAACATTATATCACTCTGTTCTCTGACCATAGCCATAGGTATGGTTGTAGATGATGCCATAGTGGTTTTGGAGAACATTACAAGACACATAGAGCGTGGTTCCAATCCGCATGAGGCTGCCATCTACGCCA
>JAZLHT010000277.1:0-7642 GCA_045616965.1 Candidatus Enterocola sp.
ATAGCATTCATTCCGGCACGCATATAATAGTGTGAATCCCGGTCAAAATAAAGTTTTGGATATACAAACTGATATTCATAATGCTTAATATCTCCTGCATAAACCATACCCCTTACCGGTGACACATACGGCACGCTCCAAACAGGGGCTTCCATAAATGTTTTATGCACAGGATTAAAACTCCAATGGTTAGAGGCAATGGCATCAAGGCTTAAATCATACATGGCAACCGCAGCCTCAGCACTCTTATGTTTGCCGTCAATATCGGTTACCTTTACAGTCCATTTGTCCTTTTCTCCCGGCTCATACATCTTTTTAATGTGAGACAGCTCTATATTCAAATCCCTGCTCTTAATAACACGATTCAGCGTAACTGATTTAACCACAGCCTTTCCGTTATAGATAGTGGTGAACACCGCTGTAAGCCTGTCACTGTAAATAGGCTTGTAGATTATCTTAAACCGCTTGTTTGCAGAGTTCATTTTCTCTACATTACGCTCCACTAATTTACCTTGGTCATAGAGTTCCAGCATTGTATATGTATCGTACGAAGAGCCCGCAACAACAATGGCAATATCACTATTCTCACAATCCGTCTTTACCGGGATAACCCATTGCAGAGTATCTACGGCAGGTTTCTTGTCATTTGCAGAGTATGCTATAAATGTGGTCTTATAATCTACCGCACGCCCTTTAGTATCTGTGGCATGCAGGTTCAGTTCATATTTTCCACTCTTAAGTGTCTTAAAATTAACGTCAAGTTCCTGACCCGATGTAAACTCCCCTTCGTAAACCTTAGAGGCTGAACGCAAGGTGTAGTTTCCGCATACACTTACCTTATTACCTGCACAATCGTACGCATCGGGTACTATATCCTTGACCTTGGACTTATCCATAAGCTCGTCTATCGGGCAAGAGAGTGAGAAATCTGCCGTTCCTGTAACTAAAGAATAGTTACATATTTGAGTCTCTCCTGACATATCTGTTACAGACACCTCTGTGGTAAGTCTGTAGAACGGATGACGGTTATCTGATGTTATCTCCGGCAGAAACTCTATGGTAAAGTTCCCATCGGGGTCACAAACAGCATTACCTGAGGCAACCACATACCTTGTTTGAGGCAATATGCAATTACACCAATGATAATATACGGCAGACGATGTAACCTTATACTTAACCGCACCGCCCGATACGGAACTGCCTCTGTAATAACGGGCATTACCGCTAAGGGTTATCTTATCATTTATGGTTTTGGCAGAAGCGCTATCCACCTTAACCTCAAATGTAGGACGCTTGTACTCCTCCACTCTAAAATAATGCGAACCGCTCTTGGTGTATAGAGAGAAATTACCGCTTAACAGCCCCTCAGGTATAGTGAACTCCACATAGAAAGAGCCGTAATCATTGGTCTTGACCTCCTTCTCCTCCACCACACTTCCGTTTGCGTCCATAAGTTTTACGGTAACGGCAGTGGCAGCCGCCAATGAATACTCATCGCCGCGTACATTATATACAATGCCCTTTGCCATAACCTTCTGCCCCGGGCGATACACACCTCTATCCATAAAAAACTCTGTGTATGTATGCGGATTGAGAGTACGCTGCTGTTTATACCGCCAAATGGATTTGGCAGGATAGAACTCATCTTTGCCGTATTTAAATGTGCAAACGGCTCCTGTCTTGCGGCTTAACTGCAATTTTGCAACACCGTGAATATCTGTTTTAAGCACCCGATAGGCACCATTCTTGCCCTCATAAACCTTAACCTCTACATTATTAAGAGGCATTCCGTTCCGTCTGTCAACCACATAGAATTCATAGCCGCCCTCTACAGCCTTATCTAACACAAAAATATCTGTAACAAAAAAATGGTTTGACAAGGTGTATTTGGAATCCCCGTTGGCAAGTATTTTTACAAGATATATACCACAAGTGTCACGTTTAAGCGTATAGGCGTATGTATGCACGTCATAATCTGCGGAATCAGGCAAGGCAATGGTCTCTGACTTTACAAGTGTCATTTCCCCATCGCCGCTTTCAGAATAGGCGTAAGCACTTTGGTCAAGTCTATAGACATTAACCTTAACGCTTTGTAAATTCTTGTATTTTAGCCAAATAGTCTCCTCTTCACCTGGGTACAGCAGATTTGACATGTTGCCGTCCTCACTGCCGTTCTCCATCTCAAGATACGGACGTTCCAATGTCTCCTTTACATTCAGTATTGAGGTTATGTAAGGATTATCATTGTATTTATTCAAAATATCAACACAGGCATCGTGCTTGGCTTTAGGGCTGAGCGTACAATGATTTAGCTCGTATGCCTTTACATATACATATAGCGGAGTTCCCCTATACGCCTCTGCAAACCCTACCCTGCACTCATTATTTTTACGGTCTGTATTATACAGGTACAGGCGGAACTGTACGGCATCACGTACTATCGGGTTATTTTTATGAGCCTCAATAAGCCTTGCATACAAATCATTCACCTTTACAGAATCATCTTCTACCATGCGTATTGCCTTGTCCACAAGAATATCATACATGGTTGGCATAAGTGCGGAATCCTTACCCTCTGTTATATTCTCCTTATAGCCCGATGTAGAAGCGTCAAGCAATGCCTGCCTATTCTCCAAAGCCTTATCCAAATACCATGCTATGGAATCCTTAAAGTTCTTGCGGCTCCACTCCCGCATATCATCGGGTGCGGCACCGTCAATGTCTGTACGTCCGTCTATTGCATAGCGGTTGTTATTGTAGTACTCCTGATACATGGTTGCCACCGCCATACGATACACACTACGCTCCACAGGGTCTTCCGCCTTCTCAAAACTCCGTTTTCTCTCCTCTATCTGACTGTACAGTGAGTCTCTGTCTGTAAGGTATAGCTGATGCATCTCATCAAGACGTTTCTTAATGTTTACTCCTACGGTGGATGCTACCGCCACCAATGAAATCAATGCTAAGAATAATATTGTAGTACGCTTCATAATAAATATAATTTTACTCGTTTCACTCGTAAAAGGGTCAAGGGTCAGGGGTCAAGGATAAGGTACTTGTCCCTTGTCCCTTTTTCCTTGTCCCTTTTTCACTTGATAGTGCAACTATCAAGTGAAAAAACTTTATCAACATTTTTTGGAATCTCTTCTTTATAATGTGTAACAAAAATTATTGACTTATCCTGTTGCAATAGGAATTGGTTTATAAGGTTAAGACAAACCATTTTATGTGCATAATCAACACCATGGAACGGCTCGTCAAGTATAAGCAAATCGGGATTTTTAACCAAAGCCCTTGCAAACAGAAGCAAACGCTGTTCTCCGCTTGACACTTTAAGGAACCCCTTGTTTGCAATGCCGTCTATTCCTAAAATTCTCATTAGTTCCATAGCATACTCACTCTGCTCTGCCGATGGGTGGCAATACAGCCCCACACTATCAAAAAATCCTGATTCCACCACACTCTTGCAAGGCACATTCTCTAAATAGTAGAGGTGCATCTCTGACGATGTGAACCCTATATGACGTTTAATATCCCAAATGCTCTCTCCTGTACCGCGTTTACGGTCAAAAAGGGTAAGCGGCTTACTGTACGCCTGTGGGTTATCTGCAAAAATATAACTTAGCAAAGTTGATTTTCCGCTGCCGTTAGGTCCAAGCAGCGCCCATTTCTCTCCCCTTCTGATAGTCCAATTCAAATTGCGCTGATAGATTACATCGCCGTAGTTTATATTAAGATTCTCCATCTTTACAGCAATTTCAAAATCTGCCGGCTTAGGTATCAGACTCTTAAACCCAAATTTGGCTACAGACGGCGATTCCTCTTTTACGCCTAACTTATCAAACTCACATTTTAGACCTGTAAACCTGCTGTTAAGTTTATCAAGCCACAGCACATTTGTAGTTATTTTAGGTATATCCCTTATTGTGGGTACAAGAAACATTAACTGCACGCCATCATTACGCAGACTCTCAAAAACTCCGTCAAGCAATGCTCTGGACTCCACATCAAGCCCTATAAACGGATTATCAAATATAAGCATACGGGGCTTTTCAAGCATAGCCTTTGCTATAAGCAAACGCCTTAGCTGTCCGCTTGACAATGTTATGAGCCTATGTTCAAGAAGCGGCGTAATGTTCAGCAGTTCAATTACATGCTGTGCATATTCAGTATCGGGTAAAAGTTCACGTACAGTAGGATACCAATCTATCTCCATAGATGAGAAACGCTGCTGGTAATAGGCATCGCGGAATGAGCCTAATGTATAGGCAGCCTCAAAACCCACTATCTTTATAAACTGCGATGGATATACATAATCTTTGGTCTTGGCACGCTCATCCGCCATAAAATCGTATGCAATATCACCGCTTTTTATACCAAACCCACCCCTTATTATCTGTGCAAAAAGGGTTTTCCCACTACCGTTACCACCATAAACACACCAACACTCACCTTCATTAAAAGTGAGTGTAAAAGGTGTACTGAACTCCACATCCGGAATCCTTGGCACCACATTATCTAGTTTAATAAATTGCATTTTACGGTACAAAGGTACAAACTTTATTTGTTCCTTGCATCTTTAAATTGGGATAAAAGCAGCGGGCTGTTCTTAGTCAACTTATTTATGCTTAATGACTCTGCCTTGTCATTTGCCAAACGCAAGTTATTCTCACTACCAATCAGAGACTCCTTTATTTTTGTAAGGTGTAGGATAGACTTGTCTATCTCCTCTATGGCATTCTTAAACTTTTCACTTGCAAGACGGTAATTTCTGCCGAATTTATCCTTAAAATCGGCAAGTTCCTCTTCAAATTTTCTGACATCAACAGACTTTTCCCTTTCAAAAGCGAGTAATTTCTTATATTCAAGGCTCTTTTTGGATGTCTGTACCAAAAGAGATATTATAGGTGTAAAGAACTGTGGACGAATAACATACATTTTATCATATCTATAAGACACATCAACAATACCGCCGTTATACAGTTCACTCTCAGGCTCCAAAAGAGACACCAACACAGCATACTCACAATTCTTTGCTTTGCGGTCATCGTCTAATTTCTTGAAAAAATCCTCATTCTTATGCTTTGTGGCTGTGGTGTCAGCCTCATTTTTCATCTCAAACATAATGGATATGTACTCTGTACCATCGTCAGCAAAATCACGGAATATAAAATCACCCTTGCTACCACCCGATGCGTCGTTATCCTTCTCAAAATACGCACTTGGCATAAGTGAACGCATTGTTTGCTCATAAATTGTGCTGCAATGCACCTCAAGACTCTCACCTATCATTTTGGTTGATAGTTTTATCTTCATATCCTTATAATAATCAACCTGCTCCTGAGCCAGCTTTAACTTAGCCTCATATTCCTGTTTCAACGCACTCTGACTGTTGGCGGCTTTCTGACCTGCAATCTCTGAATCAGCCTTTAGTTTTTCAATCTCAATATCTTTCTTGGCAAGCTCATGCTGCAACTCAGATTGTTTTAGTTTCTCTATATTTTCAATCTTACTTTGCAGAGTTCTAATATCAGATTCCTTTGAAACCAACTCCTTTTCCTTCTCTGAGATAGATTTTTCAAAATCACTCTTGGCTTTAGTGTTTTTCAGTTCCTGCTCTGCCATCAACTGCCTTTTCATAATGTCTATTCGCTGCTCCAACTCTGAGTTGAACTCAGCATTCTTCACCTGACTTAAAATGGCAGCATAATCAGCCTCATCCACAGTAAAAGCGGTATGGCAATTTGGACATATAATCTTTTTCATAATACCTTTTTCTTACAATTACATCACTTTATTGATATTCATATTTAAAACACAAATATACAACAAATACAACACATATCCTAATTCATTTATCAAACAACAGCAGGCGTGGCAATTTTTGTTATAAACTGCTATGATTTGGCAGTGAAAAACATTATCTTTGCCTATCATTTGAAAATTATTCCAAATAATATGGCTAAACAATCATCTGCTCAATTATTCCGTTCGTATGTATGGTTAGTAGATACCATTTACACTGCCGGACATATCACACGTGCGGATATTAACCGCAAATGGGCTCAGAACTACTCACTTAACAGTCTCCATGAGAGTGCCATTCCTGAACGCACATTTTACAATTGGATATGGGCAATTCAAGACCTTTTTCAAATCAATATTGAGTGCAACCGCAAACTTGGTGGAGCATACTACATTGAGGATGCGGAAGATTTGGAACGTGGTGGTGTCCGACAATGGCTCATCAACACCTTTGCTGTAAACAACCTCATAAACGAGAGCCATCACCTTAAACACCAAATCTTGTTTGAGAAGATACCGTCTGGTCAGCGTTTTCTCACACCTATTATTGAGGCAATGCGTGATAAGATGCTACTAAAAATGACCTATCACGGCTACCACAAGAATCATTCTTCCACTTTTATGGTCAAGCCATATTGCGTGAAGGTGTATCGTCAACGTTGGTATATGCTGGCACAGTCAGAGAAAACGGATATGACTGTTTATGCTCTTGACCGAATTGAGGACTTGTCTGTGACCGATATTACATATAAAATGCCCGTTGATTTTAACCCAGAGGAATACTTCTATTCCATTGTGGGTGTCAGCGATGCTGGTAAGAAACCTAAGTTTGTCACCATCCGTGTAAACAGTTGGCAAGCAAATTATTTCCGCTCATTACCACTGCACCACTCACAGGAAGAGACAGAGTGCACAGATGAATATTCCATCTTTAAATATTATCTTGTCCCCAACTACGAGTTCAAGCAAGAACTCCGCTCCCACGGCTCTGCTGTACAAGTGCTGGAACCACAGAAGTTGGCGGACGAGATGAAGATGGAGAGTGAAGAGATTGTTGAATTGTATAACAAGCTTTTGTAGAATTCTAATTTATTGTTTATATGAGTATACCAAATTTCTTTCGTTTCGCTAGTTCCGAATTCAGTCAAGACGCATTTATTCTCTGGTTACTAGAATGGGCAAATCCCAAGCCTGAATATATTCAGGCAGACAATGAACTTCATAAAGCGGCACAAGCATTTATCCGTCTATTGCTACTGCCCGATAATAGCAACGAGGATTTGCAAATATCCTCCATAGAATGTAAAAGTCAAGATAACAATATTGATGTTTTGGCTTTGATTAAAGATATTAACAATAAACAGTATGCTGTAATTATTGAAGACAAAACGGACACAAAAGTTCATGACAATCAACTTATTCGTTATTCCAAAGATGTAAAAAAGAGATATAATGATTATGAACTTCATTGCGTATATTTTAAAACTGGCAATGAAAGTAAGCATAGCTTAAATAAAATAGAATCAGAATACAAAAAAGATAAGTGGGTGAACACCCATAATCCTATTTTCAAGATGGTTCTTCGTGATGATATATTGAGAGTACTTGAACCATGTAAATCATTGACAAAGAATCTAATATTTAGTGATTTCATAGAGAACTTGGATAGAATAAGAAGGTGGACTGCATCATATAAAGGAGAAAACAAAATCGTTAATGAATGGGGGAATACTGCTTGGCAAGGTTTTTATATGGAACTTGAGAATAATTTAAATATGGGAACTTGGTGTTGTGCTCAAGGGGAATCTATATTCAACAAAAAGGGGAATAGAATAAG